>JACPFL010000261.1 GCA_016183025.1 Deltaproteobacteria bacterium | reverse complement strand
CTACTACGCGACCGGGGGCACCGTGGCCAAGATCCTGAGCATGGCCGGCCCCATCCAGGTGCGGGTCCAGCCCTACGCCGGCTCCACCGTCGTGATCCCGCTGGTGAGCAGCGGCGAGCTGGAGTTCGGGATCAATACCGACAACGACCTCCGCCTGGCCTACCGCGGGGAGAAGCCCTTCCCGGCGGCCCCGGGCATCCGCAACGTCACGATCCTGTATCCCCTGCTCGTGGCCCTCCTGGTCCGGAACAACTCGGACATCAAGACCCTCGCGGACGTGAAGGGCCGGCGGGTCGCCGGCCGGTACGCGGCCCAGCTCGCGGTGTACTTCCAGGTCATGGGGATGCTGGCCAGCGGCGGCCTCACCTGGAACGACGTCCGCGTCGTGCCGGTGGCCAACGTCAACGACGGCGTCCAGGCCCTGATGGAGGGGCGCGTGGAGGTGGCCAGCCACGCCATCGGCTCCGCGAAGGTCCGCGAGGCGGATGCCAGCGTCCCCGGTGGGGTCCGGCACCTGGCGATCGACGGCTCGCCGGAGGGCGCCCGGCGGATGGCGCAGGTCTTCCCCGGCAGCTTCCCTTACCGGCTGAAGGCGGGGCACAGCCCCGGGATCCGGGCGGACATCCCGGTGATGGCCCACGACGTCTATATCACCACCGGGGCCAGCCAGAGCGAGGACACCGTGTACGCCATCACCCGCCTCCTCTGGGAGAAGGAAGCGGAGATCCAGAAGGGCGGGTCGAGGCTGGTGGACTTCGCCCGGAAGCACATGGTGAAGCGGGAGACGACGATCCCCTACCACCCAGGCGCCATCCGCTTCTACAAGGAGAAGGGGGTGTGGAGCGCCGAGATGGAGGCCCGGCAGGCGCAGCTCGTGAAGGAGGCGGCCGGGCGGTAGGGGCGACGGGCGTCTTCCTGGCGGTCCGGGGCCCTACGTGGCCGAGGAGCGGCTCAAGGTCTCCCGGTATCGCTGGCTCCCGGGGCCGCTGGGCACTGCCCAGCGCCTTGTCCTGGGCGCGATCACATTGCTCGGGGGGCTGTTTACCCTGGAGCTGTACGCCTACCTGGGCCAGGCCGTCTACCGCGAGCAGTACCTGGGGCTCTTCCTGGCCCTCATCCTGGTTGGCGTCTTCCTCAGCGTCCCGGCCAACCGCCGCGCCCCGCCGGAGCGCCTCCCCTGGTACGACCTGCTCTTCGCCATCCTGGGGCTTGTGGCCGGCCTGTACGTGGCCATCCAGTACCCTGCCCTCGTGTACACCCAAGCGTTCGTCACCCCCGACAAGTGGCTCCTGGGCGGCATCGCCATCCTCCTGCTGCTGGAGGCGACGCGTCGCGTCGTGGGCTGGTCCCTGGTGGTCATCGTCGCGGCCTTCATCCTGTACGCCCACTTCTCCTACCTGCTGCCGGGGATCTTCTACGCCCGGGGCCAGGGGTGGGGCCGCGTGGCCACCTACCTCTACCTCGACACCAACGGCCTGCTGGGCCTGGTCTTCTGGGTGGCGGCGGCCATCGTCCTCCCCTACGTGCTGCTGGGACAGGCGCTCTTCCAGACCGGCGGGGGGCGCTTCTTCACCGACCTGGCGCTGGCGCTCATGGGGCGGTTCCGGGGCGGCCCGGCCAAGATGGCCGTGGTGGCCTCGAGCCTGTTCGGGACCATCTCGGGGAACGCGGTCTCCAACGTCGTCTCCACCGGCATCGTCACTATCCCGCTGATGAAGGGCCAGGGGTACCGGCCCCATGTGGCGGGGGCGGTCGAGGCGGTCGCCTCCACGGGCGGGCAGATCATGCCGCCCGTGATGGGCGCGGCGGCCTTCCTGATGGCCGAGCTCCTGGAGGTCCCGTACCCGAGCGTCGTCATCGCGGCCGTGATCCCGGCCTTGCTCTACTACGTCACGCTCTTCGTCCAGGTGGACCTGGAGGCCGCCCGTCACGGGCTCCGCGGGCTGGCCCGCACGGAGGTCCCCCGGGCCCGCGATGTCCTGCGCCGCGGCTGGGTCTTCCTGCTCCCCCTCGTCGTGCTGCTCTACGCCCTGTTCGGGCTCAGCTTCCAGGCCGGCAAGGCCGGGATGGCCGCTGTCCTGGCGGTCCTGCTCCTGGCCCTGGTGACGCCCGGCGCGCGGCTGACCTGGCCCGGCCTCGGGCAGATCCTGGTGGAGACCGGGCGGGGCGTGCTGGACGTGGGGATCATCACGGGCGTGGCCGGGTTCGTCATCGGCGTGCTCAACCTGAGCGGGCTAGGGTTCGCGCTCTCGCTGGGCCTGGTGCAGGTGGGCGGAGAGAGCCTCCTGCTCTTGCTGCTGCTGGCCGCGGTGGTGAGCATCATCCTCGGCATGGGGATGCCTACCGTGGCGGTCTACATCCTGCTGGCGGTGCTCGTCGCCCCGGCCCTGACCCGCCTCGGCGTGGACCCGATGGCGGCCCACCTCTTCATCTTCTATTTCGGGCTCATGTCCCTGGTCACGCCTCCGGTCTGCGTGGCGACCTACGCCGCGGCGGCCCTGGCGGGCGCGAACATGTGGCAGACCGGGCTGGAGGCGGTCCGCCTGGGGATCGTGGCCTACATCGTGCCGTTCCTGTTCGTGTACGCGCCGGCCCTGCTGATGAAGGGCCCGCCGTGGCAGGTAGCCCTTGCGGTCGGCACCGCGGTCGCCGGGGCGGGACTCCTGGGGGTGGCCATGTCCGGCTTTCTCTTCCGTCCGCTTCCGGCGTGGAAGCGCGTCGCCCTCGGGGCCGGGGCCGTCGGCCTCCTCATCCCGGTGGGGGTTGGAGGCGCGCTGGGCTGGATCTCGGACCTGGTGGGCGTGGGCCTGGTTCTGCCCCTGGTTGCCCTGGAATGGCTGCAGAAGACCCACGGGGCCCGCCGGCCAGGGGGGTGGCTCTCCGAGGCCACCCGCGAGACTGGTGAGACGGCTCGCCCGGGCGGGGGCGGCGCATCCGCCGCCCCTGGGAGCTCCTGAGCCCGCGCCGCGCCTGTGCCCCGGGGGCACTCGGCCATTCCTCTCGCCTTCGCGACTATGCTATAAGAGTTGAATCTCGCCGGTTTCGGGTCGAAGCACGCATTAGCGAGAAGGAGCGACGTCATGCCGAAGGACCTCTGGGGGTTCCTGACCGGGCTGGCGGGCCGGCCCGCGGATCTGGTGACGGTCACCCGGCCCATCCATCCGGACGCGTTCGAGGCGACCGCCATCCTGCAGCACCTGGACGACCGCAGAGAATACCCCGCGGTGCTGTTCGAGCGGCCGACCAACGTCCTGGGGCAGCCCAGCGAGGTCCTGCTCGTCTCCAACGTGTTCGGCACCCGGGAGCGCTGCGCCCGAGCCCTGGATTTCCCTGAGGACCAGTCCGGGCTCCCCCTGAGCCTGGAGTTCGCGCGGCGGGAGCGCCAGCACGTCCCGGCCGTGACCATCCCCCCCCAGGACGCCCCGGTCCGGGCCCACACCTGGCAGGGGGCCGAGGCCGATGTCCGGAAGCTGCCGGTCGTTCGCCACTTCGAGATGGACCTCGGCCCGGTCCTCACCATGGGCCTCGCCATGAAGGCCCTCGATGGGGAGTTCTACGACATCTCCTTCTGCAAGGGGTTCATCCACGGGCCGCGTCGCCTGGGGATCTCGATCCACACCCCGCACCTCGAGCGCCTGCAGAAGCAGTACTGGGACCGGAAGGCGCGCGCCCCGGTGGTCTTCATCCTGGGCCACCACCCCGCCTTCTGGCTCGGCGCGCTCGCCCTGACCCCCTTCGGCAGCAACGACTACGACACCATCGGGGGCTTCCTGGGCGAGCCGCTCCGCCTGACCCCCTCCGTGACCTGGGGCGACCGCTTCCTCATCCCGGCCGACGCCGAGGTCGTGATCGAGGGCGAGATGCCGCCGGACGAGCTGGAGCCGGTGGACCCGTTCGGGGAGGTGACCCGCCACTACCAGGCCCAGTGCCTCCGCCCGGTCATGGAGGTCACGGCCATCAGCTTCCGCGAGCGGGCCGTCATGCAGGACATCTTCTCGGGACACCGGGGGCACTGGAACCTGGGGGTCATCCCGAAGGAGGGGAGCCTGTACAACAAGCTCCAGCAGAAGTTCGGCTGCATCAAGGCCGTCCACCTCCCCTACAGCGGCTGCGGCCGCTTCCTGGTCTACGTCTCGATGAGGAAGGACCGGGAGGGGGTGGCCAAGGTGGTGGGGCACACGGCCCTGCACGACTTCCCGCTCTTCCAGATCGCGGTGGTCGTGGACGAGGACATCGACGTCTTCAACGAATCCGACGTGATCTGGTCGGTGGTGACCAACGTCAACCCCGACCGGGACGTGGACGTGGTCCGGAACTCGGCGACCGTGTTCACCACGGCCATGGGCTACACGAAGCTCGTGATCGACGCGACCCGGCCGCTGGACGTCCCCTTCCCCGCGCCGATGCGGGTGCCGGAGGATGCCATGCGGAAGATCCGGGTGGAGGATTGGGTGAAGGATGGAACGGATCTTCTGGATCGACTGCCCCGGGTGCGGTAAGAGCTTCTACGCCGACTGGCCGCTCAGGCAGGGCAAGTACAAGCTGCACTGCCCGTTCTGCGGGCACCGGTTCCTGCCGCAGGAGAGCCCCCGGATTTTCGAGTAGCGGTGCCAGGCCCCCAGCCCGCCGCGCCCCCGCCTCCCGCGCGGTGGTCCCCGCTATTGCCCGCGCTCGCGAAACTCCTTGTCGACGCTGCGCTTCGCGAGCCAGTAGATCCCGCAGATCAGCAGGATCCAGAACAGGAGGAAGATCACGGCTTGCATCCGAGCCCTCCCTGAGGTCCAGGCCAGCCCCGCCCTGCTCCCAGCCTTAGCCTTCAGCCCGCCACCCTGTCAAATCCCCCTCCCCGCCTGACTCCCACGCCGGCGCTACCCGCGGCCGTGACGGCGTCCATGACGATCGGGCGGCGGAGGACGCGCGTGAAGGGCGCCCGGCGGGCTCAGCTGGCGAACAACTCCGGCCAGCGCGCCCGGAGCCTCGCCCGGATCTCCGGGCTCACGTCCACGACCGGCGGGAAGGTTCCCTTGAGCTTCCGGTCGTAGGGGATGCAGGCGTCGACAAGGATCCGGTTGTTGAAGTTCCCCGGCAGGGCCATCGGGTCGCGCTTGGAGGACCACGCCTTCTGCATGATGTCGATGTCGGTGACAGGGTCAAAGCGGGTGCACATCGCCCAGAGGACCTGGTCCAGGTCCGCGGGGTCGATGTCGTCGTCCACCACGACGGTCCACTTCCCGTTGTAGGCCCCCCCCTGGGCCGCCACCGCCGCGTGCAGGGCCTGGCGGGCGTGGCCCGGGTACCGCTGCCGGATCGAGACGACCGTGAAGCGCCAGGCCACCCCACCCTCGTGGTCCCACACGCCCTGCACCTCCGGCACGCCGACAGCCGTGAGCGCCTGCCAGATGGCGGCGGACGCGCTCACCCCCTTGAGCAGCACCGTCTCGTCCACCGGCTTGTGCTGCGGGGCGCAGCAGAGGATCGGATCGTTGCGATGCAGGAGGGTCTTCACCCGGACGCACGGGCGAGGCACGACGTCGTCGGAGTAGTAGCCCATCCACTCCCCAAAGGGCCCCTCCTCCAGCACGTCGCCCGGGGTCATCTCGCCCTCCAGGGCGATCTCCGCGTCAGCCGGGATGGGGAAGCCCGTAGAGGGCCCCTCGATGACCTCCACCGGCCGTCCCCTCAGCCCGCCCGCGATCTCGTACTCCGAGACCCCTTCGGGGATCGGGCTGGACCCCAGGAGGTAGAGCAGCGGGTCCTGCCCCACGAGGATCACGACCTTCATGGACCGGCCGCGCTCGAAGTGCTTGTCCCGGTGGATCCGGCCGTGCTTCCCCTCGGTGATCTGGCAGCCGACGGTGCGGCCATCGTAGACCTGGGCACGGTACGTCCCGAGGTTGAACCACCCCGTGTCCGGGTCCTGGGTGATGACGCAGCTCGCCGTGCCGATGTAGCGCGCGGCGTCCCGCTCGTGGTGCCGGGGGACCGGGAACCGCAGGACGTCCACGGCGTCGCCCGTGAGCACGTTCTCCAGGATCGGGCCCCCCCTCACGGTGACCGGCTCGACCCGTTTCACCGCGCTCATGCGCTCGTGGTAGGCTTTCACGAAGTCCGCCTTGCGCGCGTAGTCGAGGGGGAGGCCCAGGGTGAAGGCCAGCCGGCGGATCGTGCTGAGCTGCCCGTAGAGGGTCCGGTAGCCCGGGGGATAGCCCGGCACCTCGTCGAACAACAAGGCCGGCACCCGGTCCTTCAGGGACTCGTGCAGGAGGTGGGTGAGCGCGCCCATCTCCAGGTCCCAGTGCGCTCCCGAGACG
>JACPFL010000260.1 GCA_016183025.1 Deltaproteobacteria bacterium | reverse complement strand
GAGCCCCGCCAGGCGCGGCGTCCGCTTCCAGGTCAGGCCGAACGCGGCGGAGGCGAGCAGGACTCCCACCGGCGTGGTCGCCAGGAAGTAGACCGCATAGTAGGAGACCGGAGGGGTCCGGTACACGCCCAGAAAGAACTCCCGGATGTCGTACGTCCAGTGGCCCGTCCAGAGCCAGGGAAAGCTCCCGACGAAGACGAGCCCGCTGATCAGGGGCAGGAGCAGCAGATTCCGGGGCTGGATCCAGAAGCTGGGGGGATGCGTCGCCATGTAGCTCTCGCCGCTCAGGGCGATGAGCGGCAGGAAGACCAGGAGGTTGTTCAGCCGCACCCCCACAGCCAGCCCGGCCAGCAGGCCGGCCATGAGCCAGGTCCGGCTGTTCCGCGGGTCCTCGGCTGCAGCCACGGCCGCCAGCAGCGTGGCGGTCACCAGCAACATGGACGGGGTCTCGAGGCCCAGGACCTTGTTGTGGGCGACCACGGTCGGCAGGAAGGCCAGGATCAGACCCGCCAGCACGCCGGTGGGGCGGTCGAACAGTCGCGTCCCCAGGAGGACGAGGAGGAGGCAGGTGAGCGCCCCCATGAGCGCGCTGGCCACGCGCCCGGCACGCAGGGGCGCTTCCGGCCCCAGCAGGCCGGCGACGCCGTAGACGTACTTGGCGATGGGGGGATGCTCGTGGTTCCCCGCCCAGGCCGCCTCCCCGAGGTCCAGCCGCCACAGGGCCTGGATGTAGCTTTCGCCCACGCCCGCATAGTCGGGTTCGTCCAGGGTCTCCCCGGCCGCATGAAGATCCCACAGGCGGAAGGCGAGCGCGAGGAGCAACACCAGAAGGACCGACGGCCAGCCGTGAGCACGGGGTAGCCGGGACATGCGACGCGCGGCTCCTCAGGACGCGGTTCAGGAGCGGGCGAACCGGCCGAGCAGAGGCACGTTACCATACGCGCGGAGGTGCGCTAGGATATTTGCTCCGTCGCCACGCTGGAGGAGGAGCGGAAGCGACGGTGAGCGGCAGGGCGTCCGCCGGCCGGGCGGCCACCGGGCCACCAGGGCGGCGTTGACACGAGGAACCCGGCCTGCTAACAAGGGCTGGCGGGCCCTGGGAGCAGAGCCGGAGTCCAGATGGAGGCTCAGGAGGGCGGCCATGAAAGAGCGCGTGGTGGACGAGGCGACCGTGGCCGGGCGCATGATCGACACGCCCGAGGGGCTGCGGGAGAGCCGGGTCCTGCTCGACCCCGACCACAAGGAGTTCGCGATGGGGATGGAGACATTCGAGCCGGGCCACGGCACCCACCTCCACGCCCACCCCCACAACGACGAGTTCTTCTACATCGTCCAGGGCTCCGGCGTGCTCAGAGTCGAGGACCAGCACTACCCCTTCAGGGCCGGATATGCCCTCCACATCCCCCGGGGGAAACGCCACCAGATCACCAACACGGGGCAGGAACTGCTCAAGCTGACCTGGGCCTTCGTGCCCGGCGCGCTCTACGTCGGGCAGACCCTCCCTCGCGAACCGTAACCGAGGCGCGACGCCCTCCCCTCACCACCCCCCACCACGCCGGGCGCCCTGCCCGCGCGCCCTCGTTCCCGCGATCACCCATCGCGTCTCCATCCGGCGCAGCGCGGGAGCCCCGGGTCAGCGGGGGGCGGCCGACCACGGGGGCCCGCTCAGCCGGACCTCAGCCCCGGCAGGCCGTGCGGCGAGCCGGCGCGCGACCACCACGGCGAACGCCAGGAAAAGCAGCAGCCCCAGGGTCGGCAGGCAGTAGGCCTTGTAGCTCTCGACCGGGTGCCGCAGGAGCTGGTTGCCGAGTCGGAGGTTGAGCCACTCCCACGGGGCGCCCCTGATGATCAGGACATCGGAGACCAGCACGTACCCGCCGGCCAGCAGGAGCCGGGCCGGGCCCGTGATTAGGTCCGGGCGACGCAGCAGGAGCAGGGTCGCGGCCGTGATCCCGGGGAGGAGCAGGACTGCGTACTCCCAGGCGGTCAGCGGGGAGAGCAGGAGCATGGCGGCGAGCACGAGCGTCCATTCGATCCCGCGGCCCTCCACCGCCGGGTCGTCCGCGGGGGATCCCTGCGCAGCGGTCCCGGCGCTCCCGGCCCACTGGGTCGCCCGGCAGAGCGCGAACCAGGCGAGCAGGGCGAGGCCGAGCCCCTGCGCCGCGAAGGCGAGCCCGGCCGGGAGCCAGAACGGCTCGACCACGCGGAACGTGTAGACGCCCGGCTCCAGCCGGAACCCGGCGAAGGCCTTGAAGAGCAGCCCCTTCAGAGCGACGTTCTCGTAGTGGGCGAAGTCCCAGCTTCGGGCCGCGAGCGCCCGGCTCGCCAGGAACGGCCCGTACCCCAGGCCCATCTCCCACCCGAACAGGAGCGTTGCCAGCCCCAGGACGCCCGTCATCGTCCCGACCGACCAGAGGAAGACCCGCCGCTCGCGCCACAGGAAGTAGTAGACGAAGAGCGCCGGGAGCATCTTGATGAGGGTGGCCAGCCCGACCGCCGCGCCCGTCCAGCGCCCCTGCCCCCGGCGCGCGGCGTACAGGCCGCCGGCCAGCAGGGCCAGCTCCCAGATCTCCACGTTCCGGCTTCCCAGCAGATAGTGGAGCGGCCAGAAGTTCAGCCAGGCGATCGCCAGGACCGTCCACTCCCACCAGCGCAGGGGGCCTCGGGCGCAGGCCTTCGCGCAGAGGACGAACGCCAGGACGATCAGGCCGGCGTTGACGACGTAGAGCACATTGGCCAGGGCACGGGACCCCCTCAGCAGGGTGAGCGGGGCGGCGAAGAGGAAGAAGACCGGGCCGTACTGGCGAGGGTTCGTCAGGCGGATGGGCTGGCCGGTGTCCAGATAGCGCTGCAGCGGCGCCATCTCCTCGACGAACTGGTACATCTCGCGCATGTGCACCCAGGGGAAGTAGAAGGCCTCGTAGAGCAGGACGAACGCGGTATGGAACGCGAGCAGGCCCAGGAGGAAGCCGGCCAGGGTAGGGCACCGCCTGAGGCGGTCGGGGCCGCCGATGGCGACCGCGATCCCGACGGCGATGAAGACCAGGAGGCCCAGTGGGGACATCGGCGTGGAACCGGCGGGCCGCGCCGTCAGATCGCCTGTCGGCAGGGCCCGCCCGGCGCGCCTATCGCGTGAGGATCCAGACGAGCACGTCCCACTCCTGCAGGACGAGCGCGACCCCGATCCCCAGCAGCGCCCACGCGAGCCCACGCCTCCCGGCCTTCAGGAGCGTGACCCCCCAGCCGATCCACCCGATCCCCCCCACCAGGGGGAAGAACATCCACATGAGCTGGATCCGTGTCATGCGCTCTCCTGGAGGTAGGCGAGCAGAGTCTCTTGCCCGCAGTGCTCGCACAGGGCCCGGACCAGGTCCCCGGCCTGGAGCTTCCCGGCGGTGAGCCGCGCCTGGACCTCCTCCGTGGCTGCCATCACCTCGTCGTCGCCGAGCAGGACGCCCCCATTGCACTCCTGGCACTCATAGTGCCGCAGCCGCGTCGCCATCGCCTTCTCCCTTCCATCTGACGCCGGCCTCGCTCTCCAACCGGCCCGTGTCGCGACCCTTCCTAGCCTCCTGAGCTCCCCCTTCAGTCGCGTAAGCTGGAAGGCCTAGCCGCAATCCCCGCATCGAGCCTCGCTGGGCGGGGGATTCTAGCACCACTCCCCCCGCCCCACCACTAGCGCGCGTGCATCGCACGTGCATCACGTCATCTCCCCCATGTCTGACCGTCGTCCCTGTCGTGGAGGGATCGGGACCTGACCCACAATTCCCCAACTCCGCCCGCCAGATTGCCAGGCTCCCTCGGTCGCCCCGCATTCGGATTGCTTGCTCGGATAGGCTCCTATAGCATTCTCCGATGGTATGCCGAGCAGGGGAAGGAGGGTGAAGAGATCATGAAAGTTGCCGCTGCGGTGCTCGCGTTTCTCGTCGGCCTCATCGGTGCGGTGGAAAGAGGGGACGCGCAGCCCATCAAGATGTGGACCTTCCGGGCAACATCTCCGAACGGCGGCGTGCTCGAGGGGACAGTGAAGTTTCAACCGCTGGGCGCGGAGCCGGGCAGCTTGATACCCCAGGGGACCGTGACCGGTGCGACCGCAATACGGGTCCTCGGGGTTCTCTTCATGTCAGGCAGGGGGTCGACCGGGAGCGATGGCTCGTTCGGTGCTCTATGGTCCGATTTTGGAATAACCTGCACGAACGACGACGATGTCCATGCAGTTGCCACGCCCCATTATGCGAGCGGGCAGGCCCGCTTCGCGATGATCGGGGGGCGTGACAGGTTCGGGGTCACTATCTGGGTTGGGCTGGCGGACGGGCTGGGGCTGGACGGAGCAAAGTTTGATCTTCTCGCCTCATGCGCGGGTACGGCGAGTTTCTGACCAGCATTGGGACGAGGGAGATGACGAACACATGAGCGCCGCCCGGAAGTCATCCCATCAGGCCTGCCATCCGGGTCAGAAGCGACGGCGCGCCCATGGGCTCATGATCTGGGTGATGTTGATACTGGCCATGGGGTGCGGCGATCGGAGCGAGATTGACCCGCTGGCAGCTCACCTGGAAGTCGAACGCACCACGGGGGCTCGGCACGTCAAAGGTGAGGTGCTGATCAGATATGTAGAGGACGTCACGCGATTGGAGATTCAGGCGTTGGAAGCGGCAATGAACCTGCGCGTTCTCAAGGAGTTCCCATCCCTGAACCTACGGCTGGTCAGTCTGCCGGCCGGCCAGGAGGTGTCGGGAGCTCTCGCCCAGCTCACCTCAGGGCCGAATGTCCTCTATGCGGAGCCGAACTACGTGCTCGAGCCTCAGGCCGTGCCCAACGATCCCTCCTTCGGCCTGCAGTGGCACCTCCGCAACACCGGCCAGACCGTGAACGACACGGCCGGGACCTCCGGGGCGGACATCAGCGCCACCACCGCCTGGGACAGCACCACCGGCTCCTCGTCGGTGGTGGTGGCGATCATCGACACGGGCGCGGACCTCAACCACCCCGACCTGTCGGAGAACATCGACAGCCGGAGTCACGACTTCGTCCTTGGGACCAGCAACCCGCAGGACACGAGCGGCCACGGCACCTCGGTGGCCGGCATCATCGGGGCGGTCGGGAACAACGGGGTCGGCGTGGCCGGGGTCGCCTGGACCGCGAAGCTCATGGTGCTGCGCGCCGGGGTGGCGGCCCTGCCTATCGCTACAGTGATTGAGGCGATCACGTACGCAAAGGACAACGGGGCCCAGATCGCCAACATCAGCGCCGGCACTACGGTGTTCAGCCGGGCCCTGAAGGAGGCCATCGACGGCGCGCCTGGGCTCCTGTTCGTCACCGCGGCCGGGAACAGCGCGACCGACAACGACCAGACGCCCACCTACCCGGCCAGCTTCGACAGCGCCAATGTCATCGCCGTCGCCGCGACCGACCAGAACGACAACCTGGCGAGCTTCTCGAACTTCGGGGCGACCTCGGTGGATCTGGCGGCGCCGGGCCGGAACATCACCACCACGCAGCTCGGGGGCGGCGTCAGGCAGGGCTTCACCGGGACCTCCGCAGCCGCGCCGGTCGTGGCCGGAGTGGCCGCCCTCGTCAAGGCCCTCTTCCCCAGCAAGAGCGTGAGCGAGTTGAAGAGCACCATCCTCGATGGCATCGACAGGAAGTCGCCGCTATGCGGGAAGCTGGTCACGGGCGGCCGCGTGAACGCCAAGCTGGCGGTCACAGAAGCACCGGCTCAGGGGAGCCCCTGCGACGGGACGGCGGGAACGGGAGCGTCGAAGGTTTCCGCCACCGCTGGAGGGCGCAGCGGCGTGGGGTCAAATGCCGCGAGTGATCGGCCAAGGACGGACGAGGGCCCGGCGTCGTCAAGTATTGGAGCCTTTCCTTAGAAACGGGGCATGTCCGCCTTCCGGACAAGATCACATGCCGTCCGAGGGAGTGCCCGATGAGAACTGACAAGTCTTGGCAAGGGCAACGAGGATTGGCGCGGGGAGCTTCGCCCCAAGTACTTGAAATGATGGCGGGGCCGACGGGATTTGAACCCGCGCCCTCTGGCTTGACAGGCCAGCGTTATAACCAGGCTTAACTACGGCCCCGCAGCCGGTAGGTCTACCGCACTGTAGAAAACGCGGCCCCCGTTTGTAAACCCTTTTCCCGGGCCTGCCGGCTGCTACTCACAACGCGGGCCTCGCTCCAGGGCCGAGCCGTCTCTCACTCCACGGGCTCGAAGTCGAGGATCAGGCGCTCGGCCACGGCCGGCCGGAACTGCTCCTCCACGAACTTCACGTGCTGCGGGTGATCGAGGTAGGCCTTCAGGGCCGCGGGGCTGTCGAACTCCATGACCAGCCCGTAGCGATACGGGCTCCCCTCGTTGATGGCCGGGCCGACGCTGAAGTTCCGCACCCCGGGCACCCTGGCCAGCATCTCCTTCGCCCGCCCGTACAGCTCGCGGGCCCCTGCCTCGGTCATCTCCGGCCGCAGGTTGAACGCCACCACGTGCTTGATCATCCCGTCTCCTCCTCCAACCGTCGCAGCTCCTCGCGCAGGCGGTGGTAGCGGATGAGCTGGACCTGCTCCAGGATCAGGCGAAAGGTCTCATGCAGCCGCATGCGCTGGCGGTGCGCCTGGATGGCCTCCAGCGTGGCCATCTCCGGCCGCCTCCCCTCATCTCCGCGCTGCCCCCGCCGCATCTCCCAGAGCCACCCCTGGCCGAGGGCCTCGACACGTCTCAGGGCGGCCTCGTCGAAGAGCTGCGGCTCGAACTTGAGCGCCAGGGAGAGCCACTCCACGGCGCGCACCCCGGCCGGCTCCGGCTGGAGGTACACGTCCAGGGCCTCCACCGCCTCGGCCGCCAGCCCGGCATGCAGGAGGAAGGCCAGCGCCAGCGGCTCCACGGCGTGGTACGACGAGTCGGGCGCGAAGACCGCGACGAGCTGCCGCAGGAGATAGGCGTGGTCCTTCACGGGCAGGGCGCGCCAGAGCTCCACGAGCCGCGTCAGATTCTCGCTCCGGAGCAGATGGGCGCCCTCCGGGCCGATCATGGCCCGATCGCTGTGATGGCTCCGGACCTCCACGCCGTCCTGATCGTAGTAGCCCAGCGTGAAGCGCCGCTGCTCGGCCTCAAAGATGGTGAACAGCGCCCGCAGGATCCCCTCGTGATCCATCTCGGCTCGCGGCACGCGGCGTGGCCTAGGGCCCCGTCGCCCCCCAGGCGCGGACGTGGGTGGGGGTGATCCTGACGACCGGGCGCCGTCGCCTCACCAGCTCCATCTGCTGATACTGCGGATACCTCGCCTCCAGCAGGCGCAGTGCGGCCTCCTGCTCGCCCCCCTCCTCCAGGATGGCGGCCACGCCCTGGATGAGGACGTAGCCTAGGCGGCCCCAGTCCTCGTGGTATTCATCGATGACCAGCGCCACCTGCGGGTTCGCCTCGATGTTGCGCACGCGCCGGAGCCGGCGCGGGTCCACCTGCTTGGGCTTGTCGTCCAGGGCGAAGTAGAAGGCCCGACCGTCGAAGGCGAAGCAGATAGGGATGACGTGGGGACGCCCGTCCGGGGCGGCGGTCGCCAGCCGGGCCACCCGGTGCCGCGCGATGAAGGCCTGCAGCTCGCCGGAGACCGTGACCTGGGACGGATGGCCCGTCAGGGCTTCTGCTCGGGGTGGACGTGGACCCATTGGGTTTCCTCACCGCCGAACCCGCCCAGGCAGGCCTCGTAGATGGAGACCAGCAGCTCGTCGGCCGCCAGATGCCCGACATCCCGGCGCAGCAGGGTGTAGAGCTTCTGCTCATCCGGCATCACGAGCTCGGCCAGGTCCCCCTGCCGTTCCACGTCCCAGCCGAACTGCTCGCCCCCGTACTCGACCTGTCCGGCCTCCGGCCTTCCCTGGCCATCGCGGCGCTCGATCCGGACCTGGATCTGTTCCTGCAGCCCCTGCCCCTCGCTCACCGTGCCCCCTTGCTCGCCCCGAGCACGATCGTTGCGGCACCTACGCAGGGATCCGGAGGATCTCCACGCCGACGACCCTGTCGCCCTCGACGGCGAAGAGCGCGCCCTCACATCCCGCCAGCGAGCCCCCTATCCGCTCCAGTCGCATCTCGCCGCCCATCACCAGGAGCGCGGCCGGCTCGATGCTCCCCCCATGCGAGATGACCAGGGCCCGCCCCCCTTCCGGGAGCGTACCGGCGACCCTCCTGACACCCCCCAGCACCCGCTCGCCCACGCTCCGGAGGAGGTCCCAGATCTGCGGCACCTGGACCATCGCCTCGAGCAACTGACAGCTCTGCTCGGCGGCGATCGCCTTGGCCTGGGGCATGAACATGCGCACGCTCTCGGGCATCTCGTCGAAGCCGGGGTCGACCGTCCACCCTGAGAAGCCCATGGCCTCGAGCGTCTCGGCCGAACGCACGAGCGGGCTCACGACCAGCGCGTCATATCGCGGCTGAAGCGAGGCCCGCACCCGTCGGACGACCTCGCGCCCCTCGGCGGTCAGATGCTTGTCGTCCCCGGACGGCGCGTGCCGTCGCACCTCCACCCAGCGCATCCGCCTTCCCCTGGCCTTGCCTCCGTCCCGTTTGAAGCGCCCCCATTCTATCCACCGCCGCCGACGCCTGTCCATCTGGCCCTCGGGCGGCAGCGTCCGGTGCCCCCCCTGCGCCTGGGGGCGGACGGACCAGCAGCGGCCCGCGCTGGGCATCTCAGCGGCCCCGCGATGGCCATGGCAGCAGCAAGCAGGTGCTCCCACGCCTTGCCCGGTGTCCGGACCGCATGTTAGAAGGAACCGCACCGGGGAGAGAGC
>JACPFL010000256.1 GCA_016183025.1 Deltaproteobacteria bacterium | reverse complement strand
TGTCGATGAACCCAGGCGAGACGAGCTTCCCCCGCGCGTCGATCTCGCGATCGACGGCGCCGTCGAACCGGGGGCCGACGTAGAGAACGCGGTCGTCCTCGTAGACGAGCACCCCATCGCGCAGCAGCGTGTGCGTGTCGCCGACAAACCCCACGGTCCAGCCCCCGCGGATCAGCGTCCGCATCGCATCCTCCCATCCCGAGGCGTTTCAGCGATACGGCAGATTCTATCTTCGCGCTCCTGCTGTCAAGGGCGAGGAAGCGGCTTTACAGGAAGCCAGAAGGGCACTATGAACTAGGGGGAGACCGCTTGGGAGAGCGCGCGGGGATCGCGAGAGCGCCACCGCGAGGAAGAGTCCGGGCGCGTGCAGCGCCGCCGCTGATCGCTAGCATGCGGGCAGATGGGCGACCGGCCCGTTGCGGGAGGGGATCATGTTGAGCATGAGATGGGGGATCCTGGTCCTGATGGGCCTGGGGCTGATCGGGCAGGCCCGGGCGGACACCACGCGGATGCCAGTCGCCTACGTGGCCATCAGCGGCTCCAGCGTCCCGCTCTGGGTCGCGCACGAGGAGGGGCTGTTCGCCCGGCACGGCCTCCAGGTCGCCCCGATCTACATCGCGGGGGGGTCGCGGGTGGTCCAGGCCCTGGTCGGCCGGAGCGTGGAGATGGCGGTCACGGGGGGCGGGGTGATCGAGGCCACGCTGGGCGGGGCGGACGTGATCTTCGTCGCCGCCCACCTCAACAATCCCACCTTCTCGCTCTATGCCCGACCGGAGATCCGGCAGGTCGAGGAGCTGCGCGGGAAGGTGGTGGGGGTCACCCGGCTCGGGACCGCGACGATGTACGGGGCGCTTCTGGTCCTGCGGAAGTTCGGCCTGGAGCCGGGCCGTGATGCCAGCGTGCTGCAGACCGGAGGCCACCCGGAGACCCTGGCCGCGATGCAGGCGGGGACGATCCACGCGGGGGTCATCGCCGCGCCCACGACGCTGCGGGCGAGGGGGATGGGGTTCCGGGAGCTGGTGGACATCGCGGCGCTGGGGATCCCCTACATCCCCGCCGGGGTAGTGGCCAGCCGGGCCTACCTGGGGGCACAGCCGAAGCGGGCCGAGGCTTTCCTGAAGGGGTTCATCGAGGGCGTGCGCCTGTACAAGGCCAACCGCGGGGCCGCCGAGAAGGCCCTGAGCAAGTACACGCGGGTGCGGGACCCGGAGGTGCTGCGGGAGACCTACGAGACGTACGCCCGGTACATGTCGGCGAAGCCCTACACGAGCCGGGAGGCCATCGCGAACATGCTCAGGTTGATCGGGGAGCAGGACCCTCGGGCGCGCAGGGCGAGGCCCGAGGAGTTCTATGACGACCGGGTGCTCCGGGCGATCGAGGCCTCGGGCTTCTTCGGGCCGTCAGCGAGCTAGACGCCCGCCAGGGAGCGTCGCCGCCGGGCTCAGGGCCAGGTCCCCAGTTCCCGCAGGGCCTGGCTCACGAACCGACGGTCGAAGAACTCGTCGGCGGGGACCGGCTGCTTCAGCTCGCCGGTCGAGGCGAGGAACCGGGCCGTGAAGTCGTACCCCTTGTCGTCCAGCCCCCCGTTCACCCCCCAGACCTTCGCCTCCTTGAGCAGGTCGTAGGTCGGGCTCAGGTACTTCTCGTCCATCTTCAAAACCTTGGCCGCGACCTCCACGGTCTCCCGCTTGTTCTGGTACACGAAGCGGCTGGTCTCGATCATGACCCGCACGAGCCTGGCCGCCTGAGCCGGGTTGGCGTTCAGGTAGTCCGGCTTGGCGATGCCGTAGATGAAGACGAACAGGGGGAGCTCCTGGACCAGGTTTGACATGATGTGCAGGTGGGCGTAGTCGCGCGCCCGGATGGCGTTGTGCACGTGGAGGATGGTCGCGTCCACCTTCTTCGCGATCAGGGCCCGCAGCCGCGCGCCGTCGGTGCCGACGGCCACATAGTTGATCCGGTCGGGGTCCACCCCCTTCTGCCGGATCGCCACCCGCGGCAGGTGATAGGAGATGGCGCCGACCCCCGAAACGGCGAAGTTCTTTCCTGGGAGGTCGGGGTAGGCCTTGATGGGGGTCTGGGCGACGATCACGTAGTCGTGGACCGGCGCGCCCGAGACGAAGGCCTTGAGCTTGACCCCCTTGGAGGAGGCCAGGATGGCCGCGCTGCTCCCGAGGAAGGCCACCTGGATGTCTCCGGCGACGAAGGCCTTGATGATGATGGTGTCGCTCTCGAAATGCTGGAAGTTGACGCGGAGCCCCCGCTCGGCGAAGAACCCCTTCTCCATCGCGACATAGGTGGGGATCTCCACGAGGTTGATCCCCACCTGGCCCAGCCGGATCTCCTGGGGGCGTGCCGGGGTCGGGACCTGCACGAGGGCCAGGAGGAGCAGGGCTGCGACCGCGAGCCGCGTCCCCGTACGCCTTTCATCCATCTCATGTCGCACCATGCGCGAGCCCTCCTTCCTCATTCCCTGGGGCACAGCAGATCCGCCGACCTCCAGGAGAGCACTACGCGGTCGCCCGGGGCATAGCGACCTTTCGGTCCTCCTCCGACGTTCTGCTCGAACACCTCCACGAGCTTCGTCCCGATCCGGACATCGTACTTCACGTGGGTGCCGAGGTACATGACGTCCGCCACGGTCCCCGCGACCACGGTATCCGCCCCGCTCGTCGGGGCCGTGGCCGAGATCGCGATCTGCTCCGGGCGGAGGAGAACCTCGGCAGGCCCTTCCGGCAGCTCCTCCGGGACCTTGATCGCCAGCCCCTCATCGGTGTGCAGGAGAGCGCCCGGGCCCGCGTCCCTCACCACGCGCCCCTGGAAGGAGTTCGAGCGACCGATGAAATCGGCCGCGAACCTGGTCCTCGGCCGCTCGTAGATCTCCGCGGGCGGGCCGAGGTGCTCGATGCGTCCCGCCCGCATGACCGCGACCCGGTCGGACAGGATCAGGGCCTCCTCCTGATCGTGCGTCACAAAGATGGTCGTGATGCCGATCTCCCGCTGGAGCCCCTTGAGCTCGAGCTGCATCTGCTCCCGGAGCTTCTTGTCCAGCGCCCCGAAGGGCTCGTCCAGGAGCAGGACCTCGGGCCGGATGACCAGGGCCCGGGCCAGCGCCACCCGCTGCTGCTGGCCTCCGCTCAGCTCGTGCGGGAAGCGCCGTTCGACGGCTTCGATCCCTTCCAGCCGCACCAGCTTGAGCGCCTCCGTGACGGCCTCATGGAGCGTCCGATGGCCGATCTTCCGGATCCGCAGCCCGAAGGCGACGTTGTCGTACACGTTCAGGTGGGGGAAGAGGGAGTAGTTCTGGAAAACCATCCCGATGCTGCGCCGGAAGGGCGGGACCCGGGCCATGGATCGGCCTCGGATGAAGATCTCGCCGGCTGTGGGGTCGAGGAACCCCGCGATGAGTCGCAGCACGGTCGTCTTCCCGCAGCCGCTCGGCCCGAGGAGCGAGAGGAACTCCCCCTGCGCCACCTCCAGGGAGAGGGCGTCCACGGCCCGGACACCCCCGAACCACTTGGAGACCTCAGCCAGCCGGACGTCCGCCATCGGTGGGATCCTGGTCTCTCCGCCGCCCCTCAGAGCCGCTCGAGGCCCACGTACCGATCCAGTAGCAGGACCAGTGCGAGCGTCCCCACGATCAGGACCGTGGAGACCGCGGTGAACACCGGGTCGATGCCGTGGGAGTCGAGATCCGCGTAGATCTTCACCGGCAGCGGCGTCACGGTGGGGGTCGCGAGGAAGACCGACAGGGGGACGTTGTCAAAGGAGGTCATGAACGCGAAGATCCCGCCCGCCAGCAGGCCCGGCCTGATCGCCGGCAGGGTGACGGCGCGCTTCGTCCTGAGGTCATCCGCCCCGAGGCTCATGGCGGCCTCCTCCAGGGACCGGTCAAACCGCGCGAGGCTGGCCAGCACTGTCCGCACGACGTAGGGAGACGCGATCAGCACGTGGGCGAGGACGAAGCCCCAGACGCTGATCGGGAGGCCGACCGAGGCATAGAAGATCAGGATGCCGATCCCCAGGACCACCCCGGGGATCAGCAGGGGCGAGAGGAGAAACGCGCTCAGGGCGTCGCGCCCCGGGAAACGGTACCGATCAATGGCGAAGGCCGCGAGCAGCCCCAGAGGGAGGGCCAGGGCCGTGGTCGCCAGCGCCACCACCGCGCTCAGCCGCAGGGCCTCCAGGAGTTCCCGGTTGGCGAGGAACGCCCTGTACCACTGGAGCGAGACCCCCTCGAGGGGAAAGCTCAGCCGAGCCGAGCTGTTGAAGGACGCGATGATCACCACGGCGATCGGCGCCAGCAAAAAGAGGTAGACGAGGAGGTTGAACGCTCCGAGGAGCACGCCGATGAGGCTCCGTCTCCCCACGGCTCACCGTCTCCACTCGAACCGTCGGGCCGCGAGCTGCGAGAGGCCCAACACCGCCAGCGTCGTCACCAGAAGGACCCAGGCGAGCATGGCCCCGCTGGGCCAGTTCACCTGCCCCATGGTCTCCTCGTAGATGATGGTGGACATCAGGTGGATCCGTCCCCCGCCCATGAGGCTCGGCGTGGTGAAGATGCTGACGCTCAGGGCGAACACGAGCAGGGAGCCGGCCACGAGTCCCGGCAGGCTCAGGGGGAAGATCACCCTGGAGAAGGCCTGCCACGGATTGGCGCCCAGGCCCTGCGCCGCCTCGATCAGCGATCGATCGATCTTCCGGAGCACGGCCTCCAGCGTGATGACCATGTACGGCAGCATGATGTGCGTGACGCCGATCAGGATCCCCGTATAGTTGTAGATGAGCGGCACGGGGGCGGTGACGAGCCCGGAGGCCAGCAGGAGCCAGTTGACGAGCCCATTGTGGCCGAGGATCACCATCCACCCGTAGGTCCGGATCACCACGCTCACGAAGAACGGGGCGAGCACCAGGAGGTAGAGGATCCCCTTCCACCGTCTGGCTCGGGACAGGCTGAAGGCCACCGGGTACCCCAGGAGCACGCACAGGCCCGTCACCGTCAGGGCCATCACGAGGGTGTCCTTCAGGATCCGGAAGTAGAATGGGCTGGCCAGGAACTTGGCGTAGTTGGCCAGGCTGACCTCCCTGATCAGGACGACCTGCCCCATCTCGCCCGTCAGCTTCCGGTACAGGCTGAACTGGCCCAGCAGGAGCATGGGGATGACCAGCAGGGCCACGTACACCGAGAGGATCGGGAGCACGCCCGCCAGGACGCTCCACCTGGACCTCTTCAGATGATAGACGCGCTCGGCGATGCTCCCGGCCATGGGAACCTAGAGGGATCAGCAGGGGGGCGTCATCAGACCATGTGTTGATTCCACCACTGGATCCAGGAAGGGCGCTGGCCCTCGATGAACATCCAGTCCAGGTTGATCAGCCGGTCTATCTCCTGCTGCCCGTAGACCGCAAGTTCGGCGACCTTCCCCGACAGCGCGATCTTTCGGTTCGAGGGGCCGAGGTACATCTCTTCGGCGAAGGCCCGCTGGGCCTTTGCCTGCAGGGCCAGCCTGACGTACTCGCGGGCCAGCGTGCGGTGCCTGGTATGGCGGGCGATATCGATGAACCAGATGAGGCTGAAGGACCCCTCCTTCGGACGGACGAAATCCACGGGCTGGCCCTTGTCCCGGGCCTGATAGACGTAGGCCCCGATGGTGACGGAGATCCAGGCATCCCCCTGCTCCAGCATGGTCAGGGCGTGGCTGGTCCCCCGATGGTAGGCCAGGATGCTGGGCTTCAGCTCGAGGAGCTTCCGCTTGGCCGCCTCGACATTCCTCTGGTCCCCGGTCAGGACCTTCGCCAGGGCGGGGAGGAAGGAACTGCCCTGTGTGGTCTTCATGGAGGGGATGACCACATGGCCTTTGTAGGCGGGGTTCCAGAGGTCGAGCCACGAGGTCGGGCGCTCCTTGACCTTCTGGGGGCTGTACGCGATGCCCACGTCCGAGAGGCCCTGCCCGTAGCCGCTGATCTGCGCCACGGGGTAGAGATCGGCGAACTCCGGAATGACCCTGGCGCTCGGCTCCTCCAGGATCCCCTCCTTGATGAGGGGAATGGCTTCCCCGTCCGCCAGGTGCACGACGTCGAACGCGGGGTTTCGGGGATTGGCTCGGAGGATGGCCATCCGATCTCCCCCGGTGCCCTCCTTCACGTAGACCTTGCAGCGGTAGCGGGCCTCGAGGTCGGGGATGACCGTCTTCTTGAGGATCTTGGGGATCGCGCCGCCCCACACGCCCACCACCAACTCGCTCGTGTCATCGACTTCTCCGCCGCGCGCGAGCCCGGCGCGATCCCCTGCGACCACCCCCAGGCCCAGGGCGGCGCTCTTCAGAAAGGTCCGCCGTGAGAATGCCATCCCAAGTCCGTCCCGTCCGTCCATCGACCTCCCCTCCTCTCCGGCCTGCGAGCCGCGCATCGAGGCCCCGTGCCCGAGACCTCCGCCGCGCGGAGGATTATGCGGTGGTCGGGTGTCCGGGTCAAGCTTTACCAGGGAAGCCTCTCGCGAATTGAAGACCGCTGCGGTAGGGGGGCGACTACCCCGGACGTGAAGGAGGCTGCTCCCCCGCCCTCGGCCTGCTCAGGGGATCTCCTGGACCTCGAGCGCCGGGTCGCCGTCGCCTCCGTCCCGGAGCACGATGCGGGTCCGTCGGTCATCGGTCTGCGGGTGGTCCACGTGCTGGAACTGTCCCCGGGACTCCTGCCGGGCGAGCGAGGCCCGGGCGACCAACTCCCCGGTGAGCGCGAGGTGGCGGACCTCGAGGCACCGGACCAGTGCCGGCAGGCTTCGGGCCCGAACGCGGCCGGCCTTCTCGTGGCGAGCCTCCTGGAAGACGCCGAGCGCCTGCGTGAGCCCGTGCTCCTCACGGTAGACGAAGAGGTGCTCCTCGGCTGTCCGGCGGAGCTGTGAAGCCACCACTGCGGGGTTCAGGGCATGAGGGCCGAGGTCATCGCGGCCGAACGCCTTGATGCGGGCCTCCTCCCGCGCCACGTCCTCGCGCGCCGGCTCCAGGGGTGGGTGCTCCCTGGCGAAGAGCGTGGCCTGTCTGCCCGCTTGGTAGCCCAGGACGAACCCGGCGCCCACGGCCCCGGTGATCCGGTCCGCGCCGTAGAGGTGGCCGTGCCCGCCGTTCTCCCCGTAGGAGTAGAGCCCCGGCACCGGGGTCTGCCCCGAGGCGTCCACGACCAGGCCGCCGAGGAACGTATGCACGCCCGGCCGGATCGGCACCCGCTCCCGGCGCCAGTCTACGCCCAGGCGCTCGACCTTCTTGAGGAAGTAGGTCGGCTTGCACGAGGTCGCGTCCACGAAGGCGCCCCGGCCTTCCCGCACCTCCCGGGCCACGGCCTGCACCATGATGGCGCGGGCCGTGAGCTCCAGACGCTGGGGGTCGTAGCGCTCCATGAAACGCTCCCCCTGGGCATTGAAGAACCGGGCCCCGAACGACGTTACGGGCTTGATCCCCCCTGTGGCGATGGGCCGGCCCCGGGGCACGGGGATGACCGTGAACTCCTGGAACTCGAGGTGCTGGAGCGGCACCCCGACGTCGTAGGCCAGGGCGTAGCCGTCGCCCGTCGTCAGGAAGCTCGCGCTGTAGGACAGGTAGAGGCCTGTGGCGCTCCCCGCGGCCAAGATGATGGCCTTGGCCTTGAACAGGTAACGACGCCCCGTGCGCCGGCAGAGGCCGAAGGCCCCGGCGATCCGTCCCTCCCGGCAGAACAGGCGGGTCACCATCACGTTCTCGATCACGGTGACCCCTCGGTGGTAGACCTCGCGCCGGAGGACCCCCATGAGCCGGGCACCCCTTGGGGTAGGTCTCGCCCAGGGACTTGCGGACCACGAACTTCCCCTCCGGCGTCTTCTCGAACGGGACCCCGAGCTCGTGGAGCTCGATAAAGCGGGAGACCCCCTCGCGCGCGACGCGCTCGGCCACGGCCGGGTTGCCCAGGTAGCTACCCCCGCGGATCACGTCGTCCACGAAGGTGGCCTCCGAGTCCCGGGGATCCCCCCCGAGGTCAGGAGGCAGCAGGACGTGCGGGTAGCCGCCCGAGGTCGGGGTGGAGCCACTGCGCCCCAGGATGCCTTTGTCCACCAGGACGACGCGCTGCCGGTGGCGCCCGGCCTCGATGGCGGCCAGGGTGCCCAGGCCGCCGCCGATGACGAGCACGTCCGTGGAGATGACCTCGTCCATGTACGATCCAGATACGGGAGGCTACTCGGGGATCGGGACGGTGGAGACCGTCACGCCCTCCCCGGTGGGAGTGAGCAGGACCCATCGCCGCCACTCATCTCCCCCGGGCGGGCAGTCCTCGCGGTAGTGCTGCCCCCGGCTCTCGGTCCGCGTGGCGGCCGCGCGCATCACCATCTCGCCGGTCAGCAGGAGGTTGCCGAGCTCAAGGGCCTGGACCAGCTCCGCCGGCGTGGTGGCCTCCACCCGCGCCTTCTTCAGCTCGGCCAGGCGGTCAAGCCCGTGCTGGATCCCCTCGCCGTTCCGCACGATCCCCACGGACTGCCAGGCAGTCTCGCGCAGGGCCTTGAGGACTGTGGAGGCCGGCTCGCCGGGCCCCTGGAGACCCTGCAGGCGGGCTGCCTCCTCGCGGACCTGGCCTTTCGGGCTCTCGGGCCCGCGCTGGCCGCGCGCGAAGAGGACGGCCGCCTTCCCGGCCCGCCGCCCGAAGACCAGGCCTTCGGAGAAGGCGTTGCAGGAGAGCCGGTTGGCGCCGTGGACCCCGTTCGTGCACTCGCCCGCGGCGAAGAGCCCTGGCACCCCTGTGGCGCCGTGCTCGTCGATGACGATCCCGCCCAGGCAGGTATGCACGGCCGGGACCCACTCGAAGCGCCCGCGGCGGTAGTCGACCCCGGCGGACTTGAGCTTGTGCAGGACGTCGGGCTCGGTCTTCTCGAAGTGCTCCCAGACGTCCTCGGGAAAGTGGCTGGCGTCGTTGTAGACCGGCCCCCGGCCCTCGGACATCTCCTTGTAGAGGGCCTGGACCAGCCGCGCCCGGGTCGTGCGCTCGAGGCGCTCGGGGTCGTAGCGCTCCATGAAGCGCTCGTTGGCGGCATTGTACAGGCGGCTCCCTCGTCCCATGAAGGGGGTGACGCCCGCGGAGCTGATGATGGTGTGGCCGGCCTTCGGGATGATGGTGAACTCGAAGAACTCCATGTTGGCAAAGGGGAGGCCGAGCTGGTGGGCAAGGGCGTAGGCGTCGCCCGTGGTCTTGAAGTTCGCGCTGGCATAGGGGAAGAACGAGGTGGCCCCGCCTCCGGCCAGAACGATGGCCCGCGCCTCGATCAGGAGCTGGGCGCCGGTCTGCAGGTGCACGGCGCACGCCCCGGTGACCTGCCCGTCCACGGTCAGGAGCCGGGTGACAGCCAGGTGCTCCAGGGGCTGGACCCACCGCTGGAGGACCTCCTTGCGCATGGCCAGCATCAGGGCCGCCCCGCACCCGATCGGGATGCACCGCCGGGCATACCGATGGCCGAGGGCCTTCGTCATGTAGAAGCGGCCGTCCGGGGTCTTGCTGTAGGCGACGCCGACCTCCTCCGTCTCGAGGACCACCTGACAGGATTCCCGGACCATGGCCTCGACGAGCCGCGGGGGGTTGACGTAGGCGCCCCCCTCCCGGGTGTCCAGGTAGTAGGCCTCCTCGGTGTCCGGGTTCTCCTCCTTGCCCATCTCGGGGTGGGCGAACGGCGCGGCCGATACCCCGCCGGAGGTGCAGCTCGACCCGCTGAGCCCCAGCCGGCCTTTGTCCACCAGGGCCACGCGCAGGCCGTACTTGGAGGCCTGCAGGGCGGCCATGCACCCCGCCACCCCGCCCCCGATGACCAGGATGTCGGTGACCACGCGCTCCATCTGTCGATCCCCCGCGGGCCCGCTCACTTGGGTTTGCCGATGGACATCCTGATGGCGCCCTCCGGGCAGACCTCCTCGCAGATGAAGCAGTCCACGCAGGCCCGGCCGTGGGCGAGGAAGACCTTATCGGACACGGGATCAAGCTCGAGGCAGAGCGCCCCGCAGTCGAAGATGCAGATCCCGCAGCCGTCGCACTTGGCGTTGTCGATCTTGGGCGGCATTACGCTGTTCCTCCGGATGTGATCCGATGTCCCACCCCTGCCGAGAGGGCCTCCGCGGCCTGCTTCGCGAGCCTGACGACCTCAACCAGGCGCTCCATGGGGAAGCGCGCCTTCGGAAGGCTGACCCCGACCGAGGCGACCACCTCGCCCTCTCGGTTCCGCACCGGGACGGCCACCGAGCGCACCCCGATCGTCACCCCCTCATCGCAGAAGGCGTAGCCCTGGCGCCGCACGGCGCGCAGCCGCTCCAGGAACCGCGTGGGGGCGGTGATGGTCCGGGACGTGTACCGGCGAAGGCCCCGCTCCCGGATGGCCTGTCGGACGGCCGGCTCCGGCAGGGCGGCCGACAGCACCAGGCCGTGCGAGCCGTACGAGAAGGGCATCCTGGTCCCGATGGGGTAGGCCACCTTGAGGATGTCCGAGCTCTCGACGACGTCGATGGTGTGGATCTCCAGGTTCTCCATGACCCGCAGGGTGGTGGTCCCCCCGGTCTTCAGGCTCAGGTCCTCGAGGATGGGGCGGACGCGCTGTCGCCAGCCGAGTTCCTGCTCGACCAGGTGGCTCAGGCCCAGCAGCTTCAGGCCCAGCCGGTAGCGGCCCGTCTCCGGGTTCTGCCACAGGAATCCCCGGCCCTCCAGGGTCTTCACCAACCTGAAGGCCCGGCTCTTGTAGATCTTGAGGTCCGCGGCGATCTCGGTGATCCCCCGCTCGGCCTTCTCGTTCCAAGTCTTTCAAAAAGGCCTCCGCATGTCAAGGAAGAAGGACAGGGAGGAAATGTCTTGACGCCGATCCGCTCCGTGCTACATTCCGGCCTGTCTGGCCCGTCCGAGGAATTGCTCGGCCACCCGGAGGCGACCACCACAATGAGCTATGCCCGTGTCCTGAACCACGGACCGAGCGTAGTCCGCAGTTCCGCTGATCGGATCTTCACCGCATGACGAGCCCGGCCACCCCCATGTGGCGCCCGAGGATAGGTTGCAGCCCCCTGCTGTGTAGCGCGACGGGACACGTCATGCTCCGTTTGGCTTCAAGTTGTTGCATGACAAGGAGGCACACGACTGTCGAGAGCCTTGCAGCTCTAGGGATAGGCTGCGGCAGGCCGCAAGATTTTGCCCTGCTATACGGTTCTGTGTAATTGTAGTTAGCCGCTCCGGCGAGGGCGACGCAGGCTGGACTTCATCGGTCGGCGGCAGTACTATAACGGTCAGAAACGGTCAGAGGTGACGTGAAAGTGGATGCCCAAGAGATCGTTGAGGCGTTCCGAAGACTTCCGGCCAACGAGAGGGTTCGTCTCGTCGAGAAGCTCTGGGACGAGGTATCAAAGGAGCTCGAGCAGGAGGGCCTGAGCGAGGAGCACCAGCGCTTGCTCGACGAGCGTATCCGCCAACACGAAGAGGACCCTGCCGATGTCGAGGCTTGGGAGACAGCACGAGACGACCTTCTTCGGGACCTGTGACGTACCGGCTGATCGTCAGGCGGCAAGCCAAGGCGGACATCCGCGAAGCGGCACGACGGTACGAAGAGCAACGCCCCGGCCTTGGGCGTACGTTTGTTCGACAGATCGACGCGCTTCTCGATCGCGTTCGTGTGAATCCGATGCAGCATCAGGTCGTCTACCGAGAGATCCGGCGAGCGATCCCACGCAGGTTTCCCTATGGCGTCTTCTACCGCATTGATGGATTGGACGTCCTCGTGTTTGGGTCGTTCATCTGCATCGCGATCCGTCCACGTGGCAGGATCGTGAGCCGAGGCAGAGAGGCTAACTAGATCTCTGGATGAGCTGATGGCCAGAGTCCGTGAGGCAGTTGAGCTATGTCTTGAGGCCGAGGGTGAGCGTGTTGAGCCTTTAGACTCAGGCTACAAGTCCCACCTGTCCACCTGAAGCACGATCTGGTCAAGCTTCGCTCTATACCCCACGCAGGTAGATACACGAGGTCGGAAGAGGCCGGACGGCTCGGGTCAGTCGGACGGCTCCTGCAGCGCGGGGTGGAGGAGGAGCCCCGGGGTGTTGGTCAGGTCGTAGTGGGCGAGGTCCACGTCCTGGAAGGTGACCCGGTCGTACTGCTGCATCTGCTCCTGGGTGAAGGTGGCATCGATCCCGACCTTGGTCCTGAGCCCGCGGTCGGACACCGGGATGTACTCGTGGCCCCGGGCTGCCGGGATGAGGATCAGGTCCCGGGAGGCCTCGAAGCGGGTGGAGATGGCCCACTCCACCTGCAGGGGGTTGCGGATGTCCACGTCGTGGTCCACGACCACCACCCAGTCCAGGTCCTTCAGGCTGGTGATGGCGGCCAGGATGGCATTGCGCTGCAGCCCCTCGTGGTGGGGCAGGGTCTTCTTCACCTGGATGACCAGGTGGAAGCGCACGGAGCCGCCGGGGGTCAGCTCCACGTCCTGGACGATGGGCACGGCCTTCTTCATGGTGCTGAGGATGCTCGCCTCCAGGATGTACTTCCGGAGCATCCCCCGCTCGCCGCCGATGATGGTGTAGTAGAGGGGGTCCTTCCGGTGGCTCAGGCAGGTGACGTCCAGGACCGGGGCGGGCATGCGGGTGGAGTTGTAGCCGGTGAACTCCCCGAACGGCCCCTCGTCCACCGCCACGTCGGGGGGCATGTATCCCTCGATCACGATCTCGCTCTCGGCGGGGACCTCGAGCGGCACCGTTCGGCACTTCACCAGCTCGATGGGCGCCCCCTTGATGCCGCCGGCCAGCTCCAGCTCGTCCTTGTCGATGGGCATCTCCGCGCCCATCGCCACCGCGCCGTAGAAGACCGCCAGGTCGGTGCCGATGCAGACGGCGATGGGGAGCGGCTCCCCGCGGGCCTTGGCCTTGTTGTAGTAGGTTTCGAGGTGCCGGCCCAGGTCGAGCTTCACCCCGGTGCGGTTGCCCCCGTAGAGCTGCAGGCGGTGGAAGGAGACGTTCCGGACGCCGGTGTCCGGGTCCTTGGCGATGACGATGCTGGAGGAGATGGTCCGCCCCGCATCGCCCTTGGCGTGGAACGGGACGGGCAGCAGCTTCTCCAGGTCGAGCCCCGAGGTGAGGACCACCTCCTGGCAGGGCCCCCGCTCCACCATGACGGGCGGGATGGGGTGGGCGCAGCCGCGCAGCATGCACTGCCGCACGCCCTCGACGTCCAGGCCGAAGATCTCCAGCACGTTGGCGTGGCTGGCCAGGAAGTTGGCGCAGACCGGCATCGAGAAGCCGGCCACCTGCTCGAAGAAGATCGCCTGGTCGGCGTCCCGCTTGCTGATGATCGCGGCCAGCTCCAGGTGGGGGTCCACCTTGGAGCGGACCTTCAGCAGCCGTCCCGCCCGGTCGAGCCGGCGCAGCGCCGTGCGGAAGCGCGTATCGATGATCCCTGAAGTGTCCGCGGGCATGGTGCCCCTCGCCTTCCTCCGGTCAGCCAGGCCGGCCCTACCTCGGGGCCGGCGCCAGCGCCTCAGCGACCCCGATCATGCTGTCCCTGGTGACCAGCCCCGCGAGCTGCTCCTCGCGCATGTGCTCGGTTCCCGGGGGACGCCTCGGCAGGACCAGGTAGCGGACGTCCGCGGTGCTGTCGAGCACGCGGATCTCGACCTTCTCGTCCAGCTCCACACCCATCTCCTTGAGCGCCGCACGGGGGTTGCTGATGATCTGGTTCTTGTAGCCCGCGCTCTTGTACCAGTCAGGGGGCTCGCCCAGGAGCGGACGCGGGTAGCAGGAGCAGAGCGTGCACACCACCACATGGTGCACGGACTCGGTGTTCTCCGGGACGACCAGGTGGTTGATGCCGTCGGTCGAGAGCCCCAGCTCGGCGACCGCGGCCTTGGCGTCACCCAGGAGCCGTGCCTTGAATGCGGGGTCCGTCCATGCTCGCGCGACTACCTTGGCGCCGAGGGTCGGGGTCCGAGCCTCCATTTCCTCGACGGCCCTGCGGACCTCGTCGATCGTGATGATCCCCTTCTCGCGGAGCAGATTGGTGAGCGCGACCACGCGCTTCTCGAAATAGGTGAGCTCGTGCTCGTCCTTGGCGATCGGCTGATGGGCCTGGCCGGCCGTGTGAACGTGACCATCGCTCATGGCTGCCTCCGAGGCGTTTGAAGTGGGGGCGCTATTTGTTGACCGGTTTTATCTCCCCGCGGCATCGCTTGCTCCGTCAGGCTGGCTCGAGCCAGTGTTCGTAGATGTCCATCTGCAAGATGTCCTTCAGGGACGGATCGCTCCAGAGCTGTGACAGGTGGAACCGAACCCCGTAGAGCGGAACTGGGGGGAGGCCGTCCCCGCCGTAGGCGAGCTTCTCAGGGTTCGGGAAGCTCCCGTAATAGGCGGCGATGATCCCGGTCTTGCCCCGGACGTACATGGGCGTCCGGATGTGGCCCGGCCGGATCTCGAATTTGACCCGTACGGCGTCGCCTTCTTTGAACCTGTTTGGCATGCCCTTTCGCCCAGCCTAGGGCCGGCCCCCTCGCGTGTCAAGGCGCGCGGCGCCTACCCCTTGAACGGGTCCCAGTAGAGCCCCTGGTTGCCCGGGTGCTTCTCCAGGAGGAGCAGCGTGCGCTTCTGCGGGGTGATCGGCGGCAGCCCGGTCTCCCTCCAGTTCTCCAGGGCCTTCATCATGAGGTCCCGCGTGGGGAGGGAGATGTCGGGGTAGGTCTTCTTGAGGGTCGCGTCGATGAGGAGCTTCGAGCCGGTCACCCGCTCGCGCAGGTGACGCGCCCGCCCCTCGCCCGAGATGTCCATGGTCGTCGGGTCGAGGATGATCGTCTCGGTGTCCTGGACGATCTGGACGTCGTAGGCCGGGTCCACCCGGAAGGTGGTCGCCCACTCCACGGCCCAGGGGTCGCGGATGTCGATGTCGTCATCCACCACCGTGACCATCTTC
>JACPFL010000264.1 GCA_016183025.1 Deltaproteobacteria bacterium | reverse complement strand
CTCAAGAGGATCGGCGTGACCGGGAACTACAGCTGGATCATCGGATTGCCCGGCGAGGAGCGGGAGGACCTGGAGAAGACGATCGCGCTGGCAGACGAGATAGCGGCGATCCAGCCCAGGGCCCCGCAGAGGTTGAGGGTCTACTCGCCCTACCCGGGGGCGCCGCTCTACGAGAAGGCGGTCGCGATGGGGTACCAGCAGCCGAAGAACCTCTACGGGTGGGCGAAACTGAGCCGGGAGAACTGCGAGCTCGACTACATCGTGGACAAGTGGGAGCTGAAGACGATCAGCTACGTGTCGTACTTCAAGTTCTACTTGGGGACGGCCCACCACGTGAAGCCGATCTATGCCGTCCCGGCCGCCATCCTCAAGGGGATCGCGGCGCTGCGGTGGAAGTACAAGTTCTTCAGGTTCCCGGTGGAGATCGTGGCGGTCGAGGCCTACCGGAAGCTCCTCACGAACCCATTCAAGAAGCTGATGTATATCCTTCCCAGGATCAGAGCGATCCTGAAGGGTCACCGCCCTCCGATCAGCCCCCCTTCGGGCTAGCTCGCCTCATCCCCGGATAGAGCTGCTGGTGACCGTGGGGCGCGCCCACGCTGCGCGGGCGCGCCCCGGGAACGCGAGGCACGCAGCACCCGGCAGGCCAAATAGCGCGGAGGCGCACAGCCCCCCACGCTGAGCGAATGGCTGCGATGGAGCGGCAGTGGAAGGAGAGCGCCTCCTACTTCCTCGCCTGGAGCAGCTCCAGCAGCCCGAAGTTCACGCCGAAGAGCAACATGACCGTGGTGGCCCGCGCGATCCCGCGGGCCGTGGCCCCCAGGATGCTCGTGCTCGCGAGGTGCGAGATGCCCGCGAGGATCAGGCCGATCACCGAGAGCGCCAGCGCGATGTAGAGCAGCGTCCGCATCATCGTTCCACCCTCCTCTGTCTCTCGTGGCTCCCCGGAGCCTCCGGTTCAGGTGATGGCCAGGCAGAGCCCTGGCCGGGGCCCTCCGCCCTCACGCGGAGGCGGACTCCACAGCGACCGCGCGCACTGTCTCCACCCGCAGGAAGTAGCCGTAGAAGGCGAGGAAGGCCAGGGCGTAGATCGCGCCCGCCAGGTAGTAGGGCATGGCCCAGTTGCCGGCCGCCATGAAGGGCCCGGCGATCCAGGCCCCCACCCCCATCGGGAACTCGCTGAAGGCGTGCATGATGCCGTTGGTGGTCCCCCGCTCGCGCTCCTTCACGACCTCCATCGAGAAGAGGCTGTAGATCGGATCGCTCAGGGCCTTGTTGGGGAACGCCCCCCCGATGAGGATGATGGCCAGGACGTAGAAGATCCCCGCCGCCACCACCCCCTGGGACAGGCCGATCAGCACCAGGAAGGGGACCCCGAGGAACTTCAGGAAGGCGACGGTGCGGACCCGGCCCAGGCGCCGGACGAACAGGGGCGCCATCAGGGTGGCGAAGGCGGTGAGGATGGAGCCCAGGGCGAAGATGAGGCCGATCTCGGCGGTGGAGGCCCGGAGCTGCTGGGCGAAGAAGACGTTGAAGAAGGGGGCCGTCATCCCCAGCGCGAGCCCGGTGCCGGCCTCGGTCAGGGCCAGCATGCCGATGTTGCCGTAGCTCTCCAGGTTCTTCCACCACCGCTTGATGTCGATCCGCTGCCACTGCTCATCGATCAGGTAGATCGGGATCACGGAGAGGAGCATCACCGGGATGGCGCAGAGCAGGCTGGCACGGAAGGCCCAGGCGTGCTCGGCCCCGAGCCCCAGCAGCCCGCCGAAGGCCACCGGCAGGAGGCCGGCCGAGAGGTTCCCGAGGCTCGCCGCCCCCACCTTCATGAAGCCGTCGATGCTGAACAGGTGCACGCGCTCGTCGGGCCGGCTCTGCTCCACCATGAAGGGCGGGCCGACGATCGCATGCCCTCCTTCGAACGCCCCCTGGACGGCCGCCAGCACGAGCAGGGCCGTGGGTCCGGTGATGAGCATGAGACCCGCGGTGGCCAGGATGTTGCCGGCGTAGGAGACCAGGAAGACGCGGCGCCGGCCGAACAGGTCCGAGAGGATCCCGGACGGGATGACCGAGAGGCCGTGGAAGACCCAGTTGATCGAGGCGAGCTGTGCCACGAACAGGGTGTCGTGCCCCATGGCGAGCAGGTAGAGGTAGAAGAGCAGCCGCCACATGCTCACGGAGAGGCCGCTGAAGGGGCTGCGGAAGATGAGGAGCTTGGCGTTCCGGCTGAACCCCTTGAGCAGGCGGAGGTACTCGCTGTCCCGGCGCGCCTGACGGACCAGCAGGAGGGCAAGAAGGATGGTGAGGCCGATCCCAACGAGCCAGACTGCAAGCGGGACCTGCAGGCCCCGTTCGGGCCCATGGGCGTGCCCGCCGTTGGCCCAGGCCGTCGCCCCCAGCCCGAGAAGGCTGAAGGCCGCCGCGCCGATCCCGAGCGCTCCGCGGCGCAGGCCTCCCTCCGGCGCGCCTATCCCGTGCGCGGCTCCGCGGCCCTGACCTCCCCGCATCGCCGTCTCAGCTCTCACCGGCCCCCCGCCCATGTCCCCTCCGCACGACGCTCCGTCTCTCACCGCCCCCGCGAGGGTCCCTCGACGCGGAGCTCGGGGTGGTCCGGCACCCTGAGGTTGAACTCGGTTTCCAGCCGGGTGATGCTCGCCAGGGCCCCGGCCTGCGCCTGGCGATACTCCTGGACGGCCCGCTCGGTCCCTTCCCGGCGCAGGTAGTCCTGCAGGGCGCGGACCATGCCCTGCAGTCGCCCGATCGCCTCCTTCAGGTCCCGGAAGACCTCGTCCTGCACCGTCTTCAACCTGACCTCCAGGGACAGGACCAGCCGGCGGAGCTGCCTCAGCCGTTCCTCGATCTGGTCCAGCACGGCGAGCGCAGGCTCCCGCGGGATGGCCCGGTTGAGCGTGCCGGTGAGCAGGAGGTTGGTGCTCAGGAACAGCGGCCGGAGCGAGGCGGCCAGCGCCCGCGCGGAGAGGGTCTCCGGCGTGGGCGCGGCCTGCTCCAGCGCACGGAGCTGTTCCAGCATCTCCTCCTGGGAGGTGAAGCGCTCCCCTGCCAGGGGGCCGCGGTGGCAGTGATAGCCGCCCTGCTGGCTGTCCTGATGACAGCCATACGCGTCCATGCCGCCGGGATGCGCCAGCAGAGACGACGGGGCTGCGCACAGACCTCCCACGAGCAGCATCGCGAGCAGGCGCCGCATGGACCTCTGCCCTCCCCTCTTGAGCCAGCGCATTGTACCTCGCCGGCCGCAGGGGAACAAGCGGCATCGCGGATGGCGGGATCTGCGGAAGTTGCCTGGAAAGCATGGAAAGTCGCTGCCTTGACCCCCTGCCGGCTTTTGTGAGAGGATCACATGGAGTGTGACCCGGTGATGGTGGAACCCCGCGACGAACCGTACATGGATCTGGCGCTCCGGGAGGCCAGGCGGGCTGCCCGGCAGGGGGAGGTGCCCATCGGGGCGGTGCTCGTCCGGGACCACGCGGTGATCGCCCGGGCGCACAACACTCGCGAGCGGACCCATGACCCGACGGCCCATGCCGAGGTCATGGCCATGCGGAGGGGGGCGCGTCGGCTGGCGAGCTGGCGGCTGGTGGGCTGCACCCTCTACGTGACCCTCGAGCCCTGCCTGATGTGCATGGGCGCGGCGGTGCAGGCCCGTCTGCCCCGTCTCGTGTTCGGCTGCCTGGACTCCAAGGCCGGCGCCGCGGGGTCGCTGTACGAGGTGCAGGCAGACGCCCGGTTGAACCACCGGATCGCGGTCACGCCCGGGGTGCGTGAGGCGGAGTGCCGGGCGCTGCTGCAGACGTTCTTCGAGACGCGCCGGGCGCGGCCGGGGTCGGTGGGGGCTGCGGAGGGATGGCTGAGTCCGGTTGAAGGCGATCGACTCGAAATCGATTAGGGGGCCAAAAGCTCCCTCGGGGGTTCAAATCCCTCTCCCTCCGCCATCTCGACCCGGACGCCAGCCGTGCTTGGCGCCCCCCCGGCGGGGATGGCGACGGCCCGAGCACCAGCCTGCGAGCCTGCTGTAGCAGGCGGGAGACGTGATCGGAGCGTTCTGATCGAAACCTCGGGCTGGGTGGAGAGATGTCCGAGTGGACGAAGGAGCACGCCTGGAGAGCGTGTAGGCGTTAACAGCGCCTCGGGGGTTCGAATCCCCCTCTCTCCGCCATCTGTTCAACCGTTTCACCTCACCCCCCGCGTGCTGCCCCCGCGGGACGTGGTCACGACCTTGGCCGTGCTAGACGGGGAAGTAGCGGTGCCCTGTACCCGAGATCCGCTCTACGCGGGGTCGAATTCCCCTACCGAGGGAGGTGCTGGCCTGGGTCTGTCTGGTCCGAGGGGCGTTGAAGATCGGGTCCCACCCAACAGGCGGCTACGAACCCCGCCAGGTCCGGAAGGAAGCAACGGTAAGTTGATCCGTCCTGTGTGCCGTGGGGAAGCCCGGTCGGAGCCCGGAGGACCAAGCACGCCAGATTAGCGCCTTTCGAAGAGGGGTGCACGGCCAAGTTTTCCCTCTTCCCTTCGCCCGCCGGTCCCGTGCTGCTGGGACCGCGCGCGCAACGCGGGAGGACATCCGGATCTCCGATGGCGGCTGACAGCGGCAGCTACACGGTCCTGGCCAGGCGGTATCGCCCGCAGACCTTCGAGGAGGTCGTCGGGCAGGAGCACGTGACCCGGACCCTGCAGAACGCGATCCGCCAGGGACGCCTGGCCCATGCCTACCTCTTCGCCGGCGCGCGCGGGGTCGGGAAGACCACCGTGGCCCGGATCCTGGCCAAGGCGCTGAACTGCGAGCAGGGGGTGACGCCGACCCCATGCGGCGCCTGCGCCTCCTGCCGGGGCATCGCGGCCGGCTCCTCCCTGGACGTCCAGGAGATCGACGGGGCGTCCAACCGGGGCGTGGACGACGTCCGGGAGCTGCGCGAGAACATCAAGTACCTCCCCTCACGCGGCCTCCGGAAGGTCTACATCATCGACGAAGTGCACATGCTCACCAAGGAGGCCTTCAACGCCCTGCTGAAGACGCTGGAGGAGCCCCCAGCCCATGTCACCTTCGTCTTCGCGACGACGGAGGCCGACAAGGTCCCTCCCACGGTGCTCTCGCGCTGCCAGCGCTTCGACTTCCGGCGGCTGCCGGCGCGCCTGATCATCGAGCGGCTCCGGGCCATCGCGGCGTCCGAGGGGGTGACGATCACCGAGGGGAGCCTCTACCTGCTGGCCCGGGCGGCGGCGGGG
>JACPFL010000263.1 GCA_016183025.1 Deltaproteobacteria bacterium | reverse complement strand
GTAGCGCGCCAGGAAGTAGCCCGCCAGGAGCGGGATGTCCTCCTTCCGCTCCCGCAAGGGCGGGATGCAGAGGGGGATCACGTTCAGGCGGTAGAAGAGGTCCTCGCGGAACCGCTTGGCCGCCATGGCCTTCGTCAGGTCCTGGTTGGTGGCGGCGATGACGCGGATGTCCACCTTGATGGTCTTGACCCCACCGAGGGGCTCGAACTCCTGGGTCTGCAGGACGCGCAGCAGCTTCACCTGGAGCTTCGGGCTCATCTCGCTGATCTCGTCCAGGAAGATCGTCCCGCCGTGACCCAGCTCGAAGCGCCCCATGCGGGTGGTGTTGGCCCCCGTGAAGGCCCCGCGGACGTGGCCGAACAGCTCCGACTCGAGCAGCTCCTCCGGGATGGCGCCGCAGTTCACCGGGACGAGGAGCTTGTCCCGCCGGCGCGAGTTGAAGTGGATGGCGCGGGCCACCAGCTCCTTGCCCGTGCCGCTCTCCCCGTAGATGAGGACGGTGGAGTCGCTGTCCGCCACCTTCTCGATCAGCGCGAAGACCTCCTGCATGCGGTCGCAGTCGCCCACGATGTTCTCGAACTTGAACTTCTCCCGGAGGTACCGGCGGAGGAAGATGTTCTCGGTGAGCAGGCGGCGGTGCTCCAGGGCCCGCTCGATGACGATCTTGATCTCGTCGAACTGGAACGGCTTGGTGACGTAGTCGAAGGCCCCGGCCTTCATGGCGTTGACCGCGGTCTCGATGGTGCCGTACCCGGTCATGATGATCCCCAGGGCGTGGGGGCGCAGCTCCCGGATCTGCTTGAGCAGCTCGATCCCATCGAGCCCGGGCATGGTCAGGTCGGTGAGGACGATGTCCACCTCCTCCTGACGGGCCGCCTGCAGGGCCTCGTAGCTGTCGGCCAAGGGGAGTACGGCGAAGTCCTCCAGGGTGAGGAAGTGGGCCAGCGCCTCCCGGAAGCTCGGCTCGTCGTCCACCACCAGGATCCGTTCCCTGCGCATCGTCGCTACCTCTCAGGCTGGCGCGCGGGCCCGCGGCGTGCGCCCAGGGGCCTGGGTCTGTCCTGGGCCCGTACCCGCGCGAAGAGCTGGATGGAGTGCATGATCTGATCGATCGTGAACGGCTTCTTCATCACGGTGAGGGGGCCGAGCTCGATGGCCTCGGCCAGGAGCGCGCTGTCGGGATAGCCGGTGATGACGATGACCGGCGCCAGGGGCTGGAGCTCCCGCAGCCCCTTGAACACCCCCACGCCGCTGAGGCCCGGCAGGTGGAGATCGAGAAAGATCAGGTCGAAGCGCAGGGTCTCGGCCCAGCGCAGGGCCTCCTCCCCGGTCCTGGCCACGGTCACCCGGTGCCCGGCCGGGGCCAGCACTTCCTGGAAGACCTCGCAGATCAGCGGCGCATCGTCCACGACGAGGATCTGCAACGCCCCGCCCAGCGTCCGCTCTTTCAGCCACTCGTCAAGGAGATCCTTCCGGAGCCGCCACTGCCCGCCCACCTTCGTCGCGGGCACCCGGCGTTCCTGGACCATCCGATAAAGGGTCGAGGGCGCCATCTGGAAATACGCCGCCGCCTGCTTGATCGTCAGGATGGAATCCACGGGGAAGGCTCGCCGATTTTTCACGAATTTTACGCAGAATTCTCGGGGCTGTCAATTATTTTTCATTGTCAAAATGTTGCCTGGTTTCATCCACGTCGATTTCACGGGGAATCCACAGTGAATCTACTGAATCGTCCGGAATTAGGTCGTATTTTCTGGCCGCCATGGACCAGCGGCTGGCAAGATTTGGGGGCTCTGGAGGCAGAAATCTGACGGTCGAGGATTTGACGTCCCCGGTTTGACACCGTTTTCGACGGCATGCTTAAATGCCGCGCCGGACTCGGCCAGGAGCCCCGCCATGGCAGGACGAACGCGCGAGCAACGGCTCATCGAGGACGATCGCCGCTACCTCTGGCACCCCTTTACCCAGATGGCGGAGTGGGCTCGCGAGGAGCCGCTCGTGGTTGAGCGGGCCGAGGGGTGTCACCTCATCGACATCCGGGGGCGCCGCTACCTCGACGGGGTCTCCTCGCTCTGGGTCAACCTGCACGGGCACCGACACCCCCGGCTCGACCGGGCCCTGCGCACGCAGCTCGACCGCGTCGCCCACTCGACCCTGCTGGGGCTCTCGCATCCGCCAGCCATCGAGCTGGCGCGCGCCCTGGTCCGCCTTGCCCCGCGCGGGCTCACGCGCTGCTTCTTCTCCGATAACGGCTCCACAGCGGTCGAGGTGGCGCTCAAGATGGCGTTCCAGTACTGGCAGCACCGTCGCGCCCCCCGGCGGAGGCGCTTCGTGGCGTTCAGTGATGCCTATCATGGGGACACGCTTGGCGCCGTGAGCGTGGGCGGGATCTCCCTGTTCCACCAGGTCTACTCCCCGCTCCTCTTTGACGTGCTCCGGGTCCCGGGTCCGTACTGCTACCGGTGCCCCCTGAAGCTCAGCTATCCGGGCTGCGGCATGGCCTGCCTGGAACTCGTCGAGGAGACTCTGCGCCGGCACCGGCAGGAGGTGGCCGGGCTGATCCTCGAGCCGCTGGTCCAGGGGGCGGGCGGCATGCTCGTCCAGCCACCCGGCTACCTCAGGGCCGTGCGCGACCTGTGCACGAAGTACGGGATCTTGCTCATCGCCGACGAGGTGGCCGTGGGGTTCGGCCGTACCGGCAAGATGTTCGCCTGCGAGCACGAGGGGGTGACGCCGGATCTTCTCTGCCTGGCCAAGGGGATCACCGGCGGCTACCTCCCGCTGGCAGCCACCCTGACCACCGAGGCCGTCTACGAGGCGTTTCTCGGACCCTACCCGCAGCTCCGGACCTTCTTCCACGGCCACTCCTACACCGGCAACCCCCTGGCCTGCGCCGTCGCGCTGGCGAACCTGGAGATCTTCCGGCACGAGCGGGTCCTCCAACGGGTGCAGAGCCGGATCGCTGCCTGGAGCGCCGGCCTGGATGGGTTCCGGGAATTGGCCCACGTCGGGGAGGTGCGTCAGCGGGGGCTGATCGCCGGGATCGAGCTGGTCCGGGACCGGGAGAGTCGCGAGCCGTACCCGCTCGAGGCCCAGGTGGGCATTCGGGTGGCCCGCGTGGCCCGGGAAGGCCGCGTGATCCTCCGCCCGCTGGGCAATGTCATCGTGTTGATGCCGCCACTGGCCATCAGTCCCCGGCAGCTGACAACCCTCCTGCGGGTGAGCCGCGAGGCGATCCGCCGGGTCACGGAGGAGGACGCCGGGTGGCTGCCAGGCGATGGCCCGGTCTCGGCATCCCCACACGAGATGAGGGGGCGGTCGCCGCGGACTGGCAGCCACAGTCCCCTTCGCCCTCGGACCCGCCGCCGGTGACCGGCCTGTTCATCACCGGGACCGACACCGGGGTGGGCAAGACCTTCGCGGCCGGCATCCTGGCCGCAGCCCTGCGCAGACGGGGCGTGAATGTTGGGGTCATGAAGCCCGTGGAGACCGGATGCCCCGTCGTGGATGGCGGGCTCCAGCCGCTCGACGCCCTGGCCCTCCAGCGCCTGGCCGCGGTCGCCGATGACCTCGCGCTGATCAACCCCTACCGCTTTGTCGCCCCGCTCTCACCCTGGCAGGCGGCCCAGCAGGTGGGGCGGAGCATCAAGCGCTCCCGGATCCTGTCCGCCTGGCGGACGCTCCAGGCCCGCCATGCGTTCATGCTCGTGGAGGGGGCCGGCGGTCTGCTCGTGCCCCTGCGCCCAGGGACCTGCATGGCCGACCTGGCCCTGTCCCTGGGGCTCCCGCTGCTCGTGGTCGCCCGCACCACGCTGGGGACGATCAACCACACCCTGCTGACCGTGCAGGCGGCCGAGGCTCGCGGGCTCCGGGTCGCGGCCGTGCTCCTCAACCATCTGACCGGGCAGCCTGGGGTGCAGGAGCAGGCCGGAGTCGAGGCCCTGCGGCACCTCGCCCCGGTCCCGGTCTGGGGCCCCCTCCCTTTCTCGCCCGCGGCCGCTACCGACCCGGAGGCGGCGGCGGCGCTCGCGGAGGGGTCCCTGCCGCTGGACGCGCTGCTCACTGGGCCCGCCGGCGCGGGTCCTGGCGCGTAGCGGAGGGGGACCCCGGTGGACGCCCGCACGATCAGCCACGTGATCCGGACCCTGCAGCGCGAGGCCCCGAGCTGGCGGCCCACCGCCCTGACCGTGGTCCAGCAGGAAGACCGCGACCCCTTCGCGATCCTCGTCGGCTGTCTCCTGAGCCTGCGGACCAAGGACGAGACCACGCTCCCCGCGGCCCGACGTCTCCTCGCCCGGGCCCGGACGCCGGTGGCG
>JACPFL010000257.1:4395-10373 GCA_016183025.1 Deltaproteobacteria bacterium | reverse complement strand
ACATCAGCAGCCCGGCCGAACGCATCCAGCAGCTGCGGTGACCCCGCAGCGGGGAGGACCTGTGCGACCGTTCACCCTGCTCCTGGCTGCCGCGGCGCTCCTGGCCGCGCAGGCCCCGGCCGGGGCCGCGCCGGCGGTGGCGCCGGAGCCCGACCTCCTCGTGGCCGGCCTGCGGATGGCTGGCGTGATGGCCGTGCTGCTGGGGGGGTTGGTGCTGGCCCTGCTCGCCGCGCGCCGCCTCGGGCTCATCCGGCCGCGCTCCGGGCTTCGCGCGCAGCCGATCCAGGTGCTCTGCACTGTCCCCCTGGGGATGAAGCAGTCCCTGGCCCTGGTCGAGGTCGCGGGGCAGTACCTGCTGCTGGCGCTCTCGCCCCAGCAGCTCACCCTCCTCGGGCAGGTCGAACACCCCGAGCGGCTCCTGAGCGTGAGCGCGCCGCCCGAGCCGGTGGTCCCTGCCCTGCCCGAAAGGGCTGCGGTCGCGCCCGCCCCCTCGTCGGTGGCCTCGGCGCCGGTCACCTCCCCGGCGCTGTCGCCCGTGCCAGCCCCGGTGCCGTCGAGTCCGCCCGCATCCGCACCTGGGCCTTCGCTGGCAGCGCCGGTCCCTCCGGCGAGCGATGACCTCGTGACCCAGGTGGCCCGGTCCATCCGGGAGAAGATCGGCGGCCTGAGGAGGATCTAGCCCCCGATGCCCTGTCCTGCGCTCCCGCGGGCGTGGCCCCTCCGGGCCGCGGCCCTCGCTCTCTGTCTGACCGTGTCGGGGCTCCCCGGAATCGGCGCGGCCCAAGCGGTCCCGCTCCCCCGGGTGACGATCGGCGTGGACGGGGCGACCCGGCCGGAGGAGGTCGCGGTCACCCTGCAGATCGTCCTCCTGCTCACCGTCCTCTCCCTGGCCCCGGCCATCTTGATCATGGTGACCTCGTTCACGCGGATCGTCGTGGTCCTCTCCTTCCTGCGCCAGGCCCTCGGGACCCAGCACATGCCGCCCAACCAGATCATCGTGGGGCTCTCGCTCTTCCTCTCCTTCTTCATCATGGCCCCGGTCTGGCAGACGGTGAACGAGCGGGCCCTGCGGCCCTACATGGCGAAGCAGCTCAGCGCGGAGCAGGCGCTGGAGGCGGCGGGCGAGCCTGTCCGGCAGTTCATGGCCCGGCAGACCCGGGAGAAGGACCTGGCCCTGTTTGCCTCCCTGGCCCGGCTCGAGCGGCCGGCCGGCCTGGCCCAGGTCCCGACCCACGTGCTGATCCCGGCCTTCATCATCAGCGAGCTGCGGACGGCGTTCCAGATGGGCTTCCTCATCTACGTCCCGTTCCTGGTGCTCGACATGGTGGTGGCCTCCATCCTCATGTCCATGGGGATGCTGATGCTCCCCCCCATCATGATCTCGCTCCCCTTCAAGCTCATGCTCTTCGTCCTGGTGGACGGCTGGCACCTGCTGGTCGGCTCCCTGGTCCGGAGCTTCCAGTAGGGGAGGGATGATGACGCCCGACTTCGTCATCGGCTTCGGGCGGGAGGCCCTGGAGATGGCGCTGCTCCTGAGCGCTCCGATGCTCGGCTTCGCCCTGGTGGTCAGCCTCGTGGTGGGCATCCTGCAGGCCGCCACCCAGATCCAGGAGATGACCCTGACCTTCGTGCCCAAGATCATCGCGATGGTGGCGGCCCTGCTCCTGTTCGCGCCCTGGATGCTGCAGCTCCTGGTGAGCTACACCGCCCGGGTCCTCGAGAACCTCCCGACCTACGTCCGGTGAGATGAGCTGGTCCGCCCTGACCGTCGTCGAGCTGCAGGCCCTGGCCCTGGCCTTCGCCCGCGTGGCGGCCATCATCCTGAGCACCCCGCTGCTCTCCAGCAGGACGCTCCCCGTGCCGGTCAAGGCCGCCCTGGCCCTCTCCCTGAGCCTGGCCGTGGCCCCGCTGCTCCGGGGACGGCCGCCCCTGCCGGGGGACGTCCTCGCCTTCGCCCTGGCCGTGGCCGGGGAGGTCGCCGTGGGGCTCCTGCTGGGCTTCGCCGCCCGGCTGCTGTTCGGGGCGGTCCAGCTCGGGAGCCAGCTCGTGAGCTTCCAGCTCGGGTTCGGAATCGCCAACGTCCTGGACCCTCAGGGGGGGACGGAGGTCTCCGTCCTCACCGAGTTCCACCAGCTCGTCGCCCTGCTCCTCTTCCTGGCGGTCAACGCCCATCACTGGTTCGTCCAGGCCGTCGTGCGGAGCTTCGAGACGATCCCCCCCGGCGGGGTCCACCTGGGCGCCGACCTGCAGGGGACGGTGATGGGGATGACCGCCTCGATGTTCGACCTGGCCATCCGGCTCGGCGCCCCGGTGATCGCCGTCCTCATCCTGACCAACGTGGCCTTCGGCCTGCTCGCCCGGGCCGTGCCCCAGCTCAACATCTTCATCCTGAGCTTCCCGCTCCAGATCGGGGTGGGGCTCGCCGCGGTGGGGCTCTCCCTGACCTTCTTCGCGGCCGTCCTCGAGGGGGCCTTCGGCGACCTGGCCCGGGGGATGGACCGGCTCCTGCGGATCCTGGGGACTGCCTGATGGACTTCGCGACCCTGGGCGGCCTGTTGATCGGGATCGGGGCCGTGATCCTCTCCTACCTGATGGAGGGCGGCCACCTGAGCTCCCTGCTCCAGGCGCCGGCCATGATCCTGGTCATCTTCGGGACCATCGGGGCCTCCACGATCACCACCTCCATCAAGCAGCTCCTGAGCGCCCCGATCCTGGTCAAGGTGGCCCTCTTCGAGGAGCGGATGGACCCGCTCGGGTACATCGACCTCATCGCCAAGTTCGCGGACCGGGCCCGGAAGGAAGGGCTGCTCGCCCTGGAGGGGATGGTCAAGACCGTCGAGAACGGGTTCCTCCGGAAAGGGCTCCAGCTCGCCATCGACGGGATGGAGCCCCAGCAGGTCCGGGAGATCCTCGAGAACGAGATGATCTTCATGAGCGAGCGCCACAAGGCCGGGGCGACCTTCTTCCATAAGCTCGGCGGCTTCTCCCCGACCCTCGGGATCATCGGGACCGTGCTCGGCCTGATCCACACCCTGGGGAACATGGAGGACGCCTCGAAGCTCGCCACCTCCATCGCCGGCGCCTTCATCGCCACCCTCTGGGGCGTAGCCCTGGCGAACCTCGTCTACCTCCCCCTCGGCGACAAGCTCAAGCACAAGCACCAGGGGGAGGAGCTGGTCCACCAGCTCATCCTGGAGGGGGTGCTCTCGATCCAGATGGGGGAGAACCCCCGGGTCATCCGGACCAAGCTCATGTCCTTCCTCACGCCCAAGCTCCGGCAGGCCGAGGATTGAGCCGGGGACGCCAGATGGCCCGCAAGAAGCACGAGGAGGAGCACGAGAACGCGGAGCGCTGGCTCCTGACCTACGCGGACCTCATCACCCTGCTCCTGGCGTTCTTCGTCGTCATGTACTCCATGTCCCGGGTGGACTCGACTAAGTGGGGACGGGTCAGCGTGGCCCTGCACTACGTGCTGGGGCTCGGGGACAAGGGATTCCCCCAGCGCAGCCGGAGCTTCATCCCCGGCGCCCAGGAGCAGCTCGGGGCCTTCATCTCGGTCGGCCAGGGGCGTGCCCTGACCACGGTCGCCGAGGAGCTGGAACGCAAGGTCGAGGAGCAGGGCCTGGCCAGCTCCATCGCGGTGCTCAGCGACGAGCGCGGGATCTCCATCCGGTTCGTGGACCGGATCCTGTTCGACGTGGGGCGGGCGGAGATCCGCCAGCAGGCCAAGCCCATGCTGAGCCGGATGGCCGAGCTGCTGCGCGGGCTCCCGCACCAGATCCAGGTGGAGGGGCACACGGACACCACGCCCATCAACACCCGCCAGTACCCCTCCAACTGGGAGCTCTCCACCGGCCGCGCCTCGGCCATCGCGCGCTACCTCATCGAGCAGCACGGGCTCGACCCGGCCCGGGTTGGGGCCTCGGGGTACAGCGAGCACCGGCCGGTGGCGTCGAACAGCACAGATGACGGCCGGGCACGGAACCGGCGGGTGGACATCGTGATCCTGCGGGAGCCGGAGGACACCTCCGGCTCGCCCGGCGCGCCCGTGGGGTCGGGCCAGCCCCCGCGCGGTCCGGAGGCCGGCCATGGCCGATGAACATGCCCAGGAACGCACCGAGGAGGCGACCCCAAAACGCCGGGAGGAGGCCCGGAAGAAGGGCCAGGTCCCGCGAGGCCGGGAGCTCGGCGTGGCCGCGGCCCTGGGCGGGGGGCTCCTCGCGCTGGCCTTCCTGGGCGGGACCGTGCTCCAGGGGCTGATGGCGGTGGCGCGACAGTACCTGGCTGAGGCGGGGACCATGCCGCTCAGCGTCGAGCAGGCCCAGACGCTCGCGATCGGGCTGCTCTGGGCCCTGGCCCCGGTCATCGCCCCGTTTCTGGCCGCCGGGGTCGGGGCCGGGGCGGTGATGGCCCTGGTCCAAGGGGGGCCGGTCCTCACGCTCCACCCCCTGCAGCCGAGGTTCGAGGCCCTGAACCCCCTGGCCGGGCTCAAGCGCCTGGTCTCGCTCCGCATGCTGCGGGATCTCGTCAAGGCCCTGCTCAAGGTCACGCTCATCGGCTACGTGGCCTATGCGGTCATCCGCGATGAGGCCCCCCGGCTCCCCATGCTGATGGGCATGGACGTCGCCCAGGTCCTCGCCCACACGGCAGGGGCGGGGCTCCGCCTGTGCCTGCGCGCGGGGCTCGTGTTGGGTGTGCTCGCGCTCCTGGACTACGCCGCCGAGCGCTGGGAGCACGAGCGCCGGCTCCGCATGTCGCGCGAGGAGGTCCGGGAGGAGTTCAAGGAGCGTGAGGGCGACCCCCTGGTGAAGGGCCGGATCAAGACGATCCAGCGCAGCCTCGCCCGGAAGCGGATGATGGCCGCCGTGCCCAAGGCCGACGTCGTCCTGACCAACCCGGAGCACGTGGCCGTGGCCCTGCGCTACGACCGCGGGCGGATGCGCGCCCCGGTGGTGGTGGCCAAGGGGGCCGAGCTGCTCGCCCAGGAGATCCGCCGCATCGCCCGGGAGCACCACATCCCCATCCTGGAGCGCCGTGACCTCGCGCGGGCCCTGTACGCGGGGGTCGAGATCGGGCGCGAGATCCCGATGGCCCTGTACGAGGCCGTGGCCGAGGTCCTGGCCTTCGTCTACCGCCTGAAAGGGGTGGTGCGGTGAACCCGCTCGCCCTGCTCTCCCGCAACTCCGACGTCGCCCTGGCCCTCGGGGTCATCGGGATCCTGGCCGTGATGGTCGTCCCCCTGCCCACGCTGGTGCTGGACCTCCTGCTGACCTTGAACCTCGGCCTCTCGCTGGTCATCCTGGTCGTGGCGATGTACCTGCTGAACCCCCTGCAGTTCTCCTCCTTCCCCTCGTTCCTGCTCCTCGCGACGCTCTTCCGGCTCTCCCTCAACGTCGCCTCCTCGCGCCTGGTGCTCCTGCACGGGAGCGAGGGGCCCGGGGCCGCCGGGATGGTGATCAAGGCCTTCGGGAGCGTCGTGGTGGGGGGGAACTACATCGTCGGGATGGTGCTCTTCCTGATCCTGGTGGTGATCAACTTCGTGGTCATCACCAAAGGGGCCGGCCGAATCGCGGAGGTGGCGGCCCGCTTCACCCTGGACGCGATGCCGGGCAAGCAAATGGCCATCGACGCGGACCTGAACGCCGGGCTGATCAACGACGTGGAGGCCCGCCGCCGACGCCTGGCCATCCAGAAGGAGGCGGACTTCTACGGGGCCATGGACGGGGCCAGCAAGTTCGTCCGGGGGGACGCCGTCGCCGGGATCATCATCGTGGTCATCAACATCGTCGGGGGGTTCCTCATCGGGGTCCTCCAGCAGGGGATGGAGCTGGCCGACGCCGCGACCACCTACACGCTGCTCACCGTGGGTGACGGGCTCGTGACCCAGATCCCGGCCCTGATCGTCTCGACCGCGGCCGGCATCGTCGTGACCCGCGCCGCCTCGGAGGGGAACCTGGGCGCGGAGATGTCGCGGCAGA
>JACPFL010000257.1:3663-4277 GCA_016183025.1 Deltaproteobacteria bacterium | reverse complement strand
GCCGCCGGCCGCGCCCGGCCGGCCGCCGCTCCCCAGCCCGAGCCCCAGGAGGCGAAGCCGGCCCTGCCCGAGCGCCAGGAGGTGATCCAGCCCCTGGACCTCCTCGAGCTGGAGCTGGGCTACGGCCTGATCCCCCTGGTGGACCCGGAGCAGCACGGGGAGCTGCTGGAGCGCATCAGGGGAATCCGGCGCCAGTACGCCCAGGAGCTCGGGCTCATCATCCCCTCCATCCACGTGCGGGACAACCTGCAGCTCAAGCCGGCCCAGTACGCCGTCCTGATCAAGGGGGTGGAGGTCGCGCGCGGCGAGGTCATGCTGAACCACCTGCTCGCCATGAACGCCGGCCTCGCCCAGGATCAGCTCGAGGGGATCCCCACCCGGGAGCCGGCCTTCGGCCTGCCGGCCCTGTGGATCACCGACCAGGATCGGGAGCGGGCCCAGCTCCTGGGCTACACCGTGGTGGACCTGGCCACCGTCATCACCACGCACCTGGGCGAGGTGGTCAGGGCCCACGCGCACGAGCTCCTCGACCGGCAGCAGACCCAGACGCTCCTGGACCACCTGGCCAAGGTGTTCCCCAAGGTGGTCGAGGAGCTGGTCCCCAACCTGCTCTC
>JACPFL010000257.1:0-3623 GCA_016183025.1 Deltaproteobacteria bacterium | reverse complement strand
GGGGTGCAGAAGGTGGTGCAGAACGTGCGGCGCGAGCGGGTCTCGATCCGGGACCTGCTCACGATCCTGGAAGTCCTGGCCGACTATGCCCCGATGACGAAGGACCCCGAGATCCTGACCGAGCAGGCCCGGCAGGCCCTGGCCCGCACCATCACCCGCCAGGTCCGGGGCCCCGATGGCGAGGTCCCGGTCATCGTCCTGGATCCCCAGCTCGAGCAGGCCGTGGCCCAGGCCATCCACCGCACCGAGCACGGCGCCTACCTCGCGCTGGAGCCGGGGATGGTCCAGCACCTGCTGACCCAGCTCGGGCAGGCGGCAGCCAGGGCGGCCGCGGTCACGGAGCAACCCGCGCTGCTCTGCTCGCCGGTCATCCGGCCCCACGTGCGGCGGCTGATCGAGCGCCAGCTCCCCCAGCTCGCCGTGCTCTCCCCCAGCGAGATCACGCCAGAGGCGAAGCTCCACACCCTGGCGACCATAGGGTTGCACCATGCAGGTCAAACGGTTTGAGGCTGTGGACATGGCCGAGGCCATCCGCCAGATCAAGGCGGAGCTCGGCCCCGATGCCGTGATCCTCTCCACCCGGCAGATCCGCCGGGGAGGCGGGGCCTTCGGCCTGTTCGGCCGCAGCTTCGTGGAGGTGACAGCCGCCACGAACGATGCGGCGATCACGCCCGAGCGGGCCAGGGCCTTCGCCAGGACCCTCATGGAGCGGGAACGGACGCTGCGGGAGGAGGGGCCCCCGCTCCGGCCCCGGGCTGAGACGGCCGAGGAGGCTCCTGCCCGCCAGCCAGCGGCCGTGGAGCCGGGACCTCCGCCTCGGCCGGAGGCGCCGTCGGTGGACGCCGCAGCCTTCCAGGAGCTGCGGCGCGAGGTCGCCGAGCTGAAGGCGCTCTTGTGCGCGTTCCAGGCGCGGGTCAGCCCGGGGGCGACGCCCGGGGGCGAGGGGCCGCTGGCCCTGCTCTACGGCGAGCTGCGCGCGCAGGGGGTGGAGGAGGCGCTGGCGCGCGCCCTGATCGAGCGGCTCCAGGGGGAGGCCGGCCTGCTGCGCCTGGACAGCCCGGAGCGGGCAAGGGCCCGCCTCGCCCAGCACCTGATGGCGATGATCCGCATCGACGACCAGCTCCTGGGAGGCCCGGGGATGAGGCGGCTGGCCGCGTTCGTCGGCCCGACCGGGGTCGGGAAGACGACCACGATCGCCAAGCTGGCGGCGCGCGCGGCCCTCGAGGGGCGGGCGCGCGTGGCCCTGGTCACCCTGGACACCTACCGGGTCGCCGCGGTGGAACAGCTCAGGACCTACGCGCGGATCCTCAACCTCCCGGTGGACGTGGTCACGAATGGGGCCGAGCTCCGGCGCGCCGTGGCCGCCCACAGCGACAAGGATGTGGTCCTCATCGACACCGCGGGCCGGAGCCCCAGGGACGAGGGCCGGATGGCCGAGCTGCAGGAATGGCTCGACGCGGAGCCCCGGCCAGAGGTGCATCTGGTCGTCAGCGCCACCACCCAGGGGTCCGACCTCGACGAGATCACCCGGCGGTTCGGGGCCCTGGGCGTGGACCGGCTCCTGTTCACCAAGCTCGACGAGGGGACGGCCTTCGGGGGGATCCTCAACCAGGCGGCGCGCACGGGCCTGCCCATCTCCTACTTCGCGACCGGCCAGCGGGTGCCGGAGGACCTGGAGCTGGCCTCGGCCGAGCGTCTGGCAGACCTCGTCCTGCACCTGTCCCGAAACTGACCTGAGGCGAAAAGACGACAAGGGGGCGCGATGGATCAGGCAGGCACGTTGCGAAAGCTGGCCGCGGACGGGCCGGAGGGGCTCCAGGGCGAACGGGAACTCCCGCTGGCGGAGCCCGGTCGCCCGCGGTCGCGCCCACCGCGGGTCATCGCGGTCTCCAGCGGCAAGGGCGGGGTGGGGAAGACCAACGTGGTGGCCAACGTGGCCTGCGCCCTGGCGCGGCTCGGCCGCCGGGTCCTCATCCTGGACGCCGACCTGGGGCTGGCCAACCTGGACGTGCTGCTCGGCCTGGCGCCCCGCTTCACGCTCGCGCACGTGATCGCGGGGGAGAAGACCATCGAGGAGATCCTGGTGCCGGGCCCGGCAGGGGTGGAGATCCTCCCGGCAGCCTCGGGGGTCCAGGAGCTGGCCGAGCTCCAGGAGCCCCAGCGCCTGGCCCTGCTGCGGGAGCTCGATCGGCTCGATGGCGGGCGCTACGACCTGCTCCTGATCGATACGGCCGCCGGCATCTCCTCCAACGTACTGACCTTCAGCGCCGCGGCCCAGGAGATCCTGGTGGTCGCCTCGCCCGAGCCGACCTCGATCACCGACGCCTACGCCCTGATGAAGGTGCTGGCGGCCAAGCACCGGGAGCGCCACTTCCGCCTCCTGGTCAACTCGGCCGCGGACCCCCGCGAGGGCAAGGAGGTCTACCGGAAGCTGAGCCTGGCGGTGGACCGTTTCCTGCACGTCTCCCTCGACTACGCCGGGTACGTGCTCCACGACGAGTACGTCCCGCAGGCCGTGCGCCAGCAGCGCCTCGTGGTCGAGCTCTACCCCTACGCGCGCGCCTCCCGCTGCTTCCTGGCCCTGGCGCGCCAGGTGGCCGATCGGCCGGCCCCGTCGGCCCCCAAGGGGGGGCTGCAGATCTTCTGGCGCCAGCTCGCGACGCAGGCAGCCGAGGCCCCCGGGGGCCGAGGGACGTGAAGGCCGCCTCCACGAAGCGACGCGAGCCCCGGCGCGTGGACCGGGAGACGCGCGACCAGCTCATCGCGCAGTACGCCCCGCTGGTCCGGTTCCTGGCCCAGCGCCTGGCCCACCGCATCCCCTCGGGCCTGGACGTGGATGACCTGATCAACGCGGGGGTCATCGGCCTGATCGACGCGATCGAGAAGTTCGATCCGGGCCGGGAGGTCGAGTTCAAGACCTACGCGGAGTTCCGCGTCCGGGGGGCCATGCTGGACGAGATGCGCTCCCTGGACCCGGTCTCCCGCACCGTGCGCCAGAAGGCGGGGCGGGTGGAGGAGGTCTGCGAGGAGCTGCAGAAGCAGCTCGGCCGGCCGGCCACGGACGACGAGATCGCCCAGGCCCTGGGGGTCGAGCTGGAGGAGTTTCACGGGATGCTCCAGCAATTCAGCAGCATGACCCTGCTGAGCCTGGATGAGCTGCGGCGGGTCTCCGACACCGAGCGCAAGAGCCTGCTGGACTTCATCACGGGGCCCGAGGAGGACGACCCCTTCGAGACCCTGCAGGTCGAGGAGGTCCGGCAGATCCTGGTCCAGGCCATCGATGAGCTGCCCGCCCAGGAGCGGCAGGTGCTCTCGCTCTACTACTACGAGCAGCTCAACATGAAGGCCGTGGGGCAGGTCATGGGGCTCACCGAGTCGCGCGTCTGCCAGATCCACTCGAAGGCGATCCTCCGGCTGCGGGGGCGCCTGAAGAAGCGGCTGCCGCTGTGAGGGGCGAGGGCCTCAAGGGGGCGGGGCGGAATGCCGATACATGAGGGGAGGGTGCGGGCTCTAGAGGAGTGGTCTGCCATTGCCCCCCGCGCGCGTGCGGCCCGGACGGGGCCGGCGGCGCGGTGAGGAAGAGGAGGTCATGCAGGAGACGAACCCCCTCGCCTACTTCAGGA
>JACPFL010000259.1 GCA_016183025.1 Deltaproteobacteria bacterium | reverse complement strand
GGGCCAGCTCTTGCAAGGGGTGGTGTCCGGGGCGGTGGATCTCGATCGGGTGGCGGCAGACCACGGGCTGGCGCCCGAGCTCCTGGATTTCCTGGTCCGCGAGAGTGTCCGGCCGAGCCTGGAGTGCTGCGCCAGGGAGCTGGGGGCCTTCGTCGAGGAGGCGGCCTGGCTCAGGCCGATCTGTCCCGTCTGTGGCTCAGAGCCCCGCTATGGCGAGGTCCGCGCGGAGGAGACCACGGCCCACCGCTTCCTCACCTGTGCCTTCTGCGGCTGGCGCTGGCGCTACTACCGGACAGGGTGTGTCTTCTGCGGTGGGACCGAGGCGAAGGAGGTGGAGTACCTCTTCGCCGAGGAGGACCCGCGCTGCAAGCTCGAGTGCTGCGCGAAATGCCAGCGCTACCTGAAGCTGGTCGATTGCAAGGAGTACTTCGACCTGATCCCGTTCCTGGAAGTCCTGGCCACCCCCCACCTGGACCTGCTGGCGCAGGAGCGCGGCTACCGGTCGAGCCCGGCCTAGGCCGCCGACGGATCGGTCCCCGGCCCGGCCGCGGGTGGCGGGCTTGCCGAAGGGCCCTCCCGCCGGCGGCGGCGCCGGGGGAGCATGTCCATCTCGGTCCACCGGTCGCAGGTGTCCTCGGCCCGGATCGGATCTTCGACCAGTTCGCAGGCCGAGGGGAGCTGGAGATGTCCGCAGTTGTAGCAGCGGCGGAACAGGGTGGTCGCCCGGTAGTGCACCTCGGCGTGGGCGAGCTTGGGTGGGGACTCAGGCATGGGCAGCCCCGGGCGGCTCAGGCATCGCCCGGCACCGGCGGTCTGCCGTCCCCGGATGGCGGCCCGCCTCGGCAGCGGTGGAGCAGTTCCTCGAAGCTGGCGGGAAGGCCCCCGGCCCAGGGCTCAGCCTCGGCCACACCGCGGAGCTCCTTGGCCGCGTACGCGCGCGCATCGTCTCGGGAGCGGAAGAGGCGCCAGAGATGGTTGACCGGGCCGCCCGCGCGGCGCAGGAAGAAGAAGGCATCCTCCATCGACACCGGCTCCACCGGCACGCGATCGAGGGCCTCGCCGGCCCCGACCCAGGCCACGGCGATCCCGTGCCCGGCCAGGACCCGGGCCAGGAGCGACCCCGTCTCCGGCAAGGAATCCGGGTGGGTCGGGGGGATGGGGTAGAAGATCGGCACCGCCGCCTCCTGGACGCTCAGCACGGGCGTCAGAGGTCCCCCGGCCTGGTCCAAAAGCGCCTTGCTCGCCTCCGGAACCCAGAAGAGCCCGGCCTCGAAGAGATCCGGCCACGCCTCGGCGAGCGTCCCCCGGGGGAGCTTCCCGCGCCGCTCCCGAACCGCCTGCGCCTGGTTCAGCAGGAACACGCATGCCATCAGCGGCGATTATACCATGCTCTGCTCGGGTGACTCGCTGCCAGGGCAGGAGGGAGTGCGGGACCGCGGCCGGCACGGATCAGTTGCGGCTTGCGTCGTTTCCCCGGCGCATTTACCATGCGAAGGGTGGGCTGAGCCCGGAGGGAGGGCAGGGAGGGGGCATGGAAGGGCGCGCGGCGGAGCAGCAGGCCAGATTGCGGGCGCTGCCGGCCGTGCACGAGCTGCTGAATGACTCGCGCTGCCGGGGGTGGCTGCACAGGCACCCGCGCGCCGTGGTGGTCCGGGCGGTCCAGCGCGCCCTGGCTGCGGAGCGCCGGGCCATCCTCGCCCTTCCCGCAGGCGTCCCCCCGGCGCTGGACCGGGAGCGGCTGCTCGGCATGATCGCCGCGGAGCTCGACGCGCAGGTCCGGCCGAACCTCGTCCGGGTGATCAACGCCACCGGGGTCATCCTCCACACCAACCTCGGACGCGCTCCCCTGGCCGCCGACGCCCTGGCAGCGATCCGGGAGACCGCCGCCGGCTACTCGAACCTGGAGTACGACCTCCCGAGCGGGGAGCGCGGCTCCCGCCAGGCCCACGTCGAGGGGCTGCTCACCGAGCTGACCGGAGCCGAGGCCGCCGTCGTGGTGAACAACAACGCCGGGGCTGTGCTGCTGGCCCTGAGCAGCCTGGCGGCCGGACGCGAGGTGGTCGTTTCCCGGGGGGAGCTGGTCGAGATCGGCGGCGCCTTCCGGATCCCCGACGTCATGCGGCGCAGCGGCGCCGTGCTCCGGGAGGTGGGGACGACCAACCGGACGCACCTGCGGGACTACGAGGAACCGATCGGCGAGCAGACAGCCCTGCTGCTCAAGGTCCACACGAGCAACTTCCAGGTCGTGGGCTTCACCGCCGAGGTGCCCGTGGAGGAGCTGGTGACGCTGGGCCAGCGCCGCGGCCTCCCCGTCATGGTGGACCTGGGCAGCGGCTGCCTCATCGACCTCAGCCGCTATGGTCTGTCCCCCGAGCCCACCGTGCAGGCCCAGATCCGGGCCGGCGTTGATCTGGTGACGTTCAGCGGCGACAAGCTCCTGGGAGGGCCACAAGCCGGGGTCGTGCTCGGCCGGCGAGCCCTGGTCCGCAAGCTGCGCGAGAACCCCCTGCACCGGGCGCTGCGGATGGACAAGCTGACGCTCGCTGGCCTGGAGGCGACGCTGCGCCTGTACCAGGACGAGACCCGCGCGGTGGAGGTGATCCCGGTGCTTCGGATGCTCCTGACCCCAGAGTCTGCGCTCAGGCGGCGCGCCCGGCGCGTGGCGACCATGGCCCGGGCGGCCCTGGGAGAGAGGTGCGAGGTGCGGGTGCAGGCCGAGCACTCCCAGGTCGGTGGGGGCGCCCTGCCACTTCTGGCCCTGCCCACGCGGGTCGTGGCCCTGCGTCCCCGGGGGGAGTCCGCAGCCAAGCTCGAGGAGCGGCTACGCGAGGCCCGACCGCCGGTCATTGCCCGGATTCGGGAGGAGTCCCTCCTTCTGGACGTCCGCACGATCGCTGACGACGAGCTGCCACTCCTCAGGCAGGCCCTCCGGGCCCTCTCCCTCTCCTGGTAGTTCCGAGAAAAGGCCATTCGGAGGACATGGCTGGCACCATCCCTGCATCTAACCTGGAGATTGGACGGGCCTTCGGGAGCCTGGATGTGGTTGTTTATCCAGTAAAACAAGGTGGTGACGGAGACGCATCTTGCGGCTGAGGCCCATCTCCTTCGCGTGGCCCATGTTTTTAGCCCTGGGCCTGCTCGGTCCCTGGTCTGCGGTCGCCAGGGCCGCCGGGGGGCCACTCCCGGACGGACGCCTGCGGCTGGGCGTGGTTTCCCCGCGGCCTACAAAGATGATCCGGACCATGCAGCCGTTGGCCGAGTACCTCGTCAAGCACCTGTCCGGCTTCGGGATCCACAAGGGGGAGGCGATCAATGCCCCCTCCATGGAGACCATGGCCTCCTTCCTGCGAAACGGGCAGGTGGACGTGTACCTCGACAGCGCGTTCCCGTCCGTGGTCGTGGCCGACACGGCCGGCTCCAGGATCTTGCTGCGGCGCTGGAAGGGAGGGCACCCCGACTACCACACGGTGTTCCTCGCGCGCCGGGACAGCGGGATCAACTCGTTGGAGGACCTGCGCGGCAAGCTGGTCGCTTTCCAGGACCCGGGCTCCACCTCGGCCTACTTCCTCCCCAAGGCGATCCTGCTCCGCCGGGGGCTCACGCTCACGGCCAAGAAGGACTTTCACGAGCCGGTGGCCCCCGGGGAGGTCGGGTACCTCTTCGGGGTCGAGGAGCCCAACATGTTCTTCTGGACGATCAAGGAGAAGGTGCAGGCCACGGCCGTCTCCAACGAGGACTGGGCGAACCTGCAGGAGGGCATGCGCCGCGAGCTGAAGGTCGTCGCGCGGACGGAGCCGGTGCCGCGGCACCTGGTCTCGGTGCGGGGGGATCTGGCGCCGGCCCTGCAGGCCGAGATCCGGCGGGTGCTGATCGGGATGGAGCACTCGGAGGAGGGGCGGCGGGTGCTCAAGCATATCGAGAAGACCACCCGCTTCGACGACTTCCCCCAGGGCGCAGAGGCCCAGC
>JACPFL010000258.1:9838-22687 GCA_016183025.1 Deltaproteobacteria bacterium | reverse complement strand
TGATGGCGTTCGACAAGGTCCCGTTCTCGCCATAGCGGTGAGGATGGCCCTGCGGGCTGTAGCCCCCGGCGCCCGGCGGGCTACCTCATCGGCAGCGCGGCCTAGCCCGGGAAGACGCTGGTGATGGGCTGGTGGCCGTCGTGCGCCTCGTATGGCTCCTCCCGGTAGAGGCCGACTCGGGGTAGAAGGCCTGCCGGGCTTCTTCGGTCGCAGCCTGAGCGATCACCCGTGGTTTCACCGCCATGACCGTCCTCCGGGAGCGGTTGGGTTACTGTAACTCCTTGATTTCCTGGCAGTCTGGTCGATCTCGCGACCCTGTCAAGACGGAGACCGAGGGGGGCTTGCCTGCGAGGCCGGGATGCGGTAGAGGAATCGGGGTGCCACGCGGACAAGGTGGGCATCGAAGAGGGACGTTTCGGAACATCGTGAGGGGGAGCCATGAGTCGTTCGAGGAGGGGTCGGGGCGTGCTGATCTCGTTGGTCGCAGGACTGGGCCTGCTCGTCGCGGCGGAGGCCGCGTTGGGGCAAGGCCCCCAGGGGACGACCGGGGCCGATTTTCTGCGCTGGTCCCATGATCAACGGGTCGGCTACCTGGCCGGGTTCATCGAGGGATGGCTGGTGGCCGGGGCCGTGATGCAGAAGGAGATCGACCCCATCGGGGCCTGCCTCGACCGCTGGACCTTCGGCGACGCCTTCGAGGTCATCACGAAGTTCTTGGAGCGCTCCCCGGAGCAACAGCACCAATCGGTGCTGACCCTGGCCGCCACCGCCCTTCGCCGAGCCTGCGGCCGGCTCTGACCCCGGGTCCGGATCCCGCGCCGGACCGGCCGCACGGCGAGCTGGCCCTCACTGCTCCGGTAGGGCCAGGATGCGCCGTCCCTCTGTCCGCTCCACGTAGCGGGCGAACCGGTACTTGTCCTCCAGCCCGTCTGTCTGCCGCCAGGGGACCTTCTCGCCCCCGCGCTCGACCCGCGCCACGACGACCGAGGGCTGACGACGCTTGAGCGCCGCGGCCACCGCCCGGTGGAAGGCCCTCACTGACCGCACGCGCTCGGCATGTCGGATCCCGGCGCCGCGGGCGAGCGCGGCCAGGTCCGCGCCACGCGCCGTCGCGGTGGGCAGGCCGCCCCCGCGCTCGTAGGCCTGGTTGTCGAAGACCACCACGGTCAGGTTCGGGGGGCGCTCCACCGCCACGGTCACCAGGGCTCCGGGGTTGAGGAGCATGCTCCCGTCGGTGTCCAGCACCACGACCCGGCGGTGGGGCAGGCCCAGGGCCAGGCCAACCCCGACGGGGGTGTTGTAGCCCATGGCGATGATGAAGAGGTTGGCCTCCCGCGGCTTCAGGGCGTGCCATTCCTGCGCCGTGGCGCCGAGCCCCACCACCATCAGCTCGTCCGTGATCATCGGGGCCAGGACTTTCAGGCAGTCGAAGCGCTTCATCTGAGTGGCTCGCTCTTCAGCCGCCCGGCTCAGATCAGGTCTTCTCCGAACACGACCGCGGCGTGGTACCTCGTGGCGTCCAGGGTCCGCTGGGCCTTCACGATAGCCGGCCGGATCTCGCCTGGGTCCCGGATGACCCGGTAGGGGATCCGCAGGGCGCGGAGCAGGGGCTCCATGGTCAACCCGTGGGGCTGTGACCACCAGTTCTGATCCCCGAGGTCACCCCGAAAGCTCATGAGCAGGAGGACCGGGATGCCGTGGGTGAGCCCCAGGCGGGCCAGGGGCTCGGTCGCCACCCGGAGCCCCGAGTTCTCCATGATCATGGCCGACCGGAGCCCGGAGAGCCACGCGCCCGCGCAGATCCCCACGCCCTCGCCCTCGTTGGTGGCGGCCACCACCCGGAAGTGGGGGTCCCGCGTCACCCGCTCGTAGACCTCCTTGAGCCAGGTGTCTGACAGGTAGGAGATGAAGGTGACGCCGGCCTCCTTCAGGCCGGCGACCACCGCGTCCACGCACGCCTTCTTCATGGATGCTCGGCTCCTCGGGCTGGGGAGACCGCCTGGGCCAAAGACATTGGGGAGCGATTGTAGGATCGCTCGGTGGCGAAGTCAATCATCGGTAGCCACGCCCCGCAAAGGGAGCGTCGGGAGGACGGGCCCGGTCGATCGGGCTGGCGAGGGCTATCGCGTGAGGAAAGGGGAGGAGCCGCCCGCCGCGAACCAATCCGCCCGCAGGTCCGGGAAGGCGAAGTCCGCCTGCTCGAGGCGGGTCAGCTCGGCCTCCTCATCGGGGCTCAGCTCCTGGCCACCGGCGACCTGGTGGGCCAGGGTCATGAGACGCGAGAAGGCCGCCTGGTGCTCGGTGAAGCGCTGCTCGGCGTAGTCGCGGGCCGACCAGGTGGTGATGAGGAACTGCCAGTCCGAGGCCTGCAGGAGCAGCAGCTCCCGGCAGGCCTGGGCCAGCAGGCGGCGGAGCAGTGGCGAGGCCCCGGCCGGTGGCGCGGACCAGCCTGCCAGGGCCTGCTCAGCCTCGTAGATCCGCTGCCACGTCCACTCTGTCTCCCGGTTCACCCAGACCCGATGGTCGCCTCCCTCGCCCCAGGACCCCTCCGGCAACATCAGCGGCTCCAGCAGGCCGCTGGACTCGAGGGCCTCACTCAGGGTCGCCGGCCGGATCTCGGTCTGCCCCAGCTCGCGGAAGACCTCCTCGAGCCAGCGCGGGCCCTCGAACCACCAGTGGCCGAAGAGCTCGGCGTCGTAGGGGGCACACAGGGTCCCGTACTCGCGCGCCTCCCGCTCGTGACCGCGCAGGATCTCCGCGGTCAGGGCGACGAAGTGCCGGGCATGGTCGAGCGCGCGCGCCTCGGCCCGCTGCGGCTCATAGACCGCCTTGTCCCCGAGGTCCACCCCTGGTCCGGTCACCCGCCAGTACCGCATCCCGCCGGGAAAGTGCTTCTTGTGGAACTCGAGGTACCACTCGTCTCCCGGGTAGCCGGCATCGCGACTCCACACCTGCAGGGTGCTCTTCGGGTCCCGGATGAAGGCCACGGCCTCTCCGCGGCCCCCCGGGGACGCCACCAGGTACGGACGGTACGGCGACCGGGACGGCTGCTGGCGCGCGGGCGGCTCCTGCGCGGTCGCGAGCCCCCGGAGCACGGGGAAGAAGTCGCGGTAGGCCGAGAGGGTCTGTCCACCCTGGAGCAGGTGCGTGTCGGCGACGAAGAAGCGGAGCCCGTAGAGGGCCAGCAGCTCTTCGAGCCCCGGACGCAGCGCGGCCTGGGCCGCCCCTCCGGTCCCGGCCGGGGGCTGCCACGGGCCTCGTGGCCGGTACGCGCACTCGGGCAGCCAGATCCCCCGGGGGGGGCGCCCGAAGTGCCGGCGGTGGGTCTCGACCGCGGTGCGGAGCTGCAGGTGGAGCGACTCGTCGCGGCTGAGCAGGGGGAGGTAGCCGTGGGTAGCCGCGCACGTGATGATCTCCACGTGGCCGCTCGCCTCCAGCTCGGCGAACCCGGTCACGAGGTTCCCCTTGAGCCCGTCGACGATCTGGCGCATCCGCTGGAAGTACCCCTCCCAGAAGTCCGCGAGCCCGGCCAGGGCCGTCTGCCCGGTGCGCCGGAAGTAGCCCCGGTTGTCCTCGCAGTACCGGAGCCGGGTCTCGAGGAAGAAGTCGAACTCCTGCCGGAAACGGTCCGAGGCGAGCTGCTCGGTCAGGACCGGGGAGAGGTTGAGCGTGAGCCGGGCCGGGACCCGGTCGCGCGCCAGACGCTGCAACCTGTCGAGCAGCGGGAGGTAGCACTCCACCGCCGCCTCGTTGAGCCAGTCGCTGCCGTGGGGCCAGCGGCCGTGGTTGAGCAGGTAGGGGAGGTGGGTGTGGAGAACGAGACAGAAGCGATGGGACCGCTGTGCCATGCGCGCATGCTCCGGGGGGAAGGTGTAGGGATGCCGGCCGGGGTCAAGGGGGCGTCCCGGCCGACGGTGGCGCCTGGACGCGCCCTCTCATAGTAAAAAGTACCCGATCCAGGTCAGGAGTGTCAAGTCAGCGTCTGCTGGTGGAGATGCGAGAAGGCGTTGACACCTGGGGGGTCCCCTATATAATCCTCACCGGGTCGAGCACACTGGTCGCCGATGGCTCCGCGCCCTGATCGGTACACGGTGGATGAGGCGGCCAGGATCGTCGGCCTTCCGGTCCCGCGGCTGCGGCGGTGGGCCCGTGAGGGGTTCATCAGGCCCTCGCTCCCGGGTCCCGGCCGCGGCGCCTGCTACAGCTTCCAGGACCTGGTCGGCCTGCGCACCGCCAAGAGCCTCCTGGACCACGGCATCCCCCTGCGGCGCGTGCGGCGGAGCATCGGATCGCTCCGGCAGCACCTGCCGGAGTTCCAGGGGGACCTCAGCCGGCTGCGGATCTTCGCCGACGGCCAACGGCTCGTCGTCGGACACCGGACCTTCCTGCTCGACCCGCTCACCGGACAACTCCTCCTGGACTTCCGCGGGCGGCGCGACGGGCCGCAGGTGCAGGGGCTGGGCCGGAGCCGTGAGCTGGCCGAGGAGTGGTTCAGGCGTGGGCTGGCGGCCGATGGGGACCCGGCCAGGCAGGGCCGAGCGCTGGAGGCCTACCAGCGGGCGGTCGAGCTGGACCCGGGCCATGCCGACGCGCACATCAACCTCGGGACCCTCCACTACGATCTGGGACAGATGGCCGAGGCGCGCACGCACTACGAGCGAGCCATCGAGGCGGACCCGCGCAACGCCCTGGCCCACTACAACCTCGGCAACGTGCTGGACGAGGAGGGGGACCTGGAGGGCGCCATCGCCGTGTTCCGCCGGGCCCTGGCCCTGGCCCCCGGGTACGCCAACGCCCACTACAACCTGGCGATCGTGTACGAGAAGCGCGGGCAGCAGTCCCAGGCCCGCCGCCACTGGCGGGCCTACCTCACCCTGGACCCGGACAGCCCCTGGTCGCGCTACGCGCGGGAGCGCCTGACCCGCCCGGAGCGTGGCCAGCCCGAGCGCCGCTGACCCCCTTCGCGGCGGGCGCCATTCCGGCAAGGCCCGGCTGATCCCCCCCAGCCGGTGCGGTGGTTGCATGAGACGGATCCGTGTCCTGCCGTCTGCGGGGAGCCCCATGGGTGAGACCCTCCTGGGCAAGTACGACCTCGTGGAGAAGCTGGCGACCGGGGGCATGGCCGAGGTCTTCCTGGCCCGGACCCGGGGGATCGAGGGGTTCGAGAAGTGGGTGGCGATCAAGCGCATCCTCCCCCACCTGGCCGGCAACCGCGAGTTCGCCCGCCTGCTGATCAACGAGGCGAAGCTCGCCGCCCGGCTCTCCCACGTCAACATCGTCCAGATCTTCGACTTCGGCCAGGTCGGTGGCACGTATTTCCTGGCGATGGAGTACGTGGCCGGCCGCGACCTCCGCACGGTGCTCGCGCGCAGCCGGACCCTGGGGCAGCGGCTCACGCTGGCCCAGGTCCTCTTCGTCATGGCCGAGGTCTGCAGGGGCCTCGCCTATGCGCACCGCAAGCGCGATGACGCCAACCGCCACCTCCGCATCGTGCACCGGGATGTGAGCCCGCAGAACATCCTCGTGTCCTACGAAGGGGAGGTGAAGATCGCGGATTTCGGGATCGCCCGCGCGGCCTCGATCGCCTACGAGACCCAATCCGGGGTGCTCCGCGGCAAATTGAGCTACATGGCGCCCGAGCAGGCCCTGGGGGTCCCGGTGGACCAGCGGGCGGACCTCTACTCCGCCGGGATCATCCTTTACGAGATGCTCACCGGCGTGCGGCTCTTCCGGGGCGCGACGGACCTGGAGACCCTGGCGCTGGTGCGGGACCCCCGGATCGTGCCACCCCGGGCCCACGACCCGGCCATTCCCGAAGCCCTGGAGGAGATCGTCCTGAAGGCGCTGGCCCCGCGGCGGGAGGAACGCTACCAGCAGGCAGAAGAGATGCATGGGGCGCTGGCCGCCTTCGCGCAGGCGCACGGCCTGAGCCTTGCCGCGGTGGGACTCGGAGCCCGCATGCACGAGCTCTTCAAGGAGGAGAGGGCGGCAACCGAGGCGCGCCCCCGGCCAGGTGCAGGCGGCGCCGCCGAGGCGGGGACGCGGACCCTTCGCACACCGTCCGGAAAACGACCGTTGCCGTCACTGTCGCCTCCGGTCGGGGGCCCGCGCGGGCGGCCCATCCGTCGCTCCCCGGGCCGGCTGAAAGCCGGTATGGCCCTGGCCGCGACCCTCCTGACCGTGGCTGGAGTCCAGGTCGGCCTGCGCACGGTGCCCTCCTCCGGTCCACCGGCCCGCCCGACGGCGTTTGCCAGCCTCACGGTCCGTGTGGACCCTGTGGAAGCTGAGGTCTACCTCAACAAGCAGCGCGTCGGGGTTCGGGCCCCCGTGACCGTGGATCAGCTACCGGCCGGGGATCGGTATATCCTTGAGGCGCTCAGTGACGGATACGAGCCGTTTCGGACCACGGTGCTGCTGGACCCTGGCGAAGTCCGGGTCATACAGGTCGCCCTGCAGCGCCTGGCAGACAGGGGCGGGGCGAAGGGGACTGCTCCGCCCGGCCTGACGGCTACTGGTGCCGGACCATCTGTCCTCCGTCCCACGGTGGCTCCCGGCCCTCGGCCGACATCACGCCAGGGGAGGACGCGACCCGACACCCGGACCTTCCCATCGGGTGCCGCGTCTCCCGTGCCGCCAACAGCCAGTTCGGCTGTGCAGCGTGGGGGGTCGCATCCGCTGCATGGGAGCGTCAGCGTGACCTCGACGCCTCCGGGTGCGCGGGTCTACCTGGACCAGCAGGCTGTCGGCGTGACACCGCTGGAGATCGGCGGTCTGTCCACGGGCCGTCAGTACCGAATCCGTGTCCAGCAGGAAGGGTACCGGGAGTGGGCCCAGCCCATCCTGTTGGAGCAGGCCGAGCGCCGGGAGATCCGGGCGACGCTGGACCGGGCGTTCGGGACCCTGAACATCAACGCCATCCCCTGGGCCGAGGTCCACTGGGAAGGGCGGCTCCAGGGGGTGACCCCGCTGATCGGGATCCGTCTGCCAGCAGGCTCGCACCGGCTCCGGGTCGTGAACCCCGCGCTCAACCTCGAGCGGGAGGTCGCGGTACGCATCGAGGCTGACCAGGTGCTCACTGAGGTGGTGAGCCTGCTGGCCCAGGAGGGACGGTAGTTGGCCCCACAGCAGGCCCGGCCCTGGTTCCTTCAGCGGTCCGACGCCTCAGCGCCTCGAGCCGTTCCCGTGCCCTGACGACGGCCTCCTCCCCGGCCAGCCCCAGCTCCACGACCTCGCCCCACCGCTGCGCGGCGAGTTCGGGATCGAGCTCCTCCAGGGCGTAGCCCTCGGGGTAGAGATCCCTCACACGCTCGCGGAGGTGCTGCCACAGGGCCGCCGTCCGGGGGCTCCCCGGCGTTCCCTGGACCCGCCCCAGGAAGAGACGGGCCTTGCGGAGATGTCCCCGCGCGAGCGCTTCCTCGGCGAGCTGAGACCATCCCTCCGCCAGCATCCCCCGCAGGCGCCCGCGCACCGGGGTATGCCGGGGACCGAAGAGGTGATGGTCGAGACGCAGCTCGGCCTCCCAGGCCGCCACGAGGCCTGCCAGGGGCGGAGGGGTGCGAGCCGGGGGTCCCGATGTGAGCCTGGACCACGAGGCATAGGCCTGGAGGTAGTGCAGCCGTCGCAGCACAACGCGCAGCGCCTGGCAGAGGACGCTGGCCGGGCACACCTCCAGGGCCTGGCCCACTCTTGAGACAGCGGCCTGGAGCGCGTCGCCCAGGTAGAGGCTTCCCGCCGCGTTCAGGGACTCCGTCACACCGGACGGATCAGCGCCCGCGGGCGGCGCTGAGGGGGCGGCTTGGACGGCCGCGTCGGGCGTCCACGCTCTCGCCGGTGAGGGTCCGTCCCCGCCTGCGGCCGCTGATGTCAGGCCGGGGGGCAGGCCTGCCACCAGCAGGCCGAGGACGAGGCGCCAGGGCAGCGCCATGGAGGTCACTCCGCGGGGATGAGACGTTTCATCGTCCGGTACCGAGGGTCAGCGTGGTCCGGGATCGCTCGGAGCAGCTCGGTGAGGAGCTGCCGTTCCGCCTTGCTGTGCCCGTAGTGCCTGGCCTTTCGTGCCGTGATCAGCGCGGCCCGGTGCTGCGCATCAAGCCGGTCTTGAGCGGAGCGCAGCGCCTCGGCGATCTGGGCGCGCCGGAGAAGGGATCCGTCCTCGGGAAGGTGGCGCAACGCCTGCTCGTAACGGCGAGTGGCCAGATAGAGGTACTCCGGGCGTGCCCGCCAGTGGCGCTCCAGCCAACGTCCGAGCGCGAACTCCCGCTGGGCCCGCTGCTCGTCCGCCACCGCCGGGGGGGCTGTTCGTGAGGTCGCCGGCGCTGGCCTCCCCCGGGCCTCACTCGCTCGTGACGCGGTGGGGGCACGGGCAGCCCCCAGGGGATCCCAGAGGACCAACGCCACCCCGCCAGCCACCAGGCAGGCGATCCCCAGCCACCACCGGTGCCGAACGCCAGCGTTGAGAGCCCGGATCATTGCAGGACCACCTGGTCGCCAACGCTGGTCTGGGTGCGGGCCGCGGAGCCGGCCGGCAGCTCCAGGACTGCGCAGGCTCCTGGACAGGTGCGGACCCGGAACGGGCGGAGCTGGTCACAGAGTCTGAGGACGTGGCCCGTCGCTTCCAGAAACACGACGTCGATGGGCTCCCTGACGAAGCCGGTGTGGATGGCCCGGCATCGGGGCAGCAGCAAGGCCTGGCCCGGCCGCAGGCCGCGGGCGAACATGAGGCCCCGCAGCCGGCTGAGCCCCGTCAGCACTCGTACCTCGATGGCGAGCGGCCGGCCTGTGGTCGTGTTGATCGCCCGCATGGCTCACCAGGCCCCGGACCGCAGGACCCTGAGCAGGACTGGCGCGAAGATCAGCAGGAACGTGGCCGGGAAGATACACCCCAGCAATGGGAGCAGCAGCTTGACCGGGGCCTCGTGGCCGAGTCGTTCGGCCCGCTGGAACTGCTCGTCCAGGAAATGCTGCGCCTCGGCCCGCAGGATCTGCCCCAGGCTCGTGCCGAGCTGATCGGCCTGGACGATGGCCCCGATGACCGTGGCCAGGGCGGGGAGCCCGATCCGGTCCGAGAGGTCTCGCAGGGCATGGCGGCGTGACTTCCCCATCCGGATCTCCTGCAGCATGAGGGCCAGCTCGTCCCGGAGCGGTCCGGGGCGCGCGCGCTCGATCACGCGGCCTGCCGCAGCGGTGAAGTCCAGTCCGGCTTCCAGGCCCAGGGTGAGGAGGTCGAGATAGTAGGGGAAGGCCCGCAGGATCCGGGCCTGCCGTCTGCGGAGCTGCCGCCGCAGCCAGAGGTCGGGGAGCTGGAAGAGGATGACGCCAAGGACTCCTGCCAGCGCGCTCCCGTGAGGCGATCGGCTCAGGGCCAGCAATCCCATCAGGAGGCCGACCAGCCCGCCCAGGGCCTTGAGGGCGAGCCATTCATCGGCATGGAGGCGCGTCTCGCCGGCCGCCGTGAGCTGTCGCTGGAGTCGGTCGGTGTACCGCCGGAGGAAGGGCCGGCGATACAGCGGATCGAGCCAGGTGCTCACCACCCGCAGCAGACGCGCACCCCGGGGGACCGCGCCGGGGTGGCGCGGAGGCGCCGGCACGTGGACCCGGCGCAGCAGGGCATGCACGATCAGCGTGATGGCGAGGCCAGCCAGCAGAGCGACGGGAGGGACCACGGGCCCCCTCACACCTCGATGCTGGTGATCCGCCGGATGAGGAGCCAACCTGCGGCCTGGAAGAGGGCGGCTGCCGCCAGGCACAGGAGCCCCAGGGGGTCCCGGAACACCGGCGCGAGCAACCCCGGATCGAGCAGGTGCAGGGCCAGGCCGAAGGTCGCCGGCAGGAGGCTGACCACGGTCCCCTGGAGTCGCCCCTGCGCGACCAGACTCCGGATCTTCCGCTTGATCCGGGTCCGCTCTCGCAGGAGTCGGGCAATCTGTGTCAGGACTTCCGAGAGGTTCCCGCCGGTGCCGTACGCCAGGAGCACGGCGCCCACCACGAGATCCATGGCCTCGTTCTGGAGCCGGGCCCGCAGGTGCTCGAGGGCCTGCTCGAGCGAGATCCCCAGCCGGTGCTCGTTCAGGACCAGTCCGAACTCCTGACACAGTGGCGGGCCCATCTCCTGGGACAGACGCTCCAGCCCCTGGGGGAGGGAGAAGCCCGCTCTGAGCGCGCTCGACAAGGTGTTGAGCGCGGGCACCAGCTGCTCTTCGAGCTGCTGTCGCCGCCGCCGCTCCAGGTGGCTGAGGATGCGGGAAGGCAGGGTCCAGCAGAGTCCTCCAGCCACGGCCGCCGGGATGGGATGGCGGAAGAGCACCCATCCCAGCGCGGCACCGGACAGGCTCAGGCCTGCGCTGGCATAGAGCACGGGTCGAGGGCCGATGAAGACGAAGAGGTGCGCCAGTCGCGTCTCGGTGGCGCGAAGGTAGGCCTGACGACCCCTGCGGCCGGTCACCCACAGGCCCTGGACGATGGCCGCGCCCATGAGGCCGAGGAGCAGGGCCGTGGCCAGGGCGATCCCGCCGAGGAGCAGCCCCTCATCCTCCATCACCGCCCCGGCGGAAGAGTCCGAGGTCGAGGTCCGCCCCCCGCTCGCGCAAGCCCTCGTAGAACCGCGGGACGTAGCCCGTGGGGCGGAGTTGCCCGGCCGCGGGGCCGTCGCTGTCGGCCTCGGCCTCCAGGCGAAAGAGATCCTGAGTGGTGATGACCTCTTGCTCCATCCCGGTGACCTCGGTGATCTGGGTGACACGCCGGTGGCCGGAGGGGAAGCGCGCCTGCTGGACGATGATGTGGATGGCTGACGCGATCTGCTCGCGCACGGCGCGCAGGGGGAGCTCCATGCCCGACATGAGGACCATGGTCTCCAGCCGGAGTAGCATGTCCCGTGGGGAGTTGGCATGGGCTGTGGTGAGTGAGCCGTCGTGCCCTGTGTTCATCGCCTGGAGCATGTCCAGCGCTTCCCCACCCCGGCATTCGCCCACCACAATGCGGTCCGGGCGCATCCGGAGCGCGTTCCGGACGAGGTCGCGGATGGTCACCGCCCCTCGCCCCTCGAGGTTGGGAGGCCGGGCCTCCAGGGAGACCACATGAGCCTGGGGCAACTGCAGCTCGGCCGCGTCCTCGATCGTGATGATCCGCTCGTCCGACGCGATGCAGGCGGCGAGGACGTTGAGGAGCGTGGTCTTCCCGGAGCCGGTGCCCCCGGAGATGATGAGGCTCCTGCGGAGGCGGACGCACTGGCGGAGGAACGTCGCCGCCGGAGCGGAGAGCGTCCCGGCAGCCACGAGATCGGGAAGGGTGAAGGGGGTCCGGGCGAACTTCCGGACCGTGAGGCAGGGGCCGCGCAGGGCGAGCGGGGGGATGACCGCGTGAACGCGGGAGCCGTCCGGCAGGCGGGCGTCCACGAGAGGGGAGCTCTCATCGATCCGACGCCCGACCCTGGCCACGATCCGCTCGATCACGGCCAGGACCGCCTCGTCGCCCACGAAGCGCCGGCCCGTCAGGAGCAGCCGGCCCTCCCGTTCCACATAGACATGGTCCCGGCCATTGACCATGATCTCCGTGATGGCCGGGTCCTGGAGAAAGTCCTCGAGTGGGCCCAGGCCCAGCGCCTCGTCCAGGACCTCTTTGAGCAGGCGGGCGCGGGGAATCTCCCCGGGGATCTCCGGCCTGATCTCCTCGATCAGCATCTCCAGGGCCTGTTCCGCTCGGGCCCGGAGGGCGCCCTGGTCGGCCCGGCGCAGGTCAATCCGGCGCAGCTCCATCGCCTCGATGAGGCGACGGTGCAATGCCACCCGGAGCTCCACCGGCACCTCGGGCGGCTCGGCAGGGCCCTCCTGGACGCGGGGCTCGGATGAGGGGGTGGAGGAGGCCGGAGGCTGGAGGGTGCTGGGAGGCTCCGAGCTCAGGGCCATGGAGAGGGTCGCCCTGCCAATCCGGACTAGGTCTCCGGGTTCCATGGTCCCCGGGGCTGACAGGCGGCGGCCATTCAGGAAGGTGCCGTTCTTGCTCCGCAGGTCCTCGATCATCATCCCGGCGCGCTCCAGACGGATGCAGGCGTGGATCCGGGAGACCTCCGGGAAGGGGAGCAGGAGGTCGTTGCCGGGGGCCTTCCCGATGCGGATGAGCGACTGACGGAACAGGTGTGGCTCGGTCCGGTCGGATGCGTTGACGGTGATCTGCAGCGCCACGGGCGTTCCTCCCTCAGTCCATCAGGTGAAATTTCAGGGTTTCCCCGGCCCGGTCGTACCGTTCGCGCATCTCCGTGAGGGTGCGCTGGCTGGCGGGGTCCTCGTCCACGATCAGGGCCGGGGTGACGAAGATGGCCAGCTCCGTGAGGCGGTTCTGAAAGTGCCGCGATTTGAACAGCTCCCCGAGCACGGGGATCTGTCCCAGGAGCGGCACCTTGTCCACGTCCTTGCTGGCCTCGTGGCTCAACAGGCCGGAGAGGATGACCGTCTGGCCCGGACGGAGCAGGACGGCGGTGGCCACCCGGCGCGTCAGGATGCCGGGGATCCCCTGAACGGCGTTGGCCCGGTCGAGCGTGCTCACCTCCACGCGGATCTGCGTGGAGACCGCCTGCGGGGGGCGGACCTCAGGGGTGATGGCCAGCATGATGCCGTAGCGCTTCCACTCCACCCGGGAGACGTACTGCCCCACGACCACCACGGGGATCTCGCCGCCGGCGAGAAAGTCGGCGCTGTGGCCGCTGCGCGCGACCAGCTTCGGGTTGGCCAGGATGCGGGCGTCTCCCTTCTGCATGAGCAGGTTGATCGTGGCGGAGATCCCTTCGGCCACCGCGACCCCCCGGGGCCCTGCGCCCTCGGCCCCGGAGCGCAGGATGTTGAACTTCCCGGTAATGTT
>JACPFL010000258.1:0-9813 GCA_016183025.1 Deltaproteobacteria bacterium | reverse complement strand
TCCCGGTGATGTTGATGGCGTCCTGCCAGTCGATCCCCAGGGCGGTCGCCCGCCGGCGGTTGATCTCCATCATCTTCACGTCCATGAAGACCATCTGGGCGGGGGAGGAGGGAGACCGGAGCAGGCTGCGCACGTCCTCCCCAAAGGCGGTCGCGATCGTCCGGGCCCGCTCCAGGTCCTCCTGGCTCTCGACCTCACCAAGGAGGAACAGGTTTCCTCCCAGCGGCACGGCGCGAGCCCGCGTCAATCCCGCGCGGCGCAGGGCCTCGCTGACCAGGCTGCCAAGGGCGCTCCGGGCCTGGGGGCCGAGCTGAACAAGGTTGGTCACGTTTCCGTAGGCGCGGCTGATGGCCGCGACCCGCTGGTAGTCGCTCTGGCGGTACGCGGTGCCGTCGATCACGATGCGACCGCCGATGGTCCGCACACGGATCCCCTCGAGGGGACCGACCAGGCGGTGGAGGTCCTCCTCGAGCTGGTCGCTCTCGCTCGTGATGACGCGGATCACGCGCTGCTCCCGCCCGCCGCGCCGGCGCCAGAGGATCAGGTCGGTGCTCCCTGGGGCCTTGCCGACAATCAGGACCTGCCTGTCGCCCCGGAGGAGCCGGATGTCCGCGACGGTCGGGTCCCCGACCGCCGCCCGCTCCAGCGGCCCGCTCTCCACGAGGTGCTGCCGTCCCTTGAGCACGACGATGTCCTGCGCCTCCGCCGGGAGTGGGGCCGCCCAGATGGCGAGCAGCAGCGGCGCGAGGAGGTTATGCGCCCGGGTCGACGGCGTGCTCGCCATCCGTGCTGGGCGCCATCACGCCGCGCGGTGCAGGGGGGGACAGCTCTCCGGCTTTGATGACCTCGGCCCTGGCCGCTCCTGCCGGAACTTGACGGGGGCGCCGAGGCGGGGCTTCTCCGGACCGCGTGCCTGGACCGGGAAGCCGGGCCAGGTCCTCAGGGTGTCGGAGGGTCAGGGTCAACTTGCCCAGATCACGGGCGTGGACCAGAAGGGGCGCCTCTTGCGGCTCCACGAGCAGCGTGACCGTGGAGAAGTCGCTGGGCTGCTCCCCGCCCGGCTCCTGGCCCTGTTCCGTCGCCTGGCCGCGTTCCGATCCCGTGGCCAGGATGAGGACGTTCTCGAGCACCGTCCGAACTCCCTCGCGACCTTGCCCTGTGGGAAGGTTGCTCACCAGAATGTCGACGCGATTGCCGGGACGCAGGTGCCCCCCCACCGCCGCCACCGGGTCCACCGGGATGGCCAGCGCCCGGCCCCCCTCCCGGATCCGATCGGCCAGCCCCCGGGGTGGCTGGGCGCCTCCTACTACGGCCCAGAGCAGCGGGTCGCCCCGTTTCAGAGGAACCGTGAGGGGTTGACCCAGTACAAGGTCCACATCCTCGGGGGTCAGGGCACTGCCAGGGCGGTACTTCTGGGGGAGCCGCTGGCGGGCCAGACTGCCTGCCTGGAGCACGGCGCCTGCCGGGAGGTCTTCGCCGACCACCACCATCTCGACCAGGTCCGTCCCTGCACGCAGGTCACGCTGGAGCCGGACCAGGTGAGCCTGGACCAGGTACGCCCCGATCACCCCGGACACCAGGGCGACCAGTAGGGAGATCCGCAGCGGCATGGGGCGAGCCGGTCCCGGCCGACAGCCTCACGGCAGGGGCAGGGCGATCATGAGGACCAGCTCCCGCACGGAGGCCGCGAGCCCGGCCTGGAGCAGCGCAGAGGCGCCCACCAGCGCCGCGAGCAACGCCGCACACGCCACGAGGTATTCGGTCAACGCCTGTCCCCGCGCGTCGCAGGGGAAGCGAGGAGAAGGGAGCCTGGTCATGGCCGCTCCCGCATCGTGACCAGGATCAGCACGCTGCCACGGCCTGCCGGATCGGGCTCGACGCTCACGAGGAGCACCTGCCCGTCTCGGCCGAGCGCGAGGACCTGCTCCTGTGGGCCCATCCGTCTTGGAAGGAGCGGGATCTCCATCCAGCCACGTTGTCGCATCCGGGTCCGGAGCCGGTGGATCGCCAGCCCCGGCGGGCCATCGACATGCTGGACCCGGAGCTCACCCGCTCCCCTGCCGTCCCTGAGCCAAAGTGAGAGCCACGCGTCCCCGGAGTCTCCGCGGCTGCCCACGTCCCCCTTGGCCTCGGTTCCAGGGGCGAGTGTGGTCACCGCGGTCACGAACCGGAGCTGCACCGGTGTCATCTCCAGCAGCAGGATGGTGACGAGGTGCGCATCGCCGAGGGCGATGAGAGCGGGGAGGGCGCCGTGGGGGCCGGGCAGGACCCGAAGGCCTCGCTGACGAAAGAGGTGGCGATAGTACGAGACGACCTCGGCCCAGGGGGGCGGGGCCTCGACCAGGGTCAGCCGCATGGCGAGCCCGCCTGGCAGGGGCACTTCGCCGAGCGGGGTGGGCCGGGCCCCGGGCACAGTGGGCAGCTCCGAGGCGAGGCTCGGCACCGCCGCGGTCCCGCTGATGATGACGGCGAGGACCCATGCGGCCGGGCCTGAGGTTCGGGGGTTACGGCGCCCGCTTCGGCAACGCATCGAGGTTCACCCGGACAGCGTCGAGGTGGACGATGGCCAGCGCGGGTCCGAGCCAGCGGGAGGCCCCTCCAAGGTGCTGGCGGGCCACGACCTCGCGGACACTGGCTGTGTCGGGGGCTCTCCAGGTTCGGCCCACCACTGTGCGGTGCTCCTCCAGCTGCCTGCCCGCGAAGGCGGGATTCTGGAGCATGCGATCCAGGGGGAGGCGGACTCTGGCCGTGAACTTCCCCTCCGGGCTCAGGCCAAGCCGTTCAATCGCCAACCCCAGCAGGCCTCCGCCCGGAACACCTTCAAGTGACGAGCGCTCCTCGATCCGGAGCTCTCCCGGCAGCCCGGCCAGGATCCGGGTCCGCGTCTCCTCGGCAATGCGCCGGAGCGAGGGGCGTGACCGCGCGCGCGAGGAGGGTTCCCGCAGGGCCGACCACGCGGCGAACCGGGATGCCTGGAGCACGGTGTGGCGATAATGGAAGGCGGTGGCAAAATCTCGCGACCACAGGAGCACCCCCACGATCACGGGAAGCAGGATGGCCAGCTCGACCAGAGCCTGCCCCCTCTCACGGCTTCGCCGCTCGCCCTGGTCGGGGCAGGCCGTGGGCAGGGGCCTGCTCATCGAGCCCCTCCCGCTTGGGTGGGGCGAGGGATGCGGGGGCGGGCAATCGGGGCGAGTCGGGCCTCCCAGAATGGGTTATACAGGTTGGGTGGCTCGTCACGGTCTGGGCGGCGGTAGACGACCTCTGCCCGCGCCTGGACCACGGCGCGTCTGCCCCGGAGCCCGGGGATCTCCCACCCGGTCGCGTTGAGCTGGACCACGTGCTCGAGCGCCCGGCTCGCGGCCAGCGTGACCGAGGGTCGATCCCGCATCGGCTCTGCGAGCGTCAGGAAGGTCGGGATCCCCCGGTAGCCGAAGGCGGTGGCTCGAGCCTCTTTCTGGATCAGCGGGGTGCGCTGCCATCGGAGCTTCAAGCGGGACCAGCCCGGGTGCCACAGGAAGAGATGGTCCCAGGCCCGGATCTCCTGAGCCGTGAGGGCCGAGCCGCCGTCCTTCTCCAGATAGGGGAGCAAGCCGACCCGGGGGGTACGCCAGGCCCGCCGCCGGGAGAAGTCATCCAGCGTTTCCCAGGTGACCCCTTGCAGCTCCTCCGGGGAGCCGCGGCTCACCGCACGGCCGAGGGCCCTGGTGTCCCGGGCGACCCTGGCGAGGGCGGCCGGATCGAGGCGCAAGGCCGGGTCATTTTCCGCCAGGACCTGACCGACGATGTGGGGCAGCCCTGCCTGGACGGCTCGGAGCATGAGGGCCTGTGCCTGGCTCAGACGGTCGTTCATGAACTGGGCTGCGGGCACCCCGGCCCGGTTGGCCTGCAGCGCGACCTGCCGGTAGGCCTTGCCGGAGACCGACAGGAGGCGGGACGCGATCGGGCCCAAGGTAGGGATCAGGACCGCCCCTCGGCTCAGCCACTCCAGGAACTCCTCCGTGAACTGGGCATGCGAGTGCAGGCTCGTGAGCTGGGTGATGGTGACCAGATGGGCGATCATGGCCCGATTGGCATACGCGGCGAAGTTCAACGCGCGGGCCTCCCACACGGCGCCGGCCAGGGCTGCGGCATCCAGGGCGTCCTGCATGCGGACCTTCTCGGTCGTGGCTCGACCCACGTAGAGGATGCTCATCACCGCGAAGACGAGCGTCAGCATGCTGAGGAGGAGCGGAACCATGGCCTGCCCCCGAGCCTCGAGGCCGAGGCGTGGGGGGAAAGTCCGACGGGCAGGCTTCGTGGTCCTCACAGGCGCACCAGGTAAGAGGCCCGGATCGGGATGCGGGACGGGTGAAGCCACCGCCCAGGCGCCACCACGCGCCCCAGGCCGGCGATGAGCGGCCCGGCGATCGGGATCCCCAGCCTGAAGTGGTGAAGCACCTGGACCCGCACGGCCGTCCCCCGGCGGAGGGGCTGCCGTCCCTCCGCCTGGATCTGCACATCGGTGTAGAGCCGCGCCTCCGCCAACCGCCCGATCCGCTGGTCGGGCCGCCGGGCAGGGCCGAGGAGGCCGGCGCAGATCCGGTACGCCGCCTCCCGCGAGGGCTCCAGGCGCCCCTGATGCACGTGGAGGGCCCGGGCAGCCCCGTAGGCGGCGTAGGCCACCACGGAGCGGGCATTGAAGAGCAGGGCCATCTGGATCACGCCGAGGATGATCAGGATGGTGAGGGGGGCCACGAGGACCAACTCGGTGAGGGCCTGCCCCCGGGCATCACGTGAGAGGCGAAACGCATCCAACCGCATGGGATCACGCCTGGCTCCAGGATGGGGGAGCGAGGAGAGGGGGCGAGGGCAGACCCCCCCTCCTCAGGCAGGGGCTCCCCCGGGCGACCCTACCGGACTCCAAAGTCTCCCAGCGTGGGCTTCTCGCCCCCTTCGTGAGCCCGGACCTTCTGTGGCTTCGCGTCCGTCTTGCCGGTGAGCTGCAGCACGGCCGCGTTCCAGATGTTCTTCACCTGCTGCCCAAAGAGCGTGACCACCGCAATGGCCGTGATGGCGATCATGGCCACCATGATGATGTACTCGGTGAGCCCCTGGCCTCGACGACCACTCAGGAGCCGGCGAATCCTCGAGATCATCAGCGTCTCCTCCATGTCTGACCCGCCGGTCCGAGCAAGGGGCGTGCCGTGGCGCCTGAGCGGTCCCAGCGCAGAGTCGTCGCGCGTTCGCCAGCCGATTCTGGCCCGGCCGTCCGATTTCAGGACGGGCGAAGGTCGCCAAACCGGGCCGTGGCTCCTGCCGGGCCGGGAGGTGGCGGGTGGAGCGGTGGGGCGGCCAGCAGGCGGGCGGCGCGAGGCGTGGTGAGACGCGGGGCGCCGCTCAGAGGTCCCGGAGCAGCCCGTAGCGCTTGATCTTCTCGTAGAGCGTCGACTTCGCGATCCCCAGGGCGTCGGAGGCGGCCTTCTTGTTCCACCGGTGCTCGCGCAGGGCCCGGAGGATCACCTGGCGTTCCGCGCTCTCCAGCGAGAGGTCGCCCAGCTCCTCCATCGCCGTGGTGAGGCCGCCCCCCGGTGGCAGGAAGGTCAGCTCCTCCCGCCGGATGGTCCGGTCGCGGCGCGTGACCAGCGCCCGCTGCAGCAGGTTCTTCAGCTCGCGGACGTTGCCGGGCCAGTGGTAGTCCAGCAGGGCCTGCATCGCCTCCGGCGCCAGCTCGACGGGGCCATGGCGGCCCGCCTCGCCCTGCAGGAACGCCTGGACCAGGAGGGGGATATCCTCGCGGTGCTCGCGCAGCGGGGGGATCACGATGGGAAAGATCATGAGGCGGTAGTACAGGTCCTCGCGGAAGCGGCCGGCCGCCACCTCCTGCCGGAGCGAGCGGTTCGTGGCCGCGATGACCCGGCAGGCCAGGCGGATCGTCTCATTGCCGCCCACCCGGCGGATCTCGCGCTCCTCGAGGGCCCGCAGGAACTTCGGCTGCAGCGTCGCCGCCAGCTCGCCGATCTCATCGAGGAAGAGCGTCCCGCCGTCCACCAGCTCGAAGGCGCCGCGGCGCTGGCTGTAGGCGTTGGTGAAGGCGCCCTTCTCGTGGCCGAACAGCTCAGACTCGAACAGCTCGGGCGTGATGGCGCTCATGTTGATGGCCAGGAATGGCCGGCGCGTCCGGGGGCTCAGGGCATGCAGGGCCCGGGCGGCCAGCTCCTTCCCCGTCCCGCTCTCGCCCAGGAACAGCACGGTCAGCTCCGAGTCCGCCACCCGCCGGAGCAGGGCGAAGACCTCCCGCATCCGCGGGCTCCGCCCGATCATCCCGCAGAAGGCCTCCTCGCTCCCCACGTCGAGCCGCTCCTCGGTCCGGCGGGTCCAGAAGCGCAGGGTGGTGCGCCCGAGGCGGACCTCCGAGCCCAGCTCCAGGGCGGCGGTCCACACCCGGGTGCCGTTCACGAAGGTGCCGTTCTTGCTGTCGAGGTCCTGCAGGAGGTAGCGCCCCTCGAGGCAGGTGATGCGGAGGTGGCGGGCCGAGACGAACTCGTCCGTCAAGGCCAGCTCACAGGCGCGCCCCTTGCCGACCGTGACCTCCTTCCGGGTCAGGGGGAGCACCCGGCCGGCGTCCGGCCCCCCCACCACCTCGAGGAACGGGCGCTCGAGCCCGACGCGGCGCGCCTCATCGTTGTAATACAGGATGCGCGTGGGCTCTTCCGGGGGGGCCCCTGCAGGCCCCCCGCTGGGCAGGGCCGCGGGATCGGTCGTGTAGATGATCCGGTAGGCCCCGATCCCGATCTCGTCGCGATCGTCCAGGAGCTTGCGGGCCAGGGGCTGGCCGTTGACCCGGGTCACCCCGGCGCTCTCGTCGATCAGGAGGAAGCGCTGGCCGCTGCGCCGGAGCACCGCGTGGCGACGGGCCACAGCGGGGTCGTCCAGCACCAGGTCGTTCCCGTCGCGGCGACCGATCGTGAGCTGGTCGCGGACCAACGGGCATTCGGTGAGGAGGGCGTTGTCACGGTAGATGAGCAGCTTGGACATGGTCGCCCCCTGTGCGCCGCGCCAGACGCGCGGTGGAGACACGCGTCCTATGCAAGAGTCGTGACGGGGGCTGGGGGGACCGCCCGGGGAGTCGCTCGGGGGGAAGAGCGGGCGGAATTTTACACCGAAGCGCTCGGGTGTCAACGAGAAAGTCTCAGGGCGGGACGGCCCGCTCGTCAGGAGGCGAGTGCGGGACGGTGCCTAGCGGGGGAGGAGGCGGGGGGCGGCGAGCGTCCCGGTCAGGGTGTAGGTGGCGAACCCTTCGGGGTCGGGCGCCCCGGTGACCAGGAGGCCCAGTTCGGGGGCCCGCTGGCGAAGCGCCGGGGTGAGGCGGAGCCGGAGCTGGCCGGCAATAGGGCTCTCCCCGAGCGCGCGGCGGAGTACAGACTGCCCGAGCGCGGTGACCTGCAGATCCGTCCCGTCGACCCTCCCCTCCCGCAGCCGGAGCTGGCCGCCCCCCAGGTCGAGCCGGAGGTGGAGGCCCGTGAAGCTCACCTCCGGGAGCTTGAGCCCGCCCGGGCTCTGGTACCGGAAGCTCCCGCGCTCGACCTGCAGCTCCGCGCTTCCCGAGCCCCGGGTGTGGTCGTTCCCCGGCGAGGCCAGCCGGAGCGTCCCCCGGCTCCGGCCGGTGAGCTGGAACGGGAGCGACCCGAGCAAGGGCTGGAGCTGGCCCAGGTCCACCTCGCGCCACTGCAGCGAGATCGTCCGCCGGGACTCCTCCTGGAGCACGCTGCCGGTGAGGCTCCCCTGCGCGGCCTGCCCGACGAACTCGACGGAGGGGGGGCGGCCCTGCAGCAGATCCAGGACCGAAGACGCCGTGACGCGCGCGAGGCGGACGAACGGCGCGGTGGCCTGTGGCGTCGGGTACAGGCGGAGGTCGTCGATCACGATCCCGGCCGGGAGCTGGGGCCGGACGGCCCCGATCCGGGCGCTCAGGCCCGTGGCCTGCTGCACCTCCGCGGCCAGGCGCTCCCGGAGGACGTCGTAGGGGAAGGTGAAGTAGAGGGCCACGAGGAAGACGGCCAGGCCGAAGGCCACATAGCCGACGACCGTCAGGAGGAGGGTGCGGCGCCCGGGCATGGGCTCAGGCCAGCTCGTAGGTGGCGACCTGGAAGGTCACGTCGAGCTGGGCCGGGTTGTCGAACCGGGTCCGGATGTTCAGGCGCTTGATCACGAGCCGCTGCGGGGTCGCCTCGAGCTGGTAGAGGTAGTTGACGAGCTGGTTCAGGGAGACGCGCTCCAGGCGCACCTCGACCGCCGTCTCCCGGTACCGGTCGAAGAGCGGGGTGGTCTGCGGCCGCATGGAGGCGATCCGGTCCCGGATCCCCAGCCGGACCGCCTGGCCCTCCAGGAACGAGAGGATGGAGAAGGTGCCGCGGGCCTCGGCGATGCGCGCCTCCACCTGGTCCACCTGCGCTTTGAGCTGGGCGTACTGGGCCCGCAGCGCGGCGAGCTGCCCCAGCTCGACCTGCTTCCGGGCGATCCGGGCGTCCAGCTCGGACAGCCGGCCCAGGACCGGGGCGACCGCCGCGACGTACACGAGCGCCCCCGCCACCACGACCCCCGCGCCGATCACGCCCAGCTTCTCGCGGCGGTTCAGGCGCATCTCAGGGCTTCCCGTCGGCCAGCGCGAAGGTGAGCTGGAAGATGACCTTCTTCTGGTCCACGCCCGCCTTGGCGTCGCTGATCCGCACGTCCTTGAAGCGGGGGTCGCGCAGCAGCTCGGCCTTGATCCGGTCCGCGGCGTCGAAGGACTCGGTCTCGGCCCGCAGGCGGACTTTGGCCTGCTCGATGACCAGCTCCTGGACGTCCACCCGCACCTCGCGGGGGATGCGGCTGGAGAGCTCCCGCAGGATCTCCAGGGCGCTCACCTCCGGCCCGGCGGCCAGCCCGAACTGCGCCGCCCGCTTGCGCAACTCGTCCAGGCGGGTCCGGGCCTGGACCAGCTCGTTGGTCACGGCCCCACCCCCCGGGAAGGCCTCCCGGTACAGCCGCCGCACCTGGGCGTTCAGGTCGTTCAGCCGCTGTCCCGTGTCCTCGTACTTGAGCCAGAGGTCGGCCGCCCCGAGCAGCAGGGCTGCCCCGGCCAGTGCGCCGAGCGCGACCATCTTGCCCCGCGTCGCCCGCCGCTCCTGCTCCCGCGCAAACGGGCCCCGGCGAAAGTTCAGCTTCGGGAGACGGCTGCCGGCCATCACGCGCAGGGCCAGGCCGAAGGCCTGGGGGAGGGTCGCCATCTCGGGCTCGGCGAACCGGGGGAGCCCGGCCGAGTGCCAGAAGCTCTGGTCGAGTGTGGCCACGGGGATTTCCAGGGCCTTGCTCAGGTGTGCGGGCAGGCCGCGCAGGCGCGCGCTGCCGCCCAGGAGATAGGCCTCCACCACGGGCTTCCCCTCGCGCTGCTCGAAGGCCTCCAGCGTCTGCTGGATCTCCCGGAGCAGCGGGTCGAAGGCCGCGGCCAGCGCCTCGCCGGCCCGCCTGGCCTGCTCTGCTGGCAGGTCGGCGGCCGTCCCGGCGATGGCCGCCCCCCGCTTGACCGCCTCGGCTTCCGCGAAGCCCAGGTCGAGCCGGTCCTGCAGGCCCTGGGTCAGGGCGTGGCCCGCCAGGGGGATGGCCCGGATCCATCGCGCCTCGCCCCCGTCCATGACCACCACGGTGCTCTTGGCCGCGCCGATATCGAGCAGGGCGTACACGCTCTGGGCGTCTGGCAGGAAGTACCGGAACAGGTGCGAGACCGCGAGCCCATCCAGGTCGAGGATCGCCGGATCCCACCCGGCCTCCCCGAGCAGCCCCAGCAGCGCC
>JACPFL010000269.1 GCA_016183025.1 Deltaproteobacteria bacterium | reverse complement strand
GACCTCGAGCACCTCGGGCTTGTACCGCCGCCCGCCGCACTCCTCACACGTCACGTACATGTCCTCGAAAAAGTACATCTCGAGCTTCTGGTAGCCCCCGCCGCCACAGGCCTCGCACCGGCCCCCCGGCACGTTGAAGGAGAAGTGGCTGGCGGTGAGCCCCCGATGGCGGGCCTCGCGCAGGGCGGCGAACTCCTTGCGGATCTCGTCGAAGGCCTTGATGTAGGTGACGGGGTTGGAGCGCGGCGTGCGGCCGATGGGCTCCTGGTCGATCAGGCGGACGCCCCGGAGCCGGTCGGCCCCGTACAGGCGGTCGAACCGGCCCATCCGGGTGAACTCGACCCGGAAGAGGCGGGCCAGGGCCTTGTAGAGCGTATCGTAGACCAGCGTGCTCTTGCCGGACCCCGAGACCCCGGTCACGCAAGTCAGGGTCCCGAGCGGGACCCGCAGGGTGATCCCCTTGAGGTTGTTCTCCCGGGCGCCGGTCAGCATCAGGGTCTGGCCGTTCCCGGGGCGGCGGGCGAGCGGCACGGGAATCCGCTCCTGGCCCAGCAGGTACCGGACCGTCAGGCTCTGCTCATGGCGGAGGAAGGCCTCCCGGGGCCCGGCGAAGACGACCTCCCCGCCGCGCTCTCCGCTTGCCGGGCCGAGCTCCACGAGGTAGTCGCCGGCCTCGATCATGGCCCGGTCGTGTTCCACCACCACCACCGTGTTGCCGACGCTCGCCAGGTCGCGCACGATCGCGGCGAGGCGGTGGATGTCCCGGGCGTGCAGGCCGATGGAGGGCTCGTCCAGCACGTAGAGTGTGCCGACGAGCTGCGAGCCGAGCTGGTTGGCCAGGCTGATCCGCTGGGCCTCCCCGCCCGACAGCGTGCGGGTCTGGCGGTCCAGGGTCAGGTAGCCCAGCCCCACCCGGAGCAGGAACCCGAGCTTCGCCCGGATCTGCCGGAGGATCTCCTCGGCCACGCCGGCCTCAAAGGGCGCGAGCTGCAGCTCCTCGAAGAAGCGCGCCAGCTCCTCGACCGTGAGCCGGCTCAGCTGACAGATATCGCGCCCCCCGACCTGCACGGCCAGCGCCTCGGGCTTCAGCTTCGCCTCCTTGCAGGCCGGGCAGGGGAAGGGGCTGCGGTAGCGGCTCAGCAGGACCCGGACGTGGAGCTTGTACTTGCGGCGCTCCATCTCCTCGAAGAACCCGTTGATCCCCTCGAACTCCCCCGTCCCGTCGAAGAGGAGCTTCTTCTCCCGCTCGGTGAGCTGCGCGTAGGGCTTCTCCAGGTCGATCCGGTGCTTCGGGGCGACGATCTCGAGCTGCTCGTACCACCACCGGTGCCCCGGGCTGTTCCAGACCTCGATGGCTCCCTGGGCCAGGCTCAGGGCTTTGTTGGGGACGATCAGGTCCTCGTCGTACTCCAGGATGTTGCCGAACCCGCGGCACTCCGGGCACGCGCCCAGGGGGTGGTTGAAGGAGAAGAGCAGGGGCTGGGGCTTCTCGAACCGCTGGCCGCACTGGTAGCAGCAGAACTCCTGGCCGAAGTAGCGCAGGCCTTGCCCCACGACCTCCACCGCGGCCTTCGCCCCGCCCTCCCGGAAGGCCGTGTCCAACGAGTCAGCCAGCCGGCTCTGGTCCTCGGGCCGCAGGACGAGCCGGTCCACGACCACGTCCACCGTCTTCCGCCTGCCCAGGGCGGGGGCGGCCTCCGGATCGAGCTCGACGACCTCCTCCCCCACCTTCAGCCGGACGAACCCCTTCTGCAGGAGCATCCTCGCCCACTCCCGGAGGGCCGCCTTCGGCGGCACCGGGTGCGGGAAGAGGACGTAGGCCCGCTCCCCTGGGAACCGGCGCACCAGTTCCTCGGCCGCCTCCGAGGGGCTGTACCCCCGGACCTCCTGCTGGCACTTGGGGCACATCGTCAGGCCCACTTTGGCAAACAGGAGCCGGAGGTAGTCGTACAGTTCGGTCGCCGTGCCCACCGTGGAGCGGGCCGTCCGGACGGGGTTTTTCTGCTCGATGGCAATGGCCGGCCGGACGTTGATGATGGCGTCCACGTCGGGCCGGTCCATCTTCTCCAGGAACATGCGGGCGTAGGTCGAGAGCGACTCGATGTAGCGCCACTGCCCCTCGGCGAAGATCGTCTCGAAGGCGAGGGAGGACTTCCCGGAGCCGCTGATCCCGGTGATGACCGTGACCTGGTCGTGGGGGATCTCGAGCGAGATGTTCTTGAGGTTATTCTGCCGGGCCCCCTGGATGATCAGCCGCCCGTCCACAGGCGCCGACCCGGAGGCCGCGTTCACCATTGGGTCAATCGACTCGGGGCCACGTAGCCCCGCCTCGGTCAAGGACAAGTGTCCACTGGGAATGTCGAGCATAATGCGATCCTCGGCCGGATGGCTCGCCCTAGGAGAAACAGTATATCACTCGGTGCATAAGGCGAGTCTAAGAGGAGGGGTCTCCGTCCTGATCCTCCAACTGACTAGGGGCCACCCTGAGGTAAGCTGAAGAGAAACCATCTCTGTAACGTTATCTTGAACCTCGCGAACGCCGAATCAGTGCATCCAGACAGTGTGACACGCTCTGCCAGATCCCGATATAGCGAGGAGGAGCGAGGTTTTCGCACTAGCCGTAGGGCCTCCTCAAGGGCAAACTTAGGGTGTAGAGGCTTTAGCGCATTACGAGGCCACAGGCCTGTGTTGGCGAGCCACTCCCGGAGAGTCGGGCTCTTGCCTTGCCATCCAAGAACGCTATCAACGTGCGGTGAATCCACCCATACCCACACATCGAGCTCAGGATCTAAGACAGTGGCAGCGCCTCGCGACCCCCAACCCGAGCGAGCAAGCCGCTCCTCGACCTCGGCTTCCAGTTCAGACACTGGAACGGCATCACGGCCGCAGCCCTCTCGATCAAACATCACCAGAGCATACGAGAAGCGGCCACAAAACAGCCTCAGGAAGTCGTGCCCCCTGAGGAAGCACCCAGGGTCTTTTTCCGGGTAAAAAAACGCCTCGTAATCTACAGGCCGTATACCGAGCGCTTTGTGTCGCGAAAGCAGCCCCCGAATCGCAAACTCCATATTCTTGTCGGATACGAGCACTACAAGGTCTCTGTCCGTCGACGGATTGGTCACCCGAGTACGCCAGCAGCGAACAGAACGCCTAGATTCGTCTCCCCGCGCCATTCACGTAAAGCGGGGTGTTCGCTGCCGAGAACAATATCAGTGGCACCATCAGCTGTCTTGGCAAAGCACAAAACTTGGTCGGGCTTCACAATGCTCAGAATCACCGGCGAGTGGGTGGCCAAGAGGATCTGCGCGTCATACACGGATGATAATGATTGAAACATAGTCTCCACGGCCCGCGGATGAACCCCGTTCTCGGGCTCTTCAACCAGATAAACGCCCCTGAATTCGGGTAGATAGGCTGGCAACGTCAGGGCCAGTAAGCGCAGAGTCCCGTCTGATGCCATCCATGACGGGATTTCTACGCCCCCCTGGTATATGAGCACGAGATACCGGTGTCGATCATCTGGCCGCTCGATTGTCCGGATGTTTTCCAGATCCGGCAATGCAGTCCGTAAATGCTTGATCCACTCTCTCAGTCGCTCTGGACTGTTCTTTTCCAGATCAGCTACCACCCATGGTAGGTTCGAACCATCCGGCTTCAACCGCCGAGGCTGTCCAGGGGGACTTGCCCGCCGCATGAGCAGGCTGTTTAGCACGAAGGTCTGGATGCCACTAATCAGGGAGCCCTTCAACCACGTCGATGCCGGAAATTTGGACTCGTCCTCAGGAAGATTTCCAAGAGCGCTCTTTCTCGGGCCCAGCTTAAACGAGTGATCCCAGCCTTTCCCGGTCTCGTCATAGAAGTTGTCATTACCGTCGGGAACTTTGTTAATGACAGTCTTAGCACTTCTGATCCCTTTGGGGGTGAGAATCGTGTCTGGTGGTACTGGCGGAGCTGGAAACAGGACCCTCTGAGCGGGTCGACCAGGTTGGTCGACCTTCAGAACCGCTTTCTCGGACAAGATTGCTATCTCGCCTGTTTCAATGCGCAGCCCCAAGCAGACTTCATAGCGGATGGTATCGAAGTCTCGGTTCTCCAACCGCCGGCGACGATCCTCGGGGATCCTTGCTTCCAGAGCGAGCTCAAGGCATTGCCCCGTCCGACGCCAGACCAGGTCTTGGAATTCCGGCGTTCGATCCTGAATGGCCGCCTCAAGACCATTGGAGACGAGACGCGCTAGCAAAGCTGGTACATCGAGAAATGTGGTTTTGCCGCTGGCGTTCGGGCCCACCAGCACATGAAACGGTCCCAGGCGTTGCCTGACATACCTGAGGGAACGAAAGTTCAGAGCCTCTATGAGCGTTATCATGGCCACTCCATGTCGTACGGTTGGCCAGATGGATCCAGGGTAAATTGGCACCAACCTAGCTGCAGCATTCTTCCCTCCTGGTCCCGGTCAAATCTATCTTCACATGCCCGGGCCCTCGCGTGCAACGCCTCGGCCCGGTCTTTCGCAGCGGAACATTAATCCGTACAACGCAACCCATGAGTTGCCACCATGCTCACGAGCACGTGGTCTTTGAAGCCCCAACCGACGGGGCGACCCTCTCAGGCGCCGATCCGGACGGCGCTCGTGATCCCCTTGAGCACGGCCAGCGGCGAGAGGATGGCCAGCTTGCCGGTCTTGGGGTTCTCGGAGGGGACGTTCTCGATGTGGACCGTGAGCCGTCCGAACTCGCCCTCGACCTCGATGTCGTGGGTGTTGCGGGTGATGGTGGGGTCGGCCATGACCCGGACCCGGGTCTTCTCCGGCCCGATGCCGGCCAGGCTCAGGGCCGCCGCGACGTTGACGTTGGCCGGGAACCCCACACAGGCCTCGGTGGCCGGCCCCTCGAAGAGGACGGTGGGCTCGGTGATCCGCTCCACATCGATCCGGTGCTCCAGCAGATAGGGAGCGCCGGCCAGCCCGCGGGGCGGCTTGCGGCTGGTGATCGTGACCCGGTCCACCCGCCCGATCATTGCGGCCTTCACGCCGTCGAGCCCCGCGATGGCGCCCGAGGGGATGTAGAGCTTGCACCCCTTCTTCTGCGCCAGGCCGAAGAGGTCCTGGCGGCCAAGCAGCGCCCCCACGCTCAGGACCATGAGGTCCTTGCCGGCCTCGAACGTCTGCCTGGCGATCTCCCACAGCGCCTCACGCGTGGCGGACTCGATCACCAGGTCCGCCATCCGCACCAGCTCGGGCAGGGCGACCACCGCCGGCGGGCGCCGCAGCTCTTTCACCGCCTCGCGCGCCTTGGCGAGGTCGCGGCTCGTGACGGCCACGAGCTCCGCGTCCGGCACCTCCCCCCGGTCGATATGCTGGGCCAGCGTCCGCCCGATCACCCCGAACCCCGCGATCCCGATCTTCAGCATCCTCCCCTCCGCTCCTGCGAGCTCTGAACAGCCCCGCCCGGGGGACTCCCGCCTCTGCCCGAGCTGCCCAAGCATGACTTGTACAAGATTCCATGGCCCCGCGACAAGCCGGACAGGGCCAGAGCCCGAGGCGTGCTCTGGAAGCGCCCCCGGAACCCTTGAAGAACACCAGGAAAACTGTTACAAATCGGGCTGGGTGGACGAATGCGTATCGGCCGCTTTGACATCTTCCCCCTGGTGGACAACCACTTCCGCCTGGACGGTGGGATGTTCTTCGGGGTGGTCCCCCGCGTTATGTGGGAAAAGGTGTTCGCCGCGGACCCCCGGCACCGGGTGGAATTCGCCGTCCGGGTCCTGCTCATCCGAGATGGCCGCCACAACATCCTGGTGGACACCGGGATCGGCGGGAAGCTCGACCCGAAGCTGGCAGAGCGCTACGGGGTGAGCCGGCCCCCCGGCCTGCTCCCGGCCCTCAAGGCACACGGCCTGACGCCTGAGGAGATCGACCTCGTGCTCTTCACCCACCTGCACTTCGACCATGCCGGGGGGAACACCTGGCGTGAGGACGGCCGTCTCCGTCCCACGTTTCCCCGGGCCCGGCACCTCGTGCAGAAGGGGGAATGGGGACAGGCCCTGGAGCCCGATGCCCGGTCGAGGGCCGGCTACTTCCCCGAGGACCTGGAGCCGCTGGAGGAGGCGGGCCTGGTCGAGCTCTACGAGGGGGAGGCCGAGCTCCTCCCGGGGATCCAGACCTTCCCCACCGGCGGTCACACCCGCCATCACCAGTGCGTGAAGATCACATCCGAGGGGCAGACGGCGCTGTACCTCGGCGACATCATGCCCACGGCCTTCCAGGCGCCGCCCGCCTATACCTCGGCCATCGACCTGTACCCGGTGGAGGTCATGGAGGCCAAGGCCGGGATCCTCGAACAGGCCTGCCGCGAGTCCTGGCTCCTCATCTTCGACCACGACCCCTTCACCCCCTTCGGCGCCGTCGAGGTGCGGGAGGGGAAAACGGCGGTCGAGCCGGTCCCCGGGGAGCCGTAAAGGAGAGCCATCATGCCGCTAGCCACCATTCCGGAGGCCATCGAGGAGATCCGCCAGGGCCGCATGATCATCCTGGTGGACGATGAGAGCCGGGAGAACGAGGGCGACCTGGTCATGGCCGCCGAGAAGGTCACGCCCGAGGCGATCAACTTCATGGCGAAATACGGGCGCGGGCTGATCTGCATGTCGCTGACCGAGGAGAAGGTCCAGCAGCTCGGCCTGGGGATGATGGTGGAAGAGAACAGCTCGCTGCGGGAGACCGCGTTCACCGTCTCGGTGGACGCCCGGCGCGACATCACGACCGGGATCTCGGCCTTCGACCGGGCCACCACCATCCAGGTCATCGTCCGGGACGACGCCCGCCCGAACGACCTGGTCACGCCGGGGCACCTCTTCCCCCTGAAGGTCCGTCGAGGCGGGGTGCTGGTCCGGGCCGGCCATACGGAGGGGTCGTCGGACCTCGCCCGGCTGGCCGGGCTGAAGCCGCTGGCGGTCATCTGCGAGATCCTGAACGACGACGGCACCATGGCCCGGATGCCCCACCTGGAGGCCTTCGCCAAGACGCATGGCCTCAAGGTCGCGAGCATCGCGGACCTGATCCGCTACCGCCGCCAGACCGAGGTGCTGGTGCGCCGGGTCGCCGAGGCCAACCTCCCCACCACCACCGGCGTGTTCCGGGGGATCCTGTACGAGAACCAGGTGGATGCCTACCACCACATGGCCCTCGTCATGGGCGAGATGAGCCCGACCGACCCGATCCTCGTGCGGGTGCAGTCCGAGTGCCTGACCGGGGACGTGTTCGGCTCGCTCCGCTGCGACTGCGGGGAGCGGCTGCGGACCTCCTTGCAGATGATCGGGAAGGAGGGGCGGGGGGCCCTGGTCTACATCCGCCGGCAGATGCCGGGGTCGCAGGTGGCCGACGTCATCAGGACCTATGCCCTGCAGGACGCGGGGAAGGTCCCCCAGGGGCCGCACGAGCGCCTGCGCTTCGAGGATGAGATCGTGGAGTACGGGATCGGCGCCCAGATCCTGATCGACCTGGGAGTCCGCAAGATGCGGCTCCTCACGAATAACCCGCGCCGGATCGTGGGGATCGAGGGGTTCGGGCTCACCCTCCTGGAGACAGTGCCGATCCCACTGGATCGCACGGCCTAGGCGGACGATCGAGTGCCCGACTCCCCCCGCGGCCGGGGCCTCCTCCTCATCCTGCTTGGCGTCACGCTCCTGAAGGCCCTGCTCGGCGCCTTCTTCGGGTACACGGCCGACATCCACCAGACGCGCCGCCAGGCCGAGGCGTTCCTGGCCGGGCGGGACCTCATGGACCCCCAGGAGACCGCCACCAACCCCTCCTTCTTCTTCCTCGGCCACTACCTGATCGCCGTGCTCTGCCTGTGGGTCTCCCGGGTGACGGGCGCCGATTTCACGGCGGTGCTCAAGATGCCGGCCATCCTGACCGACCTCGGGATCGCCCTGCTCCTGCGCTCCGCGCGGGCCGGCGGCGACCGCGCCGCCCTGCTCTACATGCTCAACCCCGTCACCTTCCTCCTGTCCGTCTACCACGGCCAGCTCCACACCGTGGCCATCGGCGGGGCCGTCCTCGCCCTGTGGCTCGCCGAACGGGGCCGCTGCGCTGTCGGCAGCGCGGTCCTGGGCCTGGCCACCTCCGTGCGCCAACATGTCGGGCCCTTGATCGCCCCGCTGCTCCTCCGCGCAGGGGAACTGCGCCTCGCCGTGGCCCTCGCCTTCGTCGTGCCCCTGGCCCTGATCAACCTGCCGCTGCTCCTCAGCGCCCGCCCTGACCGAGTCCTGGCCCCGACCTGGGCGTACGGGGCCTGGGGCTACACGGTCCCGCTCCGGCACGCACCCAGTCTCCTCGCCCTCGTCGGCCTGGAGGTCGGGAGCATGCTCGCGCCGATCAACCGCACCCTGCAGGCCTACGGCCCGGCCGCCTACTGGCTCTGGTCCGCCGGCTTCATGCTATGGTCCCTGCGCCGGGGAGCTGCGGAGCCCTGGCGGAGCGCCCTGATCTACTTCCTCGGCCTCTACGTCATCAGCCCGGGGTTCGGGGTCCAGTGGCTGGTGTGGGGGATCCCGTTCTGGATCGTGGTCCAGCCCGGGGGCGCCCTGGTCTACTCGGTGCTGGCCGGGGCCTTCCTGGCCGGCACCTACTGGCAGTTCACCCTGCTCCCGAAGTACGGCTATCACCTGACCTCCATCGCGGGCAACCTCCGCATCCTCTCCCCGGGGGACCTGGCCGGCCTCATCCTCGTCGGCCTGCTCAGCGTCGTGACCTGGGCCTGGTGCGTCGTATGCGCCGTCAGGCTCGCCCGCTCTTGACCGGCCTCCTGCTCGTCGCCCTCGTCGGCCTAGCGGCGAGGGCCGGCCTGTGGCTCGCCCTGGGCCCCGGGGCCGGCCTCGTCCACCTCGAGCCCACAGTCATCGCCGACAACATCAACGCGGGCCGGGGCTTCATCTACAACCAGTACGGGGCCGACTACCGCGCCTGGAAGGAGCCGCTCTACATCGTCCTGCTCGCAGGCCTCCGGCGGCTCCCCGACTCAGGGGAGGTCGGCATCCGCCTCTTCCACCTCGCGCTGGGCCTCGCCGTGGCCGTGGGAACGGCCTTCCTGGCCCACGGGCTCTTCCGCGATCCCGCCCGCGCTACGCTCGCCGGGATGCTGGCGGCGGTCAACCCGTTCCTCGTCTACTACGACACGCGCGTCGTGTACCCCCGGCCGGCGGCTGGAGCGGGTGGCTCACCGCCGCCCTCGTGACGGGGGTCGCGCTCTGGCAGCGGGCTACGATCCTGGCTGCCGGGCTGGCCGCCGGGGCCGTCCTCTTCCTCGACGCGCCCCGGCGGATGCGGTGGGCTGTGGCCAGGCGCGGGGCCGTCTACCTGGTCGTGGCCCTTGCGATCGTCTCCCCCTGGCTCGTCCGAAACTTTCAGATCTTTGGCCGCCCGCACCTCACCACGGACTTCCCGCACATCCTCTTCCTGGGCAACAACCCGCACTCGAACGGCACGTTCGCGGACGAACACGGCCAGCGCAACATCGTCCACGCGGACCCGGAGTTTCAGGCGAAGATCTCCCGGGCGTCGGAGATCGAGCAGTACCACATCTTCTGGGGAGAAGTGCGCCGCTTCGTGACCGAGTCGCCCGGGGCCTACCTCGACCTCACCCTCCGCCGTGTGGTCGGGTTCTTCTGGTTCACCCCGAACGCCGGGGTCGACTACCCTCCCTGGCAGCGCGCGGTCTACCGCCTGAGCTACGTCTTCCTCCTGCTGCTCGGGGGGATCGGCACCGTGCTGGTCTGGCGTGGGGCCGAGCGTCAGGGGCGCGTGCGCGCCGCCGTGCTGTGGGCCTCTGTGCTGGGCGTGGCGGCCGTCTACGCCCTGACCGTCATCAACCTGCGGCACCGCCTGCCGCTGGAGCTCGTTCTCGCCATCTTCGCGGCGGAGCCGCTCTGGCGCGTGGGCCGGCGCCTCCGGCCCCGCCCGTCGGCGGGCCTGACGCGGAGCTAGCCTCGCCCCGGCCCGGGGGCCGCCGCCCCGGCGGACGCCGGACGAGCCAGCACGCACCAGGAGTTGTGGGTGCGGGGGCGCAGGTCGAGCAACTCCAGCCCGGCCGCGGCCACGAGCGACACGACCTCCTCGCGGCGGTAGTACCGGGCCAGGGCCGGCGAGAGCTGGTCGTAGACGACGCTGGTCAGATCACGGAAGCTCAGGCGCGCGAGCAGCCGCAGGTAGGCCTGCATGGGGAGGCGGGGCGACCCGTCGGGGCGCAGCGGCACCCAACGGTTCACCGTCCGGACGTAGCCGAAGAGCGGCAGCGCGAGGACCCGGGACGCGCCCAGGAGAAACCGCGGCGGGATCCGAGGCGTCAGCCGCCGGATCGGTCCGGCGACCGCCAGGTACAGCTCGTTCCCCTCGCGGCCGTAGACCCAGAACGCCAGACGTCCCGCCGGCCCCAGGAGCCGGCCCAGCGCGGCTAGCCCCGCCGCGGGGTCCGCGAGGTGGTGGATGACGCCGATGCTGATGACGACGTCGACGGAGCCGGCCCGCACCGGCGGGGCGAGCAGGGAGCCCTGGACCACCACGACGTTGGGAGCCGCCGCGGTCTTGCGGGCGCAGACCTCCACCGCTCGGGAGAAGTCCAGGGCCATGACGCGCCCCGCGCCCAGGCGGATGAGGTGCTGTGTCCACCGCCCGGCGCCGCACCCGGCGTCGAGGACCACACGTCCCTCGAAGGCCCCCTCGGGGAGCCCGGGGACGAACTCCCGGAACAGCTCGGGCGAGGTGAAGAAGTCGTCATGTTCCGCGAAGATCGTCCACTCCGTGCCGAACGCCTCGACCGTGTCCCGCTCGGCCCGGTCGCGGAAGTCCACCAGGAAGCGGGGAATCCCCTCGACGATGGGGTAACGGACGCCCCCCTGGCTGACCAGGACCGTGTCCCGCTCGGCCCGGTCGCGGAAGTCCACCAGGAAGCGGGGAATCCCCTCGACGATGGGGTAACGGACGCCCCCCTGGCTGACCAGCACCCCTCCCACGATCCGCCCTCGGTCCTCCACCGCGTCCTCCAGGCGGAGGGGGGAGCCCGTCAGGGGACAGGCCAGCAGATCGAGGGCCCAGCGGTACATCCGGGAGGGTCAGTCGAGGTAGAGGTCCGACCAGATCGCCAGGGAGAGGAGGCCCCAGACCTGGAGGCCCCAGCCGATCGTGCCCGAGCGCCTCTCCAGCAGCTCGCGGACCGCTTCGGCGCGGAAGAGGCCGGCCTTCATGATCCGGCTGCTGCCGATGGTGTCGGCGACGAATTCCCAGTGGCGATCGAGCCAGAGGGCCACCGGCGGCAGGAACCCCTCCTTTCTCCTTCTGAGGATCTCCTCCGGCACTCGGCTCCGTAACACCTGCTTGAGTAGGTATTTCCGAGTATGTCCCGGGCCGATCTTCAGGCGGGGAGGGATCCGGGCCGCCAGCTCCACCACCCGGTGGTCGAGGTAGGGGACCCGCACCTCCAGGCCATGGGCCATCCCCATCCGGTCCATCTTCACCAGCATGTCGTTCGGCAGGTAGAACCGGGTATCCGCATAGAGCAGCCGATTGAGCGGGTGCCCGGCGTTGGTCTTCGCGAAGACGGGCCCGTAGAGGTCGAACGTGTCCAGGCCCTGCGCGGCCTCGGCCAGCTCGGAGCCGTACAGTCGTCGCTTCTCCGCCTCGTCGAAGCTGATGCGCCAGGCGGCGTGCGCCCGCTCGGGGTCCAGTTCCGCCCACCGTACGAACCGCCTCAGCCGGAACCCCACGCTCATCTTGCGGCCCGATTCCGGCAAGACCCTGACCAGCGGGCCCAGCACCCCCCGGCGCACCCAGCGCGGCAGCTTCCGGTACCACCTGATGACCTCGGGCGCCAGGTAGGTCTCGTAGCCGGCCAGGATCTCGTCCGCCCCATCTCCGGACAGCACCAGCTTGACCTGCTCGCGGGCCAGCTGGGCCAGGTAGTAGACCCCCACCATGGAGGCATCCGCCGTGGGCTCCTCGGCATGGCGGACGACCGTGGGCAGGATCCTGGAGATGTCGGGGGCGAGCTCCCGCTCGTGGTGTTCCGTACCGCAGGCGCTGGCCACCCTTCGGGCGAAGCCGAGCTCGCTGTAAGACCGGCTGGAGAAGCCGACGGAGAACGTCTTGACCGGCCCCCCCAGGAGCTCCGACATGAACGAGACGAGCCCGCTGGAGTCGAGGCCCCCGCTGAGGAACGCCCCCAGGGGGACATCGCTCACCAGATGGGCGTGGACTGCATCGCGCAGGAGCGCCTCGAACGCCTCCAGGTAGAACGCATCCCCCCGATCCCCGTCCTCCTCGAAGCGCAGGTCCCAGTACTCGTGCTCCTCAACACGCCCGCCCTCGTCGATGGCCAGGTAGTGCCCGGGGAGCACCTGGCGCACCCCCTTGAGCAACGTCAACGGCGCAGGCACATAGTTAAGGGACAAGTAGTGGTGAAGGGCGATTGGATCAACCCGACGCTCGAAGGTCCGGTCGCAGAGAAGCGCCTTGATCTCCGAAGCAAACAACAGCCGGTCCGACAGGAGGGCGTAGAAGAGTGGCTTGATGCCCAGCCGGTCCCGGACCAGCCACAGCCGGCCCCGCCCCCGGTCCCAGAGGGCGAAGGCGAACATCCCGTTGAACTGGTGGATGCACTCGATCCCCCACTCCTCGTACGCCCGGAGGATCACCTCCGTGTCGGAGTTCGAGCGGAATCTGTGGCCCCGCCCCTCCAGGATCGCGCGCAGTTCCCTGAAGTTGTAGATCTCCCCGTTGTAGGTGATCCAGACGGATCCCGACTCCGTGGACATCGGCTGCCGGCCCGCCGGGGAGGGATCGAGGATGGCGAGCCGGCGGTGGCCCAGCCCGATCGGGCCGTTGACGTAGTGCCCTTCCCCGTCAGGCCCCCGGTGGCTCAGGGCCGCCGTCATCGCCCTCACGATGGCCGGAGAGGCCGGAGCGCCCCCGAATCCCAGGACTCCGGAGATCCCGCACACTACTCCAGCCGCTCCTTCCTGAGCTCGGAGATCTGGTCCGAGAGCAGCCCCACACAGAACAACAGGAGGGCCGTGACCAGGAGCAGCAATGCCCCGACGCTCACGCCCCTCCGGGCGATCGCGTAGGGCAGCCCCCAGGCCACCCCGAAGAGGCCCAGCAGGATGCTCAATGGGACGAACACCCGGAGAGGGTCGAACAAGGTCATGATCCGCAGGATCAGGACAAGGGTTTCAAGCCCTGTGACCGGCGAGACCGTGCTCTTCGTCCGCGGCCTGCTCACCGCGATGGGGACGTACCCCACCCGGTAGCCGCGGTTGTAGAAGACCAGCGTGCTCGTCGTGGAGAACGAGAACCCCGGCGGGCACAGGTGGAGGTACTTCACGATGACTGCCCGCCGGATCAGCCGCATCCCGGAATTCAGGTCCAGGAGCTTCTGGCGCGTCAGGTAATTGGCCAGCAACCCTAGCAGCCACTTCCCCGGCATCCGCCACAGCCGCGAGTGGAGGCGCTGCGTCCGATGCCCGATCACCAGGTCGTGCTCCTCCGACAGGCGGAGGAACCTGGGCACGTCGGCGGGATCGTGCTGCCCGTCCCCGTCCATCGTCATGACGAATTCGGACTCGGCCGCCTGGATCCCCGTCTTGATGGCCGCCCCGTAGCCCATATTGCGCGGATGCCGGATCACGCGGGCCCCCATGCCTTCGGCGATCCGCGCGGTATCGTCGGTGGAGCCGTCGTCCACCACAATGATCTCCCTGACCACGTCCCCGCACGCCCGCTTCAGCCCGTCCAGGACCGGGCCGATCGCCGGGGCCTCGTTGTAGGCGGGGATGACGATCGTGACCAAACGCGTGGCCGCCACGGCAGGAGGGGTCTGGTGGGGCGGGACCGGCTCCATCGGCTCACGCATACCTTATTCTCGGGGGTCCGTCACTGCAGGAAGCTCAGGTCGACGACCCGCTCCATCGCGACCTTCTGCTTGATCCAGCCCATCTGGTGGTACCAGTCCTGCTGCGCCGCCAGGCTCTCGACGTCGGGCCGGCCGCTCGGGTCCAGATAGAAGGGCGTGGAGATCCGCACGTCCTCGGGGTTCACCCTCAGGTGCTTGGTCAGGATGGCGACCACCTCGTCGCTCTTCCCCCCCCGCTCGTTGTAGAAGCGGATCCCCTTGACGTAGGCGTTCATGAACCGCTTCGCCGTCTCCCGGCGCTGGGTCATGAACTTCCCCGAGTACTGGATCACCGCGATCTGGAGCCGCTCCAGGGCCTTGACCCGCTGCGCCATGAAGATCCGCTTCCCGACGCCCTCGACCTCGGACTTCGCGCCGAAGGGCTCAGCGGTCACGATCGCATCCACGGACTTCGCGACCAGGGCCTTGAACTGGTTGGGCGGCGCCAGGTCCACCGTCTCAACGGCGTTCCACGGTAACTGCACGTGCTCCAGGATCTTCCCCAGGATGTACTGGCTGATGACCCCGCGGCCGGTCATGGTCGAGACCTTGCGTCCCCGGAGATCGGCCGGGCTCTTGACGGCCCCTGAGTCGAGCAGGTCCTTGCGTACCACGAGCGTCACGTACTCGTGGCCCGGGCGGAACTGGCCCTTGTCGGCCACGATCTTGTAGTCCATCCCGCCGGCGATCGCGTTGTAGAGCCCGGCGGCCGCCGTCCCCGAGCCCACGTCGAGCTCGCCGGTGGCCAGGGGGGCCACGACCTTGGCCCCGCTGCCGAAGCGCTGGAACTCGACCTGCAGCCCCTCCTCCGCCGCCAACCCCTTCTCCATCGCGATGAAGATCGCGACGTCCGAGGTCACGCCCAGGGAGCCCACCTTGACCACGGCCGCCGGCGCCGCGACCGCCGGCCCTCGCACGGCCGTCGCTCCCGCTACGGCCACGGCCAGGATCAGGGAGAGCCGACCCGCGTCCGCCCAGGGGCACCGTCTCATGCGGGGCTGCCGTGTGCTCATGGTCGTCCCTCCTGCGGCAGGAAGCCCAGATCCACCGCCCGGTCCATTGGCACCTTCTGCTTCACCATCCCCATGCGGTGGTACCACTCCTGCTGCGCCGCCAGGCTCTCCACGTCGGGCCGGCCGTCGGGCGAGAGGTAGACCGGCGTGGAGACCCGGATATCGTCCGGGCTCACCCGGATGTGCTTGGTCAGGATGGCGATCACCTCGTCGCTCTTCAGCCCGCGCTGGTTCACGAAGCGGAGCCCCCGCACGTACGCGCTCATGAAGCGCCGGGCCAGCTCGCGCCGCTCGGCGATGAGCTTCCCCGAGTACATGATGACCGCGACCTGGAGGCGCTCCAGCGCCTTGATCCGCCCGGCCACGTAATACCGTCTCCCCACCCCACCCAGCTCGGCCTTCGCGCCGAAGGGCTCGGCGGTCACGGCGGCGTCCACCTGGCGGTTGGCCAGGAGGTTCACGTGATTGGGCGCGGCGATGTCCACCTTGTCCACCGTGTCCCAGGAGAGCTGGGCTTGCTCCAGGATCTTGCCCAGGACGTACTGCGTCACCACCCCCTGCCCGGGCAGGAGCGCCACCTTGCGCCCCCGGAGGTCGGGCAGGTCCTTGAACGCCCCCGAGTCCAGCAGGTCCTTGCGCACCACGAGCAGCGTGTACTCGTGGCCGGGGCGGACCTGCCCCTTGTCGGCCACGACCTTGAAGTCCATGCCGCTCACGATGGAGTTGAAGAGCCCGGCGGACGCGGTCCCTCCCGCCACCTCGATCTCGCCCGTGGCCAGCGCGGGGATCATCTTGGCGCCGGACCCGATCCGCTGCATCTGCGGCCGCACCCCCGCCTCCTGGAAGTATCCTTTCTCCACAGCCACATACAGCCCGGCGTCGGAGACCAGTCCGATGGTCCCGACCTTCACCACCGCCGTGTCGGCCGCGTCAGCCCTGGGCCGAGCGACCGGCGCGGCCACGACCGAGCCGATCAGGGCCGCACCCAGGAACGCCGCCACCAGCACCCTCCCGCCCAGCCTCGCCCCTCTTCCCCGGCCCATGGGCATCCTCCCCTCTCGTGGCGCCCCCGCCCGCGGCCCGCGTCATTCTGCCGCTCAGTCGTCGCGCGCCTACTGCAGCTCGCTCTTGTACAGCTTCTCGCACCCATCCCGGGTGACCAGGTAGGAGCCCCCGAGGAACACGCCGCCCCGCCCGGGGATGACCACGCTCGGGTGGACCACGACCGACATCCCCTCCTGCAGGGGCCTCTCGTTCTGCGGGATCAGGGCCGGGGGCTCGTCCACCTCGAGCCCTACGCCATGCCCGCCGCGCTGCGGCATGGTGAACCCCGCCGCCTCCACCACGGCCTTCATCGCCACGGCCACGTCGCACGCCCGCCGCCCGGGCCGGAGCTGCTCGACCCCCTTCTCCAGGGCCCCCCGCGCGACCCGAACCATCTGCTCGCGCTCCGCGCTCCGGCGGCCGATGGGCGCGGCCACCGTGAGCTGCGCGTAGTAGCCCTGGTAGCGGGGCGTGATCTCCAGGAGGATGGCCTCCCCGTCCCGCAGGGTCTGCCCGACCGGCAGGTACGGAAAGGCCGGGAGCGGCTCCGCGGTCGCCAGGTTGAACGCCTCGATGACCCCGTGCTGCTTCAGGTAGTAGTCCATCTCCGCGAAGACCTCGTGGTCCACGGCGCCCGGGCGCACCCGCCCCTGCGCCGCAGCATAGGCCCCGTCGGCCATCACGGCCGACTCGCGGATGAGCGCGGCCTCCTCCTCGCTCTTCAGCGCCCTGGCGGCCATGATGATCTCCCCCGCATCGGCCAGCCGCGCCTGCGGCAGTTGCTCCTGGATCGTGCAGTAGACCTGGGCGGACATGACGTCCAGGCCGACCACGCCCACGCCCTTGCCCGACGCCCCCAGCTCGCGCAGCCGCTCGGCGATGTCTCGCCCGTAATCCGGGCTGAACCGCGCGTCCGACACCCAGGAGCGCCGCGCGTGCTGCTCCTGGTTGCGGGTGAACACGAAGAGGGTCGGCTCCCCCTCCAGAGGATGAACCAGGTAGGCGCTGTCAAAGGAAATGGTGTAGTCGGTCAGGTACTGCAGGTGGCCCTTGCGCATGGTGCTCCCGGCCACCACCAGGGCGTGGAGCCCCTGCGCCCGCATGGCCCGCCGCACCAGCTCCGCCCGCCGGTCCCGCTCCCTCAGTGAGAGCCCCATCTCCGCGCTCCTCTCGGGCGCCCGCCGCCCCCCCGCCAGCCAGCGCCCGCAGGGTCATCGCCCGCGCGCTTCGACCCCCCGCGTCGGCCCCCGCGGCCGCCTGGCACTCCCTCAGCCTGGCACTCCTTCAGCCCGGCCCTTGACCCCGCTCCGCGTCACCGCCCCGGACTGGCGCGGAAGTGGGGGAGGACGACCCGGGCGAAGAGCTCCGCCCCCCCGGGGTTCATGAACGTGCAGATGAGGTAGTCCACCCCCTGCTTGATATACGCCTCGATCCGCTCGATCACCTCCGGGGGCGTCCCCAGGATCGAGCAGGCCCGAGCCGTCTCATCGGGGATCTGCTCCAGCGCCTCCGGCCTGGGCCCATCATAGCCCAGGGCCTGGAGCTGGCGGTAGCCGTACTCGTAGAGCCCCCCGATCTTCAGGAGCTTCGCCTTGACCGCCGGGACCCCGTGGGCTTCGGCCTCTGCCCGCGTCCCGGCCACCGAGACCGCGGCCTCGAACACCCCCACCAGCGCCTCAGGGCTGCGCCCGGCAGCCCGCGCGCGGGCCCTGACCGTGTTCAGGGCGCGTCCGAACCCCTCCGGGGTGTAGAGCCAGTTGGAGATCCAGCCGTCGGCCAGGGCCCCCGCGACCTGCATGGCCACCGGCCCCTGCGCCGCCAGCCAGATCGGCAGCGGCTGCTGGAGAGGCTGGATCGAGAGCGTCGCGCCCCGGAGCTGGTAGTGCTCCCCGGCGTACTGCACCTGCTCCCCCTGCCACAGGCGCCGGAGCACCTCGATGTACTCTCCGAGCCGGGCCACCCCGCGGTCGTGCGCGATCCCCAGCGCCCGATCCATCTCCGCGGCGCCGGTGCCGAGCCCAAGGATGAGCCGGCCGCCGCACAGATGATCCAGGCTGGCGGCCATGAGCGCCAGCAGGGAGGGGTGGCGGCGGTGGATCCCGAGAACGTACGTGCCGAGCTGCACCCGCTGCGTCTCGCGGGCTGCAGCCCCGAGCAGCACCAGGGGATCGAGCGCCCGGCCCCGGTCCGCCCGGCGGACCAGGTACTCCGGGATCCAGAGGCCATCGAACCCTGCGGCGTCCGCGAACCGGGCGGCCTGCAGCGCCTCCTCCACCGGAAAGACCGGAGAGCCGAGCCCGAAGCGGACCGTCATCGCCAGCGCCCCTCACCTGTCCCTGCGCCGCGCATGCCTGTCCCCTCTTGGGCCGGCCCCGTTACAGCGGCAGGGGCGGGGCCCCCGACCCCATCGTCAGGACGTCGTGGAGCCGCAGCAGGCTCAGCCGGTGCCCCACCGGGGCCAGGTGCCGCGAATGGGGCTCGATGGGAAACCGATCCAGGAAGGAAAGACGCTCGGCGGTCTCCTCGCGGGTCCACCCCTGGCTGATTCCCTCCTGTACCTGCGCCGTGATCTCCCGAAGGAACGCGGCGAAGGGCTCGATCGCCTCCTTGCCCGAGACCTCCCCGTGCCCGGGCACCAGGGTCTCGGCGTCCATGGCCTGCATCCGCGCCAGGGTGCGGAGCCATTCCTCCGGCAGGCACTCGTTGAGAAAGGGGAGGCTGTTGAGGAACAGGTTGTCGCTGCCGAAGAGGACCCCTTCCTGCGGGAGATACACGGTGAGGTTGTTGGGCAGGTGCCCTGGCATCCGGATGAGCCGCACCTCGATCCCGCCCAGGTGCAGGGTCAGCTCCTCGCTCACCGTGATCTCCGGCAATCGGGGGCGGTAGTCGGCCACCAGCGGCAGTTCCTCGGGCCCGAACTTGGCCACGCGCTCCCGGACGGACTCGACCGGGCCAAGGGACTCCAGGAACTGCCGGCGGGTCAGCTCGTGGGCGACGACCGTCCCCGGGAAAAAGGCATTGCCCAGGATGTGGTCCCGGTGGTGCTCGGTGTTGACGACGTAGCGGACCTGGCCAAGGGTCTCCACCTCCCTGCGCCAGGCCACCGCGCTCGTGGGGCGCATCGGGGGGTCGATGACCACCACGCCGTCGGGGGTGGCGACGCAGCCGTTGGTGCACCCCTGGAACTCCGTGGCGACGTAGGTGTGCTCGGAAAGCCGGCGCATCGAACGCCCCCAGGGACTATGAACGGGCGCATGATAGCAGAGCCGGCTGGCATTTTCTCGGGCATTCTGCCACAATATTGCCGTTGTGCCTGGGTGCCCGCTGGGCGCTGGAGGGAACCTATGAGACGGACGTCTCTCCCTGCACGATGGCTCTGGCTGGTGCTGGTCGTCGCTCTGGTCCTGGGCG
>JACPFL010000253.1 GCA_016183025.1 Deltaproteobacteria bacterium | reverse complement strand
GAGTCCCCAGGTATCTTGCGGCCCTGAAAGACCTCTCCCATAAGTGAGTTGAGACGGTCGAGAGCTTTCTCACCGAAGGGGAGGGGCCCTGCCCCTTTGGCCTCGTCCTCGGCCAGCTCCTTCTCGATGGCCACGAGGCAGTATTGGCGCATCGTCATGCCCTTTAGAGTCGCCATTACCTTCAGCCGCTTCTGGAAAAGAGGGTCCAGGTCCAAGGTGAACCGCGTCCTTTTGGCGCTCATCCGAAGGCCCTCCGGCGCTCATCCGAAGGCCCTCCGATTCGGGATGTGGCAATCAGTAATGACGGCATGCCGCCAGGGCGACGCGGAGGACTTCGTGGGGGCGGGGCGTCCTTGAATGTGGGCTGGATTACGGCGGTGTCGGCTGGGCCGACAGCGTCTTCCTGCTCGTCGAGTAGGGCCGGGCGGCCTCCAGCAGGCCCTGCAGGGAGTGCTTGGGGATCACGAGCGACGCCTTGCGCCCGGCCGGCTCAGGCCGCCGGCTCAGCTCCTCGATCATCTCGGCCATCACGGCCAGCGCCTGATCGAGGAGCCACGCGGGGCGATCGCCTTCCGCGATAAAGGTGACCGGCTGGTCGTAGAGCCCGAGCGAGGTCATTCCCAGGATGTCGGTGGCCTCGACGACCACTTCCTGGCCGTCCGCATCGCGGGCGGCCAGGCAGAGGGTGATCCCGGCCTCCTCCTGGAGGGTCCCCGCGAGCGCGTGGATGACCTCGGCCCGGTGGAGCACCAGGAAGAAGCCGACGTGGACCGGCCGGCGGATCAGAACTTCACCCGCTTGGGGAAGAGCCAGGCCTTCGGGAGGTCCTTGACGAAGTCGTTGGTGTAGACGTCCTTTGGCTCGATCTTCTCCCGAATCTTGAAGGCCTCGTTCACCTCCTGGATCGTGCGGCGCATCTTCGCCTCGTCCACGACGCCGAGCCCCTGCTTCTCCGAGAGCCCATCATACAGGTGGTCCACCATGATCTTGAACTGCAGCCGGGCGGTGCCCCGGTCCGCCTGCGGGACGTGCCGCATGAAGACGTCCACGGCCCGCTCGGGGTTCTCCACGGACCAGGCGATCCCGCGGTAGCTCGCCCGAGCGAAGCGGCGCACGAGGTCCGGGTTGCGGGCCACCGTGTCGTCGTGCGCGATGAAGCCGTTGTTGTAGAAGTCCAGCCCGTAGTCGGCATAGAGGAAGTAGCCGACCTCCTCTCCGCGCTGCTCCGCGCCCTTCAGGTACCCGGGCAGCGAGGTCATGAAGTCGGTCGTGGCCTGGATGCGGCCGGCCACGAAACTCGGGATGCGGGCGGCGGCGTCCATGGCCTTGTACTCCACGTTGGGGTTGATCCCGGCCGCGCGGGCGAAGGCCGGGAACATGGTCCACGCGGCGGAGGCGAGCGGCCCGCCGAAGACCTTCCCCTCCAGGTCCTTGGGCGTCCTGATCCCCGTCTTCTTGAGGAAGAAGACCCCGAGCAGGTTCTTGTGATGGATCATCCCCACGACCCTGGCCTTCTGCCCCTTGGTCCGGGCCAGGATGAGGGTGCCGGTGTCCGCGTGGCCGAACTCGGCCTTGCCGAGCGCCACGTTTTTCACCGCCTCCCCCGAGCCCTGGCCGCGGAGGATCTCGACCGCGAGTCCCTCCTCGCGGAAGAACCCCTGGTCGAGGGAGACGTAGTGGGGCGCATGCTTCCCGTAGACGACGAAGTCGAGGATGAAGGGGACGGGCTTGCCCGCCTCGCCCGCCCGCGCGGCCGGGGCCACCAGCAGGGCGACCGTGAGAGTCAGGGCCGAGAGCATCACGCGCATGAGCTTTCCCTCCTCTACACCGGGCTCCCACGCCCGACGTTCCTCTGATGGGGGCGGTCGGGCGTGCGAGCCGGGATCAGATTAGAGGGCAGCGTACCCGCGTGCGTGTAGAGCGTCAAGCCCCCGGACTCGTTGACCCTGTCCGGCCCCGGTGTTAGCATGCCCGTGAGCCGATGATGCGTCTGCCCCCTGCGATTGGTCACCTGCTCCTCATCGCTCTCCTCGGCCTGCTCGCGGCAGATGTCGTGAGCACGGTGACCGCCCGCCAGCTCGTCCCCGGGCCGCGGATCGCTCCGCTACCGCCGAGCCAGTCCGGCGGACCCCTTCCGCGGGAGGTCAGCGCGTTCGCCCGGATCGTGGACCGCAACCTCTTCGATTCCGCGTCAGGCCAGCGGTTCGAGGAGCTGAAGGAGCAGCCGGCCCCGACCGGCGCGCAGCCGGCCGCTCCGCCCCGCCCCGCCCCCCCGCCGCTCCGGCTGCTCGGGACCGTGGTGGGTGAGGCGACCGGGCCCTACGCGGTGATCCACGACGAGTCCAGCAACAAGCAGCAGCTCATCCGGATCCGTGACCGTCTGGCAGATGGGTGGCTGGTGGCCGAGATCCGCCGCGAGCAGGTCGTGCTGCAGGCGGGCAAGGAACGCCACCTCCTCGAGATGAAGTACGGCCAGATGGGGGCGGGTGCCCCGCGCCAGGAGGCCCGGCCGGCGCCCGGGCCTTTGGCCCGCCCGCCAGCGGCCCCCCAGGAAGATCAGGTCGGGCAGGTCCTGTCCCAGGCGAACTTCATGACCTTCCACAACAACGGCCGGCCGGATGGGGCCGTGGTCGCCGGGGTGCTGCAGGGCCCGGTCTTCGAGGAGCTGGGGCTCCGGCAGGGCGACCTCATCAAGCGGATCAACGGGCAGGAGGTGACGACGGGGGAGGCAGCCAGGCAGCTCTTGACCGACCTGATCCGTAACCGCCGGGGGATGACGGTCGAGGTTCTCCGGGGCAATGAGATGCAGACCCTGACCTACTGATCTCGTACCGACGGTAGCGCGACGGCCGGCCGGGATCGTGACGGCGTGCCCGTGACGGACGACGGACCCATGATCGAGGCTCACCGCAAGGTCCTGGACCTGATCGATCCCGGGGAGATGATCAGCCTCCTCGAGGATATCGTGAACATCCCCAGCCCCACCGGCAAGGAGGCGGGGGTCGCCGAGTACCTCGTGCGGCGCTTCCGCGCTCTGGGGCTCAGGGGATTCCTGCAGGAGATCTCCCCTGGCCGGTACAACGCCATCGGCGCGCTCCGGGGGCGGGGGGACGGCGTGTCCCTGCTGTTCAACGGGCACATGGACACCTCGTACAGCGGCGAGGAGGAGGAGCTGCAGGGGGTGGGCTACAAGCCGAGGATGGTCCGCGACAAGGAGTGGCTCTACGGGCTCGGCGTGAACAACATGAAGAGCGGCCTGGCGGCCTTCTACGGGGCCGTGGCCGCGCTCCGGCGCGCGGGCGTGGAGCTGCGCGGGGACATCACCATCGCCGGCGTGGCCGGTGAGATCGAGAAGGCGCCGGTGGATGGCTACCAGGGGATCGAGTACGCGGGGTACGGGGCCGGGACGAAGTACCTGGTCGGCCACGGCGTCACGGCCGACCTGTGCATCATGGGGGAGCCCAGCGGCCTGAAGATCGCCGCCGGGCACATGGGGAGCCTCTGGACGAAGATCACGACCCGGGGGACCGTGGCCCACACCGCGTTCCTCGACAAGGCCCGGATCGTCCACGCGATCGAGAAGGCCATGAAGGTGGCCAGCGCTATCCAGGAGTGGATCCCCCGATACCGGGCGGCCCACGAGTTCATGGGCGAGCGCCCCACGGTGAACCTCGCGGCCATCCAGGGAGGATGGCCGTGGCGGGCCGCCCGCACCCCGGCTTCGTGCAGCCTCTACCTGGACATCCGGACCACCCACGAGCAGAACCCGATGGACGTGAAGCGGGAGCTGCAGCGGATCCTGAACGAGCTGCACAGGCAGGACCCGGAGCTGGAGGCGGACCTGGAGTTCTACGTCACGAACCCCGGGATGTTCCTGCCACCTGACGCCTACGTGTCCCGGGTGGTGGCCCGGGCCCACCAGCAGGTGGTGGGGGAGCCGCCAGAGGTCTTCTACCGGGGCCCGTGCACGGACGCCACGCACCTGCAACACGCCGGGATCCCGACGGTGATCTACGGCGCCGGGGGCCGGGTGCGGGAGGAGGGCGTGCTCGGCTGGTCGCGCGACGTGGGGGAGTAGCTCTACATCGAGGACCTGCTGACCTGCACGAGGGTCTACACGCTCGCCGCGCTGGAGATCTGCTCCAGGACCCCGGACGAGATCCGCCCGCAGTAAGGCGTTGCCCGCCCGACAGCCCGCGTGATAGTCAAGGGAGGAGCCCCTCCACGAGGGGGCGTCGGCCCTGCAGGGGAGGATCAAGCGGAGCCCCCGCCTGAACTGGCCGGGAGGTGCTCGGTGTCGGTGAGGAAGATCAATATCAGGGAGGTCTCGACGATGCCGGCGCCGAGCCGGGTCATCGCCGAGCTAATCTCAGGCAAGCGGCTCGGGGCGCGGGGGAGCGCCCTGCGCGTGGTGGAGATCCTGCCGGCCGTGCCCGGCCGCCCCCGCCACCCCCACACGCACCTCACGTACGAGGAGGCCATCTACGTGGAGCACGGCCGGGGGAAGATCTGGGTGGACCACGCGGTCACGGACATCCGGCCCGGGGACGCGATCCTGATCCCCCCGGGCACGAAGCACATGATCAAGAACACAGGCCCCGGGCCCATGCGCTTGATCTGCGCCTTCTCGACGGCGGACCCGGATGGCCAGCGGATCGAGCACGAGGAGATCGATTTCCCCGAGGAGCCCGCGCCTGTCACAGGAGAGGGGGGCTGATGAAAGGACGCCATGAGCTGCTGGAGCTGACCCAGCCCGAGGTCGAGGCCATCCTCCGGCGGAGCGGGCTGGCCCTGCTCCCCACGGGGAGCGTGGAGCAGCACGGGCCCCACCTGCCCTGCGGGACGGACTACCTCGCCTCCCTGGTCATCGGCCGGCAGGTGGCCGAGCGCCTGGACGCGCTGCTGCTCCCGTTCGCGCCCATGGGGGTGACGCCGTTCCACATGTCCTTCGCCGGGACCATCACGCTGCGGCCCGAGACCTACATGGCCCTGTTCGAGGATGTCTGCGAGAGCGCCATCCAGCACGGGGCCCGGCGCCTCGCGGTGATCAACTGGCATGAGGGGAACACGGCCTCCATCAACCTGGCAGCGGCCGCGGTCCGGCGGCGACACCCGGTCCAGATGGCGGTCGTGCAGGCGTGCTGGGTCGCCTACGAGCTCTACGGCCAGGAGTGCGGGCTCACGCACGGCGGGGAGCTGGAGGTCCTTCCGATCCTGGCCTACGATCCCTCGCTGGTTGCCCTGGAGCGGGCCACGAACCCTTCCCCCATGGAGCCCGCCCGTCGGATGGACGCCCTCCGGCGGCGGCGCACGGCGTATCCGATCATCGCGGACGTGCGGGAGCTCTACCCCACCGGCTGGTACGGCGAGCCCCAGAGGGCCACGCCGGAGAAGGCCAAGGAGTTCCTGGACCGCGTCTCCGAGCGCGTGGCGGAGCTGATCCGGGAGACCCTGGCCGCGGTTGAGGGACCCACGTCATGAAGATGAACGCTGCGGTGCTCCACGCGTATCACGACATGCGGGTGGAGCAGGTCGAGGCGCCGGCCTACGCGGAGGACGAGGTCCTGATCCGGGTCCGGGCCTGCGGGCTGTGCGGCACGGACCTGCACATCGTGGACGGGGCCTTCGCGGGGCGCTGGCCCCGGGCCTTCCCCTTCATCATCGGCCACGAGTGGGCCGGCGAGATCGTCGCGGTCGGGAGCCAGGTCAAGGGGTTCAAGGTCGGGGACCGGGTGGTGGGGGAGAACCACCTCCCCTGCCGGACCTGCCGGATGTGCAAGGAGGGGCGGTACAACCTCTGCGAGGCGGCCGGGAAGCCCGGGAGCGGGCACCGGCATTTCGGCCACGTGGACCAGGGGGCCCTGGCCGAGTACGCGGCGCGCCCCGCCTCGCTCCTCTACGCGATCCCCGAGCACGTCTCCTTCGAGGAGGCCTCGATCATCAACCAGGCGGCCATCGCCCTGCATGGCTGCCGTCGCGCCCGCATTCAGCCGGGGGACGCGGTGGCGGTGCTGGGCCCCGGGCTGATGGGGCTGCTCAGCATGCAGATGGCCTTCGTGATGGGGGCCTCCCGGGTCATCGTGACCGGGACGAGCCGCACGAAGCGCCTGCAGCTTGCCAAGGAGCTCGGGGCCTCGGAGACCATCGACGTGCTGAAGGAGGACCCGATCGCCCGCATCCGGGAGCTGACTGGGGGCCGCGGCGTGGACGCGGTGCTGGAGTGCGCCGGGACCCCGGAGGCCCTGCGGACCGGGCTGGAGGTCGTGCGCCGGGGCGGCACCATCGCCCTGACGGGGCTCATGGGCAAGCAGGAGGTCTCCATCGGGACCGACCGCATGGTCCTCGACGAGATCGACGTGGTGGGGGTCCGGTCGGGGCCCAACTGCTTCCAGCCGGTGATCGACATGGTCGCCAGCGGGCGGCTCAACGCCCGCCCCCTGGTGGACCACGTCTTCCCGCTGGATGAGGTGGTCCTGGCCCTGGAGGATTTTCGCGACCGGAAGAGCGGGGCGGTGCGGGAGATCATCCAGATCTGGGCCAGGCGGCGCGGCAGCCGCCGGGTCAGCCGGGCGGCGGCCCGGGGGGGGACGAACGATGAGGAGAGGGCATCTGATCGCAGCGGGGGTGGCCATCGCGCTGGTGGCCGGGGTGGCCGGGGCCGCGTGGGCGCAGCAGCGGGCACGCAAGCCGGTGGCCCGGCTGAACTACTCCGGGAGCATCTACGCGACCACCTCCGTGGTGGCGGTTGAGCGGGGGTACTTCGACGAGGAGGGGCTCATCGTCAACGCCTCGCCCGAGTCGTCCGGACAGGTGGCGCTCTCCGCCCTGATCGGCGGCTCCACGGACTTCGCCGTGGGGGCCAACGTGCGGCCGATCCAGGCACTGGCCCGCGACCTCCCGATCAAGGTCATCGCCCTGAGCACCTACGGGTTCGCGGGCTACGTCATCGTCCCGGCCCACGACACCACCACGAAGTCCCTGGAGGAGCTCAAGGGCAAGAGCCTGGCCGTGCAGGTGGGCTCCGGGACCCACACGGTCTGGCTCCGCTACCTCGCCCTGAAGGGGATCGACGAGAAGGCGTCCTTCAAGATCAGGAACATGGACACCGAGCAGATCCCGGCCGCCTTCGAGTCGAAGTCGGTCGAGGGGGGGATCGCGTGGGACCCGTTTGCGAGCGTGATCCTGGATAAGAAGCTGGGGCGCGCCATCCTGGGCCCGAAGGAGATCGCCGAGCCGTTGAAGGTGACCTACCCGTTCTTCGTGATGACGACCGACAACGTGATCAGGGGCAAGACGGAGACGGTCCAGCGATTCGCCAACGCCTGGGTGAAGACGCTGAAGTACATCCACGAGAACAAGGACGAGGTCGCCGAGATCATGACCGCCTTCTTCGCCCGCGAGGGCCTGAAGCTCCAGCCCAAGCTGATCCGCGACATGCTGGGCCGGTCGCACTTCGACCGCGCGGCCGTCTCCGACGCGGACATCGAGGATACGATGGCCAGCGCCCGCATCCAGTACGAGCAGAAGCGGCTGCGCAAGCTCCCGGACCTCCGGAAGGCGGTGGACAACAGCTTCGTGGAGCGGGCGCAGAGGGGCCGGTAGGGCGCCGCGGCGCGGGCCCGGCCGCGGGCGATGCGCGAGGAGGCGGGGGCCCGCCTCACAGGGGAGAATGTGACGGACAGCGTTCGTGGACCGGGCGCTGCGGCAGCAGGCCGCGCGGACCAGGGCCGGAGACCGGGTCGGGCCAGGGGATGAGGTCTCGGCAGTGCCATGGCGATAGAGAAGCCCGCTGACCTGGCCAGGGGGGTCGGGCCCATCACCGTGCGGGCCCGTGGCCGGGCCTACGCCACCGCGCTCTTCAACAACGTCTTCCCCCTGTTCCTGGTCCTGCTGCTCTGGGAGATCGTCGGCCGCCTGGAGGTCATCCACGTGGCCCTGTTCCCCCCGGTCACCGAGATCTTCGCCAAGATGTGGGAGCTCACGGTGGAGGGGATCTTCGTGCGCGACGTCCTGCACTCCCTCTGGCGGCTGCTCTTCAGCGTCCTCCTGGCCATGATCCTCGGCACGGTCGTGGGGCTGTTCATGGGCACCAACCGCTTCGTCGAGGCCATGACCATCCCGCCGCTGAACTTCTTCCTCTCCATCCCCGGGATCGCCGTCTTCCCCATCGTGATCCTGTGGTTCGGGCTCACGGAGAAGACCATCATCGTCACCCTGGCCTTCGAGGCCAGCCTCACGATCTGCCTGAACACGTGGAGCGGGGTGAAGGGGGTGGACAGCGCCCTCATCAACGCCGGGCGGGCCCTCGGCGCCACCGGCCCCAGGCTCTTCTACCGGGTGCTCGTGCCGGCCTCCCTGCCGGCGATCATCACCGGGTACCGCCTGGGCTTCTCGCGGGCCTGGCGGATCCTGGTGGCCGGCGAGATGCTGGCCTCCATCGGCAGCGGGATCGGGTTTCGGATCTTCGAGGCGCGCTCCTTCCTCGCCTCCGACGTGATGTACTCGGGGGTGATCATCATCGGGGTCCTCGGCTTCCTGCTCGAGCGGGTCGTGCTGCGCTCCCTGGAGATCGCCACGGTCCAGCGCTGGGGGATGGTGCGGGAGCTCTGAGCGATACCGGGGCTGAGCGGAGCCATGCGGGAGAAGCTGGTCATCCGGGGGCTGCACAAGGCCTACACCATCAACGAGGGGTTCGGGCGTACCTCGTCGGTCGTGGCCCTGCAGGACGTGAGCCTCCGCGTCCAGGAGGGGGAGTTCATGACCCTCCTGGGCCCGAGCGGCTGCGGGAAGTCCACCCTCCTGATGATCGTCGCGGGGCTCTACCCCAAGACCGCGGGCGAGGTGCTGCTCGACGGTTGCCCCATCGACCGGCCCGGGCTCGACCGCGGGGTGGTCTTCCAGGAGTTCGCCCTCTTCCCGTGGCTGAGCGTGAAGAACAACATCCGCTTCGGCCTGCAGATGAAGGGGGTCCCGCGGGAAGAGCACGACCGGATCATCAGGGGCTTCGTGGAGCTGGTGGGGCTGGAGGGGTTCGAGGACATCTACCCGCACCGCCTCTCGGGCGGGATGAAGCAGCGGGTGGGGATCGCCCGGGCCCTGGCCTACGACCCTGAGCTGCTCCTCCTGGACGAGCCCTTCGGGGCCCTCGACGCCCAGACCCGGGCCTCTCTGCAGCGGATGCTGGTCGGGATCTGGGAGAAGACGCGCAAGACGGTCCTGTTCGTCACCCACAGCATCCGCGAGGCGGTCTTCCTCTCGGACAAGGTCTGTGTCCTCACGGCCCGCCCGGGGCGCGTGCTGGACGTCGTCCCGATCGAGCTGCCCCGGCCCCGCAACATGCTCTCCGCGGAGTTCTTCGACTACGAGCGGCGCCTGGCCGGGCTGATCTCCGGCCAGCTCGGGATCGAGGCGCAGGACCTGTTCATCACCGACTGACGTCAGCCTCGGACCGCGGACCACCCTGGCGATGGTGGTCTGGCAGTCCCCACGGATGCCTTGACATGGTCGCCAGGAAGACTACAATGTAGTCAGTCAATGGAGGACCAAGGCGATGCCGGCTGTCATTCCTAACCCCGTATCGGTGCGGTTCGGCAGGGAGGACGTGGAGCTCGCCCGGGCTCTGAAGGCCCGGGCGCGTGCCGAGAAGCGATCGCTTTCGGAGCAGATCAAGTACTATGCCCATCTGGGCATGGTGGCCAAGGATAACCCCGATCTCCCGATGAGCTTTATCGAAGGCGTGCTCGAAGGGCTTGAGGAGGCGCGCGGCGGCCTGGCTGTGCCCTATCCTTGGGGAGTGCTCCGGTAGGCGATGGCCGAACGGAAGCGAGCACGCGAAGTTCTGGCCGTTCCGCGTTTCCTCAGGTCCAAGCGTCGGCTGCCGGCTTCCATCCAAGAGATGGTCGATGATCAGGTCCGGAAGGTCCTGGAAGACCCACTGCTGGGCGAGCCGAAGACCGGAGCCCTCAGGGGCGTCTCGGTCATCAAGTTTAAGCTCGGACCTCACCAATATCTCCTGGCCTACGAGTTCTCACCAAAGCTCAACCAGATCACGCTGCTCGACGTCGGAGTTCACGAGAACTTCTATCGGGATCTCCAGAAGTACCGCGATTCCCGCTAGCACCGGAGGACCGGTGCACCCGTCGAACTCCCAGCCTGCCGATGACCGTCCATAAGCGCGGCAAGGTCCTCGTCCTCGGGCTGCGCTTCGCCCCATACGCGCTGGAGCACGAGGTCCTGGCCCGCTTCCGCCCGGAGATCCAGGGGGTGCCGGGCCTGAGCCCGGAGGAGATCCTCGCGGCGGCGGCTGACGCGAGCGCGCTGATCGTGGGCTCCATGCCGAAGATCACCGCGGAGGTGGTCGCGGGGCTGCGGGAGTGCCGGGGGATCGTCCGGGCGGGGATCGGGCTGGACAACGTGGACCTCCAGGCCGCGGCAGCCCGGGGGATCCCGGTGGCCAACGTCCCGGACTACTGCGTGCCGGAGCTCTCCACCCACACGGTCGCGCTCATCCTGGCCCTGGTGCGGAAGCTCCCGACCTCTGATCGCCTCGTCCGGGCCGGCCGTTGGGAGCTGGCCCCGCTCCACCCGATCTTCGCGCCACAGGAGATGACGCTGGGGCTGGTGGGGTTCGGGCGGATGGCGCGCGCGGTCGCGCGCAAGGCCCGGCCCCTGGGGTTCCACGTGCAGGCCTACGATCCCTATGTGGAGGACGCGGTGTTCGCGCGGGCGGGGGTGGCCCGCCAGGAGATGGACCCGCTCGTCCGAGAGGCCGACGTGCTCTCCCTGCACCTCCCGTTGACGCCCGAGACCCGCCCCGTGCTCGACGAGCGTCGGCTACGCGCGATGAAGCCCACGGCCCTGCTGGTGAACACCTCGCGGGGCGGCGTGGTGGACGAGGCCGCGCTCGTCCAGGCCCTGAGCGAGGGGTGGATCGCCGGGGCCGGGCTGGACGTGCTGGAGGCGGAGCCGCCGCCCCCTGACCACCCCCTGTTCGGCCTGCCGAACGTGCTCCTGACCCCGCACGCGGCGTGGTACTCGGAGCGCGCCGAGCGGGAGCTTCGGGTGAAGGCCGCGCAGGAGGTGGCCCGACTCCTCAGCGGCCGGCCCCTGCGCCACCCGGTGCGGGCTCCGGGCCAGCCTGAGTGAGGCGGGCAGCCGGACCGGCGGGGCTCAGCGGGGGGGCGGCTGGAGCACTGGGAGGTCGAGGGGGACCAGATCCGTATACTTCAGGCCCACGCCGGTGTTGAAGAGGAGGATCCGCTCCTCGCCGCCGAGCTTCCCTCCGGCCACGAGCTGCTTCAGCGCGGCCCAGCAGGCGGCGCCCTCCGGGCAGATGTAGAGCCCCTGCTCCCGGGCCAGCTCGCCCTGGGCGTGCAGGATCGCCTCGTCGCTCACGTCCACGCCCCATCCGTTGCTCTGCCGCACGATGTCCAGCATGAGGAAGTCGCCGATGGCCGCGGGGACGCGCAGCCCGGAGGCGATCGTCTCCGCGTGCTCCCAGAGCGGCGCCTCCCGGCGGCCCTCGCGCCAGGCCTTCACGATGGGGGCGCAGCCAGAGCTCTGGACCACGACCATCTTCGGCCGGCGCGGCCCGATCCACGCCAAGCGCTCCATCTCCTCGAACGCCTTCCACATCCCGATCAGGCCCGTGCCCCCGCCGGTGGGGTAGAGGATGACGTCCGGCAGCTCCAGGCCGAAGTCCAGGGCCAGCTCGTACCCCATGGTCTTCTTCCCCTCCAGGCGGTAGGGCTCTTTCAGCGTGGAGAGGTCGAACCAGCCGTGCTCTTCCTGCCCCGCCTTGACCAGGCGGCCGCAGTCATGGATGAGGCCGTCCACCAGGGCCACGCGGGCCCCGTAGATCACGGCCTCGGCGATGTTGGCGCGAGGCGTGTCCTTCGGCATGAAGAGGTGGCACACGATCCCGGCACGGGCGCAGTAGGCCGCGGCCGCGCCCCCGGCGTTCCCGGCGGAGGGAAGCGCGACCGCTTTGACCCCGAGCTCCCTGGCCACGGAGACCGCGGCGGCCAGGCCCCGGGCCTTGAAGGTCCCGGTGGGGTTGAACGCCTCGTCCTTCATATAAAGGTG
>JACPFL010000252.1 GCA_016183025.1 Deltaproteobacteria bacterium | reverse complement strand
CGGACAGCTCATGGGGGTAGTGCGACGCGAACCCGGCCAGACCGACCCGGGCGATCAGCTCCTCGGCCCGCTTGCGGCGGAAGGCCCGATCGAACCCCCGCACCTCCATGGCCAGCTCCACGTTGCCCAGGAGCGTGCGCCAGGGCAGGAGGTTGTCCTTCTGGGTCACGTACCCGATCTCGGTGTTGATCCCGTTGACCCGCTTCCCCTTGAACTGGACCTGCCCGGAGGAGGGCTGCAGGAGCCCGACGATCAGGTTCAGCAGCGTGGACTTGCCGCACCCGCTGGGGCCCACGATGGTCAGGAACTCCCCCTCGGCCACGTCCGTGCTGATGCGGTCCAGGGCGTGGATGCGCATGCCCCGGGAGAAGAACTCCTTGGTGACCTCGCGGATCGTGAGGATGGGCTCCACCGGCGGGGCCTTCGTTCAGATGTCCGTCCAGGCCCCGGTCTTCCCCCGGCGCCGCCGGCCGAAGTCAGGCATCCGCCTGAGCTCGCTCGCCGTGAAGACCGGCCCGTCGGTGCAGACCAGGCGGCCGGAGCAGCTGCAGTTCCCGCAGAGGCCGATCCCGCACTTCATGTAGCGCTCGATGGAGAGGTAGATCTTCGAGGGGCGCTGGGTCAGGCGTGACAGACAGGCGGCCATCATGCGCTCCGGCCCGCAGATGGCGACGTGCTCGCCCCCGGCGGGGAGCAGGTCGGTCACGAGGCCGCGCATCCCCAGGGAGCCATCCTCCGTGGCCACGCGCACCTCGCCGAGCCGGGCCAGCTCCTCGTGGTAGAGGATCTCGCCGGCGTCCTTCCCCCCGAGCAGGAAGCGGGGCCGTCCGACCCGGTCCGCCAGGAGGCGCAGCCCGGCGATCCCCACCCCGCCGCCGATGAACAGGAAGCCGTCTTTCAGCGGGAAGCCGCGGCCGTAAGGCCCCCGCAGCCAGAGCTTCTCCCCGGGCTTCAGCTCCATGAGCGCCGCGGTGAACTCCCCCGCCACCTTCGAGGTCAGCCCGTTGGGGTAGGCCAGGGAGAACGGGCGCTCACCCGCCCCCGGCAGCCACACCATGAAGAACTGACCGGGGCGCGCCGAGAACGTCCGGTCGAAGAACAGGGTGTTGGTGCGGGGGTTCTCGAGTCGGTTCTCGACGATGGTGCAGACCTCATACATGGGCGGCCCCGACCAGGTGGGTGACATCGCGGCTGCCGGCGAAGCGCTGCATCCCCTCCCAGATCTGGCGGGTCAGCCGGGCCATCTGCCGCGTGGAGCGGTAGGCGAAGCAGGTGCCGAGGCCGACGATGCAGGCCCCGGCCATCAGGTACTCCACGGCGTCTCGCCAGGTGGAGACCCCCCCGTAGGCGAGGATCGGCGCCCGGAACTCCCGGTAGATATCGTAGACCATCTTCACGTTCACCGGCCGCATCGCGTCGCCGGAGAGGCCGCCGGAGATCCCGCTCAGGACCGGGCGCGCGGCCTCGATGTCGATGGCCAGCCCCGGCCCTGCCGTGTTGCCGCATCCGAGGTAGTCCGCCCCGGCGTCCAGGGCGATCCGGGCCGCGGCCAGGTAGTCGGTATTGGGCGAGAGCTTGGCGATGAGCGGCTTGGCAGTGGCCGCCCGCGCCAGGCCCACGACCTCCCGCATCATGGCCGGGGAGTCGCCGACCACGGTCATGAGCGAGGTCTCCCCGGGGACGTAGTTCGGACAGCCGAGGTTCAGCTCGATCCCGGCCACGTAGGCCTCCACCCGGCTGATCACCTCCGGCCACTCCTCCACCCGGTTGCCGTAGACGGAGCCGATGACGGGCTTCTGGACAGGCAGGGACCGGAAGTCCTCGATCCAGGACTCGATGGGCTGGGTGGGGAGGGCCAGGGAATTGAGCATGACGTGCCCGGTGTCGTACACGACGGGGGCGACATTGCCGGGGCGCCCTTCCGGTCCGATGGACTTGGTCACGTAGCCGCCCAGGGCGGCCCGCTGGCGATCGAGGTGCTGGAAGACTTCGAGGAAACAGAGCAGCCCGCTGCCGTTCACGAGCGGGGGATGCAGCTCAAGGTGGCGCGGCACGCTTGGCACGTAACATACCCCTCTTTTCACTGTCAAGGTCTTTCGGGCGCCGCGCGCGGCCGTCACAGGGCGCGAGGCAGGCAGGCGAGGGTGGCACGCTCTGCCCCATGCCGCGCGGACGACTGGTCTTGGTATAATGGCGCCTCCGATGGCGACTTTGCCCGATCTCCGGGGATATGGATTTGCCCGTGGCAGCGTGGGACGGCGCATCTCGGCCATACTGGCCGCGGACAAGCTCCTCCGGATCCTGGCCGCCGGGAAGAACGGCGCGTCCGGCCCCCGCGCCCCGGCCGACCTCGCACAGGGCGGTCGCCGCATCCTCCTGATCAAGCTGGACCACATCGGGGATACGCTCCTGGCATTCCCCGCGATCCGCGCCCTCCGCCGCGCCGCGCCCCGCGCGTGCCTGACCCTGCTGGTGGGCTCGGCGTGCGGGGAGCTGGCCCGGCGGAACCCCGACGTGGATGGCGCCCTCGTCTACGACCTGCGCTTCCTGCTCCCCCGGGCCCGTCGAGGCTTCGGGCAGCGCTTCACGGGATTGCAGCTCCTGCGGCTGGGCAGCCGCCTGCGAGGGGCCGGGTTCGACGTGGCCATTGACCTGAGCAGCGACACGAAGTGGGAGACGCTGATCCTGACGTACCTGAGCGGGGCGCCGGAGCGGGTCGGGGACGATGCCCTGGGCTGCGGCGGGCTCCTCACGCGGGTGGTGCCCTTCTCCCGGCAGGTGCATGTGGCCGACCTCCTCGTTCGGAAGGTCCAGGCCGCCGCCCCAGAGGCCGCTGTGGTCCCGGGCCCGCCGACCCTTGCCCTGGACCGGGCCGACCGGGCCGCGGCTGGGGCGCTGCTCCAGCGGCATCAGCTCGGTGGCGCTCGCGTGGTCGCGCTCCACCCCGGGGCCAGCGACGCCTCGAAGGCGTGGTCGGTGGTGGGGTTCGCCAGCCTCGCGGACGAGCTGGTGGCCCGCTACGGCGTGCAGGTCGTGTTCACCGGCGCGGCGGAGGACCATGAGCTGATCGAGAGGATCCGGAAGGCGATGCAGCGGCCCGGGGTCAACCTCAGCGGGGCGACAGGGCTTCTCGCACTCGCGGCGCTGTACCAGCGATGCCGGCTGGTCGTGGCCGTGGACGGCGGGCCGATGCACCTGTGCGCGGCGGTCGGCACCCCGCTGGTGGCCCTCTTCAAGGCCGAGGCGGAGCTCGAGCGATGGAGCCCGCTGACGCCGGCGTGCCGGGTGCTGCGGACGGACCTGACCCGACTGACCACCGTGGCCCTGCTGGAGCAGGCGGGGGCCTTCATCGAACGCGCACTGGCCTGAGCCTTGCGAAAAGGGAGGGGCTGTGTTACAAGCGCGCGGGGATCCCAGAGGCCGGGTGGCGGACCCGTCATGATGGCGCGCCGGCAAGGGCGTGATGGCTGACGCGGATCGAGAGTCCTGCGCGCAGGCCCTGGCCCGCTTCGTGATGGGGCTCCGCTGGGAGCGCATCCCCCCTGCCCGCGTGGCCCAGGCGAAGTGGCTGGTGCTGGACACCCTGGGGCTCTGCCTGGCCGCCTCGACGCTCGAGTTCGGGCAGATGGCCACGCGGGTGGTGCAGGGGCAGGGCGGGGCGGCGGAGAGCACGGTCATCGGGGCGGGTGACCGGGTCCCCATGGCGAGCGCGGCGCTCGTGAACGGCATGCTCGCCCACGGGCTCGACTTCGACGACACGCACGAGGAGGCCATCGTGCACACCGGCTGCTGCGCCGTGACCGTCGCCCTGGCAGCCGGGGAGGCGGCCGGAGCCGACGGCCGCGCGGTGCTCGAGGCGATGGTCGCCGCGGCGGAGGTCATCTGCAGGGTGGGCGTCGCGGCGGTCCCGGCGCTCCACGAGCACGGCTTCCATCCCACCGGGCTCTGCGGGGGGTTTGGGGCCGCGGCAGCCGCAGCCCGGCTGCTCAGCCTGGGCCCCGCAGCCCTGGTGCAGGCCTGGGGGTGTGTGGGGAGCCAGGCGGGGGGCCTCCTGGAGTTCCTGGCCGACGAGAGCTGGAGCAAGCGGCTCCATGCGGGGTGGGCGGCGCACAGCGGGATCATGGCGGCCCTCCTGGCCCGTGAGGGGTTCCGCGGCCCCGCCACGGTGTTCGAGGGCAGGTTCGGCTTCTACCGGGCCTTCGCCGGGGAGGGGCGGTACGACACCCGGCGCCTGACCGACGGCCTGGGCGAGCACTGGGAAGTGGCGCGCGTGGCCCTGAAGCCCTACCCGTGTGCCCATCTCGCGCATCCCTACCTGGACTGCGCCCTGCGTCTCCGGCAGGCCCACGCGCTGCAGCCGGAGCAGATCGTCGAGGTCCGCTGTCGGGTGGCGAAGGCCGGGATCCCACTACTCTGGGAGCCGCTGGCCGAGAAGCGGCGCCCGAGGAGCGGCTACGGGGCGAGCTTCAGCCTGCCGTACAGCCTGGCGGTCGTCCTGGCGGAGGGGCGCGCGGGGCTGCGGGAGTTCTCGGCCGAGCGGCTGGGGGATGGTCGGGTGCTGGCGCTGGCGGATCGGATCACCTACGTGCACGACCCCGAGCTGGACCGGGCGCGGAGCTTTGTCGGGCATGTGGAGATCCAGACAACCAGCGGCCACGTGTTCCGGGAGGAGCAGATCGGCACCCGCGGCGGTGAGGCGTCGCCGCTCGCCCCCGAAGAGATCCGCGCGAAGTTCCGGGCCAATGCTACGCTGGCGGTGCCCGGGCCGCAGGCGGAGGCCATCCGGGAGCAGGTGGAACATCTGGAGGAGGTCCGTGATCTTGCCGGGCTGGCTGTTCTGCTCCGGGCCGGCCCCATGGACCACGCAGGCGAGCGGGCGGGGGCGGACCGTGCCCGCTGAGCGACGAAGGGGGAAGGCCGAACCGTCACGGCGGCCGGCCGCCTCAACAGGAGGATGAGACGATGAGCACACCTATCTGCCGCGCACGGCTCCTCGCGGCCGCCGCGTTCCTGGTCCTGGGCTCGGCCGGCCCGGGCCTCGCGCAGGGTCGGCCCGAGGTCTCCCTGCGCCTGGACTGGGTGGCCTACGGCCATCACACGCCCTTCGCCCTGACCGCGGAGAAGGGGTACTACGCGGAGAACGGCCTGGTGGTGAGCATCCAGGAGGGCCGGGGGTCAGCCACGACGCTGAAGCTCGTGGCCAACGTGAGCAATACCTTCGGCTTCGCGGACTCGGGGGTCGCGGCCAAGGGGATCGTCCAGGACGTGCCGGTGAAGGTGGTCGCCGGGGTCCTGCAGAAGAGCCCGCTGGCCATCCTGTCGCTGGAGGAGACCGGGATCCGGACGCCGAAGGACCTGGAGGGGAAGCTGATCGCGGGGACGGCCGGGGGCTCAGGCGAGTTGCTCCTCCCGGCGTTCCTCAAGGCGAACGGCCTGGCGCCCGATGCCGTGCGGATGGTGACGGTGGAGCCCGGGGCCAAGCCGATCTACGTGCTCCAGAAGAAGGTGCACGGCACCATCGGGTTCACCATCAACGACAAGACCATCATGGAGAGCAAGGGGGCGCGGATCGCGGCCCTGAGCTACGGGGACCACGGGGTGAACGTGCTCGCCCACGGGATCATCGTCAGCCAGAAGGTGCTGCAGGAGCAGCCCGACATGGTCCGGAAGTTCCTGGCGGCGACGGCCCGGGGCTACGCCGCCGCGAGGGCCAACCCGGACGAGGCGGTGGCCGCGCTGAAGAAGCGGTTCCCCCAGTCCCAGGTGCCGAACGAGATCATCCGCAAACAGCTCGTCCTCTCGCTCGAGCTGCTCCAGACGAGGCGGACCGAGGGACGGCCGTGGGGGTGGATGGCCCGTGAGGACTGGGAGGCGACCCAGGACCTCCTGCACCAGTACGCCGGCCTGGAGCGGAAGGTCCCGGTCACCACGTTCTACACCAACGAGTACCTGCCCCAGGGTGGGGCCCGCTAGGAGGTGCCATGGCCTTCGACCTCTTCATCCGGGGCGGGACGGTCGTCTCGCCCCAGGGCCGGACCCGGGCGCACGTCGCCGTCCAGGATGGGCGCATCGCGGCCATCACCCTGGAGGAGCATGAGGCCCACCGGGTGATCGACGCCGAGGGGAAATATGTCCTGCCCGGCGTGATCGACCCGCATGGGCACTTCGCCTCCCGGCGCACCTTCGAGGAGTCCTGCCTCATCGAGACCCGGCGGATGGCCGCGGGCGGGGTGACGAGCTACCTCGACTTCCTCCAGGCCAAGGACGGCTCGTACATCCCACGGGTCGAGCAGGCCCGGAAGTTCATCGAGCAGCACTCGGTGATCGACATGGGGCTGCACGCCATCGTCATGACCAGGCAGCACGTGCAGGAGCTCGCCGCCTACGTCAAGCTCGGCGTCATCTCCTTCAAGTTCTACATGGCGGCCCGGGGCGCGGAGCTCTACCCGAACACGCTCTCGGTGGACGATGGGCTCCTCTACGAGGGGCTGGAGACCATCGCCAGGCGGG
>JACPFL010000248.1 GCA_016183025.1 Deltaproteobacteria bacterium | reverse complement strand
GTAGAGCTGGGCCGTATCGATGTCGGCGGGCGTGATCCCCGCCATCCGGAACGCCTTGGCCCCGGACTCCTTGGCCGCCAGCTCGGTCATGTGGTCGCCGTAGTGGAAGCCGCGGGAGTTGTTGGCCTGCCCCATCCCCATGATGTAGACAAGGGGCTTCCGGAGCGATCGGGCCCGCTCTGCCGAGGTGACGACCACGGCCGCGGCCCCGTCCGTGGTCAGGCAGCAGTCCAGGAGGTGGAACGGCTCCACGATCCAGCGGGAGCGGTGGTAGTCCTCCAGCGTGATCGGCTCGCGCATCTGCGCGTGCGGGGTGAGGACCGCATGCTTCCGGAAGGCCACGGCGATGGCGCCGAGCTGGTCGTGGGTCGTCCCGTACTCGTGCATGTGCCGCCGCGCCCCGAAGGCGTGCTCCGCCGCGGCGCCGAAGTTGCCGAACTCCGGGCCGAACTCCTCGAACCGCTGGTGGCTGGCGCGTCCGGTCGCGCTCTTGTCCCCGTGGACGCACAGGACCGTGTGGCAGAACCCCGCCTCGATCGCCAGGGCGGCCATCTGGACCATCAGGCACGAGGTCGCCCCGCCCGAGGAGAGGCTTACCCCGAAGCTCGTGTCGATCCCCAGGCGCTGGGACAGGTGCTGATGGTGGACCCGTATCGCGCCGAGGAGGTGGCTGTGGGTGATGACCCCGTCCACGTCCTCTTTCCGGAGGCCCGCGTCGTCGAGGGCGTGCTTGACCGCCTCGAGCTGCAGGGCGTAGTTGCTCAGCTCCGGCTGCTTCCCCATCTTCGTGTGGCCGACCCCCACGATGGCGTACCTGTCCTTCAGGCTCATGTTCGGAGCACCTCGCTTGGTTTCCCGGGCGCCACCTGCAGATCCCCGAGCGGCTCCTCCGAGTCCAGGTCAGGGCAGAGGAGGTCCACCTCGAGCAGCGTGCCGCAGCCGGGACAGATGAACTCCTGGCACCAGACCATGCGCCGGCGGCTGACCAGGGAGGCGCGCAGGGGCCAGTCCTCCAGGTCCCGCTTGCGGTAGAGGGTCCCCCACCGGTAGTTCTCCCGCACCCCGCCCAGGACGTGGCCGCAGCGGAGGCAGGCGATCACCCCGTCGCCGCTCTCGTCCACGCGACCCACCAGCGACTCGTGGAGGCGCATCTCCCGGACCGGGGGGGCCGGGGCGGTCAGCGGGCGGGGTGGGCGCAGCCGCACGCCCTCGCGCAGCCGTTCGGCCCGCAGCGCCTCGCGGCGGGCAGCAGTGGCCGGCTCGTCCACGCGCGCGGGCGTGCCCCGGAGCACCACGCCGTACACCTTGAGGGCGGTCTCGGCCGAGATGGCCTGGTCGCGCACGTCCCGGGCCACCCGGACAGGGGGGCGGTCCAGGGGGTCACCGTACCCCCCACCGCCGACCGCGATCCCATGGTTCACGAGGATGTCGTACGGGCGCAGGCGGATCCGCGTGAACCGGATGTTGGCCAGCCGCGCGGGCAGGTCCGCCGTGCGGAAGGCGAAAACGTCCTGCACGCTCGCGGGATAGCCGCCGAAGAGCCCCTTGGCCGCCGGCAGGATCAGCGCCTCCCCGCAGGTGTCGGTGAGGTCATCCGACCCATAGACCATGAACAGGCGCTCCAGCCCCATCCCGCCCGGGTGCTTCCCGAACCCCCCGCTGTCCCGAAGGTGGTTCCGCCCCAGGCAGAGGAACGGGTAGTTCATCTCGATCAGCTCCACGTCCGAGATGCTGGACTGGGGATTCAACATGTTGGCCCCGGTGTGCACCCCGTCGCGGAGCGGCGTCCCGCCCAGGCCCCCGGCGAAGAAGTCGTAGATCTGCTGCGCGACCACGCCGCCATGCTGGTTGTGTCCGCCGTAGCGGTTGCGCTCCCCCTCGCCGAAGCTCCGCCAGACCGCGTTCACGTCCTCGAGGCGGCCGCCGGCGTAGAGCATGCGGACGATGCAGTCGTGGGCCGCGGCCTCGAGCATGGAGGCGGTGCCGGGGCCGCTGCCGTTGGCCGCGGGGAACCGGCAGTTCAGGAGCGACCCCTCGGGGACGATGATCTCCACGGGGGCGACCATGCCGCCGTTCCAGGGGACCTGCCAGAAGAGGTGGCCGGCCAGCGCCACGAACAGCCCGCTCCAGCTGCAGTAGTACGTGCAGTTGGTCGTGTCGGGGTTCTGGGGGCTCGTCCCGGTGAAGTCGAAGCTGACCCGGTCAGCCTCCTTCGTCATGGTGCACTGCACCTTGACGGGCTTCGGATGGCCGTCGTGGACCGCGTAGTAGTAGACGCGGGAGCGCCAGGTCCCGTCGGGGAGCTCGAGGAGCTGCTGCCGGGCCATCCGGTCCGAGTCCTCGATGATCCGCCGGCTCGCGGCCTGCACGAACTCCGGCCCGAACTTGTCCACCAGCTTCAGGTAGTTCGCGGCGCAGACGTTGTTCGCGGCGATGCGGGCCTTGAGGTCCAGGCCCATGTAGTCCGGGTCCCGGCACTGCTGGCAGAGGGTCCGGAACACGTCCGGGCGGAACTCCCCCCGCTCCATCACCTTGAGCCCCTGGATCCGGATCCCCTCGTGGAAGATCTCCGTCGCCCCGCCGCGGAGCATGCCGCCGGTGTCCGCGGTGTGCATCATCGCCCCGGTCCAGGCGATCCGGCGCCCCTCGTGGAAGATCGGCTTGATGACGAACATGTCGAAGACATGGGTGGCGGCGATGTAGGGGTCGTTGAAGAAGAGCTGGTCGCCGTCGTGGATCCCCGGGGACTCCTGATACCACTCGATGGCTCGCTCGATGGCCGTGCTGCACCCCGTGCAGTGCAGCAGCAGCCCGCACGCAGTGAGGATGGCCGTCCCGTCGGCGTCGTAGAACGAGCACATGCACTCCCCGCCCTCGACCACCACGGGGGAGCCGGAGACCCGGTGGATGGCCAGGCGGCCCTCCTCCAGCACCTGATAAAGCCGGTGCCGGAAGATCTCGTACCGGAAGGGATCGAGCTCGCTCATCGGGCATGCTCCTTTTCCAGGAGGATGTTGGCATAGCCGTCCACCGTCCCCTGCCAGCGCGGGGGGAGCACGACGGTGGTGATAGGCGTGTCGACGATCGCCGGCCCCCGCAGCCGGTTGCCGGGGCGGAGGCGCCCGAAGTCATAGACCGGCGAGGCGCAGCGGCCGGTCCCGGCGAAGAAGGTCTCCCGCATCCCCCGGCGGGCCGGCTCCGGGTCCTCCCCGCCAACGGGGAGACTCTGGAGCCGCGGCTTCGGGGTCCGGGCGATCGCGTCCACGGCGATCGAGATCAGCTCGATCCCCGCCTCGCGGTAGCTGGACCCGCGGCCAAAGGTCTCCTCGTAGCGGCGCTCGAAGAGCGCCATGATCTGCTCGATCCGGGCCTCGTCGTACAGCCCGCCCGGCACCTCCACGGCCAGCTCGTTCATCTGGCGCCGGTAGCGCATGTGGAAGACCCGGCGAAACGCGACGGCCTCGGGGCGAAACCCCTCCTTCCCCATCTGGGCCATCAGTTCCCCCTCCAGCTCCTCCAGGCGGCGGTTGAGGGCCCCCGGGTCCACCGGGAAGAAGTAGCGGGAGGAGCTGACCCGGGTGTGGATCACGTCGGCCGCGGCGATCCCGAAGGCGGAGAAGACCGCAGAGGTGGGGAAGACGTAGATCCGCGAGACCTCCAGCTCTCCTCCGAACCCGGCCGCGTGGACCGGCCCGGCGCCCCCGAAGGCGTACAGGACGAACTCCTCGGGGAGGTGGCCGGCGCGCACGACCTGCTTCCGGATGAGGTCGGACATCTTCGCGTTGATCACGTCGTGGATGCCGGCCGCGGCCGTGATCACGTCCACACCCATGGGCCGGGCGATCTGCTCCGCGATGGCCGCCTCGGCCCGCGCCCGGTCCAGGCGCTTGCGCCCTCCCAGGAAGTAGTCCGGGTCCAGGTACCCGAGCATGAGGTCCGCGTCGGTGACGGTCGGGACCGTCCCGCCCGTGTCGTAGCAGGCCGGGCCGGGCGAGGCCCCGGCGCTCTCGGGGCCGACCAGCAGCCGCCCGGTGCTCGCCTCCACGCGGGCCATGGTCCCGCCCCCCGCCCCGATCGACTCGATCTGGATCATGGGCTGCAACAGGCGGAAGCGCGAGACGATGGGCTCGGGCGCGTACTCCCAGAACCCGTCGGTGATCAATCCCACGTCGAAGCTCGTGCCCCCCATGTCGGTGCTGATCACGTTGGCATGGCCCAGCAGGTCGGCGATGAACTTGCTGGCGATGATCCCTCCGGCCGGTCCGGAGGAGAGCGTACCGATCGGGGTCATCTGGTCCACGCTCACGATCCCGCCGTTGGCCTGCATGATCATGAGCTGCCCGCCGAACCCCGATGTCCGGAGCTGCCGGTCGAGCTGGCCCACGTAGTCCCGCATGGTCCGCCCGAGATACGCGTTCACGATGACCGTGTTGGCCCGGGCGTACTCCCGTACGACCGGGACCAGCTCGTGCGCCAGGGTGCAGAAGATGTCGCGGTCCGGGTACATCTCCCCGAGGAGCCGCTTCACGATCTGCTCGTGGACCGGATTGACCCACCCGAACAGCAGGCTCACCGCCAGCGCGTCGACCCCTGCCTCCTCGACCAGGCTGCGGATGGCCTCCCGGGCCTCATCGAGGCGGAGAGGGGCGACCACGTTCCCCCGGAAGTCCACCCGCTCGCTCACCCCCCGGATCAGCTCCCTGGGGACCAGGGGGTCCGGCTTGGTCACGTAGGCGAAGTGCTTGATCTCGTCCTCGGAGAGGCCGTCCACGCGACCGATGGCGCGCATGACGAGTGTCGTATCCTCGAATCCGCGCGTGGTGATGAACCCCACGCGGCTGCCGCTCCGGGTGATCAGGGCATTGGTCCCCACCGTGGTGCCGTGCTTGAGGAACGTCACCCGGTCGAGGAAGGTCTGCGGGCTTTGCCCGAGGTCCCGGGCGGCCTCGGCGATGGCGTTGAGCACGCCGCTGGCGAAGTCCCCCACCACGGTCGGGGCCTTGTCCACCACCAGTTCGCCCGAGGGGAGCAGGACCGTGATGTCCGTGAAGGGCCCCCCG
>JACPFL010000247.1 GCA_016183025.1 Deltaproteobacteria bacterium | reverse complement strand
CGGCTGCGCGGCGGTCATCCTCTGGATGGCGCCAGCCCTTCCGCTGCCGGTGGGCTCCCTATTCATCCTGCTCCTGCTCGGGCTGCTGCGGGGTGAGATGCCGCTTCCCCAGGTCTTCCAGGGGTTCAGCTCGCCGGTCATCTTCTTCCTGCTCGGCGTGCTCGCCATCGGGTCCGCGACGGTCAAGACCGGCCTGGCCTGGCGGCTCCTCGGGCTCCTGCTCGGGCGGGGGCGTGGAGGCCCCTGGGCGATGTTCCGCCGGCTCCTCTGCTCGTTGCCGCTGCAGCCGATCCTCATCCCCTCGGCCATCACGCGGAACGCGATCCTGGTCCCCGCCTTCCAGCAGTTCTTCGACCGGACCGGGCTCCTCGCGCGTTCCGGCATCGCCCGGGCCACGTTCCTCACGCTGGGCGTCCTCAACGCCATGGCCTCCTCGGCCTTCCTCACCGGGGGGCTCGTGCCCATCACCAGCTCGACCCTGCTCGGCGGGTTCACCTGGACCCGGTGGTTCCTGCTCATGAGCGTCCCGTACTTCAGCCTGATCCTGCTCGGGGGTGTCGTCCTCTGGGTCCTCTACGGCCGCGGGCCGGGGAAGGAGCCGCCCGGCTGGGGCATGGAGGATCCCCCGGGCCGCCTGAGCCGGGACGAGCGACGGGTCCTCGGCGCGCTGGTCCCGACGATCCTCCTCTGGCTCACCGACGCGCTGCACGGGCTGAGCCCGGCGCTCCCGGCCCTGTTCGCCGGGACGTTGCTCTATCTCCCGGGCACGGGGGTGCTCTCGTGGCGGGACCTGGACCGGGATGGCCCGCTGACCCTCCTCGTGACCGTGGGGACCGCCCTCTCCCTGGCGCAGTTCCTGACCGCGAGCGGCGCGCCGCAGTGGGCCGCGGACCGCCTGCTCGCCTCGGGGGTCCGGGAGCTGGTCCCGCTGGCGGCGTGGGTCGCGTTGCTCGTCCTGCTGATTACGGGCGTGCACCTGGGGGTCCCGAACCTGTCAGGCGCCATCGCCCTCCTGATCCCGGTCGTGGGGCCGCTGGCGGCGGCCGTGGGGATTTCTCCCCTGGCCTCGGGGCTGATGGTCACCATCGTGGTGGACACGGTCATCCTCTATCCGGCCCAGACCACGACGGTGCTCCTGGCGCACTCCACGGGGCAGCTCGAGACCGGTGACGTGCTCCGCTTCGGGCTGATCATGCTCGGCGTGACGGTGGCGATGATGAACCTGGTGATCCTCCCCTACTGGCGGCTGCTCGGGGTGCTGTGATGGGCGACCGCGAGGGGCGCGGGGGTCCGACGGTGCAGGTGCTCTTCGTCTGCACCGGCAACGCCTGCCGGAGCCCGATGGCCGAGGGACTGCTCCGTCACCTGGCGCGGGCCGCGGGCCTGGACGGGCAGATCCGGGCCTTCTCGGCCGGGACCGACCCGGCGTTGCCCGCGCCCACCGACGAGGCGATCCTGGTCTGCCAGGAGCAGGGGATCGACATCTCGGGGCACCGCCCCCGGCCGTTGACTGCAGCCATGGTCCGGGAGGCCGACCTGGTCCTCGGGATGGCCCGGCATCACGTGGAGGCCGTGGAGCGAGAGTGCGGCCCCAGGCCGGGGCAGGTCGCGCTCCTGACCCGCTACGGCCCGCCGGATCTCCAGGGGCGGAGCATCCGCGACCCGTTCTACCGCCCGCTGGAGGAGTACCGGCGCTGCTTCGAGCTGATCCGGGTCTGCGTCGTGAACCTGCTGGCCGAGCTGCGGCCACGGCTGGAGCCCGGCCGCCCGCGCTGAGACGAGTGCTCGGGCCTGGGGTGGGGGGGTAAACCGGCGCGCGGGCCTGGGGTGGCCGGGCGGGACGCGACGGAGCGCTGGCCCGGCCCGGGGGGGCCCGGGGGCTCCGGCGTTGGCGGATTCGGGCACATCTGCTATATCTGGGGCCCAGGCAACGGTGGGCCGCCGCGACATGGCCGTGGTGGCTCCGGGAGATGCATCAAGGGAGGGAACGGTGATGAAGCTACTTGCGATGGCGGTTCTTCTGGCAGTGCTGGTCCACACGGGTCCGGCGGCCTGGGCGCAGGCCCCGGCGGGGAAGGCTGCCCAGGCGGCGCCGCTCAAGCTTAAGGTCGGGGACCAGGCCCCGGACTTCACCTTGATCGATCAGGACCGGAAGCCGGTCAAGCTCGGCGACTATGCCGGGAAGAAGGCCGCAGTGCTCGCCTTCTACGTCGGCGCGTTCAGCCCCACCTGAACGGCGGAGATGACCCAGTACCGGGACGTACTGGCGAAGTTCGGTGAGGCCGATGCGGTGGTCCTCGGGATCAGCCCGGACAACCCGTTCGCGGTGAAGGCGTTTGCCGAGAAGGTCGGCATCCAGACCCCGATGCTCAGCGACGGGAGCCACGTGGTCGGGCGCCTCTATGGCGTGTTCAACGAGCAGACCCACCGGAACCGGCGCGTCACCTTCGTGGTCGACAAGCAGGGCGTGATCCAGCACATCGATGTGGACAGCGTCGCCGTCAGCCCCACGGGCGCGCTGGGCGCCTGCGCGCTCCTGAAGCGGAAGTCGTAGCCGACCGCGGTCGGGAGACCGGCGGGACGGGGGAGGGCATGGCCGAGGAGGTCCTGGAGATCAAGGTGGAGCCGCTCACCCGGGAGGCGTTCAAGCCCTACGGCGAGGTCGTGGGGGAGGATGGCGGCGCGCTCCTCGACCTGGCCCGCGGGCGTCCGCACGTGGAGATCCTGACCACGCGCTACCATCCCTTCGAGTTCACGCGGATGGCGCGCCACTGCCGCTGCACCCAGACCCTGATCGCGATGGAGGGGAAGCCGAGCCTCATGGCCGTGGCGCCGGCGGACGACCCGGACGACCCCGCGGTGTCTCCGGACCCGAGCCGGATCCGGGCCTTCCTGGTAGAGGGGAGCCAGGGGATCACCCTCGCCCGCGGCACGTTCCACAGCGGGCCGTACCCGCTGGAGGCCGTGACCCGGTTCGTGAACGTGGAGCTGGAGGGGACCAACACGGACGATTTCGACTCGAAGGAGGTCCGCGGGTACAAGAAGGTCCGCATCGTATTCTAGGCGGCCCGGCAGGCCGGGCGCGCGAGCCGGGAGGATCGACGTGGGCGCACCGATCGGGATTCCCTGCACGATCATGCGGGGCGGGACGAGCAAGTGCATCGTGATCCGGAAGCGCGAGTTGCCGGAGGACCCGGCGCTGCGGGACCGGATGATCCTGGCCATCTTCGGCAGCCCCGACATCCGGCAGATCGACGGGCTCGGCGGGGCTGACTCCCTGACGAGCAAGCTGGTCCTGATCGGGGAGCCGACCCGTCCGGACGCCGACGTGGACTACACGTTCGGCCAGGTGAGCATCGCAACGCCGCTGGTGGATTACGGGGGCAACTGCGGCAACTGCAGCGCCTCGGTGGGTCCCTACGCCATCGACAAGGGGCTGGCGCCGGCGAAGGAGCCCGTGACCCAGATCCGGATCCACCAGACGAACACCAGGAAGCTGATCGTCGCCCACGTGCCGGTCAGGGAGGGGCGCGTCACTTACGCCGGGCGCTACCGGATCGACGGGGTGCCGGGGACCGGTGCGGAGATCAAGCTCGAGTTCCTGGACCCCGGCGGGTCGCTCACCGGCCGGCTCCTCCCCACCGGCCAGGCCTGCGAGACGCTGGTCCTGGATGACGGCCGACGGTTCACGGCGAGCATCGTGGACGCGGCGAACCCGGTGGTCTTCCTGCTGGCAGAGGAGCTGGGGGTGAAAGGGACCGAGCTCCCCGATGCCGTCAACGCGAACGCGAAGCTCCTGGAGATCGGGATCGTCCGGGACCGGCGCGAGGCGACGAAGAAGAGCCCGGGCTTCCCGAAGGTGGCCTTCGTCTCACCCCCGCAGGACTACACGTCCATCAGCGGGACGCCCGTCCGGAAGGACGAGATCCACGTCACCGGGCGGATCATGTCCATGCAGAAGCTCCACAAGGCCTACGCCATCACCGGGGGCATCCCCTCGGCGGCTGCAGCGGTCATCCCCGGGAGCGTGGTGAACCAGGTCTGCCGGAAACCCGAGGGCGAGGAGTTCTTCATCGGTCACCCCTCGGGCACGATGAAGGTCGCGGCGGCCGGGCACCAGGAGCAGGGGGCCTTCGTGCTGGACAAAGTGGTGGTAGGCCGGACCGCCCGGAAGATCCTGGACGGGACCGTCTACCTGCCGGAGGAGCTCTCCGCCTGACCCGCCGCTCGCGGGTCTTCACGCCGCAGCGGATCTCGCTCCATTCGGAACCTTGCTCCCACCTACCTATTGTCTGCGGCGGCCCCGTCTGCCCTCGGCAGGTCCTGGGCCTGGAGGGGCGGTCTCGGGGGCGCCTGAGCCCGCAGCCGGGGGCGTGGAGGCAGGATCGGCGGACGGGGTCTCGCCGCCCGTTCGGGCGCGCCAGGACTTCAACCGGTCCCGGATGACCTCTTCGTAGCCTCGCCCGGACGGCTCGTAGTAGCGGTGGCCGCGCAACTCCTCGGGAAGGTACTCCTGGGCGACGTGGGCCTCCGGGAAATTATGGGCGTACAGATACCCACGACCGTAGCCCAGGTCGGCCATCAGGCGGGTCGGAGCATTGCGGACGTGCAGGGGCACCGGCAGGGCCCCCCGTTGCTCGATGTCCTCCACGGCACGGCTGTACCCCCGGTACGTCGCGTTGCTCTTGGGGGCCGTGGCCAGGTAGATGGCGGCCTGGGCCAGGGCGAGCTTCCCCTCGGGCAGGCCGATGAAGTCGAAGGCCTGCATCGCCGTGATGGCCACCTGCAGCGCCTGCGGGTCCGCGTTGCCGATGTCCTCCGAGGCGAAGCGGACCATGCGCCGGGCGACGTAAAGCGGGTCCTCCCCCGCCTCCAGCATCCGCCCCAGCCAGTACAGGGCGGCGTCCGGGTCGGAGCCGCGCACCGACTTG
>JACPFL010000251.1 GCA_016183025.1 Deltaproteobacteria bacterium | reverse complement strand
GCTCTTCGGCGGTGCACTTCTGCAGCGTGTAGATCAGGGGCAGGGTGACCTTCCCCTCCCTGAGGTCCGTGCCCGGGTCCTTGCCGAACCCCTCCCCTGCGGGGGTGTAGTCCAGGGTATCGTCCACGAGCTGGAAGGCCATCCCGAGCCGCATCCCCAGCCCGGCCAGGGCGTCCACCTGCGCCGGAGAGATGCCCCCGAGCACTCCCCCGATCTGGCAGGCGGCCGAGAACAGGCAGGCGGTCTTGTCCCGGATGATCTCCAGGTACTCCTCCTCGCCCAGGGTGACGTCGTAGCTCTTCACCAACTCGTGGATCTCGCCGCGGGCGATCCGGGTGGTCATCTCCGAGAGGATGTTGAGGATCCGCAGGTCGCCGTCCTGGACCATGAGGTGGAAGGCCTTCGCGAACAGGAAGTCGCCCACCAGGACGCTGGCCGTGGAGCCCCAGATGGTGTGGGCCGACGGGTTCCCCCGGCGCTGGGTGGCCTGGTCGATGACGTCGTCGTGCAGGAGGGTGGCCGTGTGGATGAACTCCAGCACGGTCCCGATGGGGATCTGGCGCTCCCCCTGGTAGCCGCACAGGCGGGCGCAGAGCAGGAGGAGCATGGGCCGGATGCGTTTCCCCCCGCTCAGGATGATGTACTCGCCCACATGGGCGATCAGCCCCCCCTCGGAGGCGATGTTGCGCCGGCACTCTGCGTCGACCTTTTGCAGGTCCTCCCTGACCAGCTCGAAGACCTGGGCCATCTGCATCGGAACCCCTCGGATGAACAGGGTTTTTCAGGTCAGCCCGGCGAAACTCCGGGCGATGTTACCGTAGGGGTCGTCGCATTGTCAATGCGATACTTGGCAGTTCGGGTAACGTTGGTCCGCTTCGAGAGAAACGGAGGTCGCATTGACAGCGTTGCGAACCAGGCACTACGATAGACTGAACTTTTCGTCAGGAGGGGCGTTGATGGCCCAGTGCCCGGAGTGCGAAGCCGAGGTCGCGCTGGAGAAGCCGGAGAAGGGCGAGATCGTGACCTGCCCGGACTGCGGGGTGGAGCTCGAGGTCCGGGAGACGGACCCCATCACCCTGGCGCTGGCGCCCGAGGTCGAGGAGGACTGGGGCGAGTAGGCCGGAGGACACGCCGGGATGAAGATCGGGATTCTGGCCTCGACCATCCGCAAGGAGGAGAAGCTCCTCCTCGAGGAGCTGCGCCGCCGGAGCCTCCCCCACGAGGTCATTGACGTCCGGGAGGCGACCTACGACCTGCACCGCCGCCCGTGCGACCACGACATCATCCTCGAACGCTGCGTCAGCCACTCCGTGGCGCTCTACATCCTGAAGGTCCTCAACGGCTGGGGGATCAAGACCGTCAACTCGTACGCGGTCGCCGACGTCTGCGGCAACAAGTTCCTGACCACCATGGCCCTGATCGAGCACGGGGTCCCCTGCCCGCGAACGAAGCTCGCCTTCACGCCCGAATCGGCCCTGCAGGGGATCGAGGAGATCGGCTACCCGGTCGTGCTCAAGCCGGCCATCGGCTCCTGGGGGCGGCTCCTCTCCAAGGTCAACGACCGCGAGGCCGCTGAGGCGATCCTGGAGCACAAGCAGATCCTGGGGACCTACCACCACGCCATCTTCTACATCCAGGAGTACATCCGGAAGCCGGGGCGCGACATCCGCGCCTTCGTGGTCGGGGACGAGACCATCTGCGCGATCTACCGCGCCTCGGACCACTGGATCACGAACACGGCGCGCGGCGGCAAGGCCGACAACTGCCCGGTGACGCCCGAGATCGATGACCTGTCGCGGCGGGCGGCCAAGGCCGTGGGCGGCGGGGTGCTGGCCATCGACCTGCTGGAGTCCGAGCGCGGGATCCTGGTCAACGAGGTCAACTACACCATGGAGTTCCGGAACTCCATCGACGTCACGGGCGTGGACATCCCCGCCCGAATCATCGACTACGTCGTCGCGGAGGCCGAGCGACGGTGAGCGCGATTCCCGCCGTCACGCCCCCGGAAGGCCCGGCCGTGACCGGCCCCCGGACCGCCGCGGCCGTTGCCGTCCCCCGGCCCACCCGCGCGAGCGGGCCCGTGATCTGCCGGCGGCGGGAGGGGTGACGCGGATGACAGAGCGGCTGCGGGCCGGGATCGTGGGGGCCTCGGGGTACACCGGGGGCGAGCTGCTCCGGATCCTGCTCGGCCACCCGCACGTGGAGGTGGTCCAGGCGGCCTCGGAGTCGCGCGCCGGGCACTACGTCTACAGCGTCCACCCGAACCTGCGGGGCCAGACCGACCTGAAGTTCGTCAAGGCCGCGGATCTCAAGCCGTGCGACCTGCTCTGCCTCTGCCTCCCGCACGGCGAGAGCGGGGAGCGGTTCCAGGAGTTCGCGGGGCTCGCCGAGCGGCTGATCGACCTCTCCGCGGACTTCCGCCTCCGCGACCCGGAGGCCTACGGGCGCTGGTACGGCCGGAAGCACCCGCGCCCGGAGCTGCTCGCGCAGTTCGTCTACGGCCTGCCGGAGCTGCACCGGGAGGCGATCCGCCACGCGCGCCGGGTGAGCGGGGTGGGGTGCCTGGGCACGACCGCCATCCTGGGGCTCTTCCCCCTGTTCCGCGCCGACCTCGTGGACCCCGGCTGCGTGGTGATCGAGGCGAAGGTCGGCTCCTCGGCCGGTGGCAACCAGGCGACCCCGGCCACCCACCACCCGGAGCGCAGCGGGGCGGTCCGGGCCTTCGAGCCCACCGGCCACCGCCACACCGGCGAGGTCGAGCAGGAGCTGGCCTTCCACGGGCGCCCGCGGGCCCACTTCTCGGCCACGGCCATCGAGGCGTCGTTAGCGGAATGGATGATGACTGCCTGCATCATCTCGGCCAAGGTAAATACCTCGCCTTCTTTCAAGTAAACCTGCGAGCCGCCCATCTTGCTCGCCCAGCGCGAGGTAGTTATCGGCTCCTCCCATT
>JACPFL010000249.1 GCA_016183025.1 Deltaproteobacteria bacterium | reverse complement strand
TGAAGTAGTCCACTGCCCAATCCAGTGAGAGCTGGCCGTCGCGGGCCGACAGCAGCGGCCAGACTCTGTACGGCCGCCTCCCCCTGCAGATCCCTCCTTGCCAGAGATGCGATCTCTCGCTTGACACCAGGAGCCCGAGGGAGAAACTATGGCGCAGTTCACGGCGCGGTCGCGCGGGGAGGGAGGACGACCATGAAGCGCGCAGTATCCGGGCTTCTCGCCGTCGCCCTGCTGCTCGGGCTGCTGGGGGCCGGGCAGGCTCAGACAGTCAGGGTGGGGGTAACCACCAAGGCGCTCGACTATCTCCCGATCTTCCTGGGCAAGGAGAAGGGGCTCTTCCGCGAGGAGGGAGTCAACGCGGAGCTCTTCGTCCTGGGGACCAGCGTCCGTATATTCCCGGCCCTGATCGGGGGCTCCATCGAGGTGTTCGACTCGACGCTGTTCGTGGTGCTCCTGGGCATCGAGAAGGGGGAGAAGGTCGAGATCCTGGGAGCCACCACGAAGCATGCGCAGTTCCACCTGGTCACGAAGCCGGAGATCCGCCAGGTCAAGGACCTGATGGGGAAGCGGGTGGGCTCCACAGGGGTGGGGAGCGGGCATTACTTCTCCCTCATCGCCTTCATGGAGAAGCAGGGGATGAAGTTCCCCGGCGACTACAGCGTGCTCACGATCGGGGGCACCCCCGAGGTCTGGCGCTCGCTGGAGGCCGGCTCGATCGACGCCGGGGTGCTGGCATTCCCCTTCCACATCCTGGCTCGGGGGAAGGGGTTCCACATGCTGGCGGAGCTGTACCGGCACGCCCAGTACCCCCTGACCGGGATTACCGTGAAGACGGATTGGGCGCAGCGGAACGAGGAGCTGCTGCTGCGCTACCTCAAGGGCCACCTCCGGGCCATGGAGTACACGTACACGCGGGGGCCGGAGGCCGAGGAGGTGCTGATCAGGGTCATGGGGTACCAGCCGGACATGGCGAGGCTGGGCTGGGAGGAGTACAGCCGGATCGGGCAGTGGAACCGGGACCTGGTCATCTCGCCGGATGCCGTGAAGACCATGATGGGCTTCCTCATCAAGACCGGGGAGATCAAGGCCCCGGGGGAGTTCAGCAAATACGCGAACCCGAGCTACGTCGCCAAGGCCAACGCCCAGCTCAAGGCCCGGTAGGAAGGTCGTCCCCGGCGTTTTCGGATGCCGCCGGCAGGTCCCGGGGGACTTGACCTGTGCTACGATACCGCTTCCAGCCGCAAGGGGGGAGCGAAGATGCCCGCCAGGGACGCCAAGAAGGCCCACGAGAACCCCGCGCGCGTTCGGCAGATCCGGGGGATCCTGCGGCAGTGTCAGTCCTCGAAGATCCAGCTCGTCCGCTTCCTCTACTGCGGCAACGACGGCGTGATCCGGGGGAAGGCCTGCCACGCTGACTACCTGGAGGGCTACCTCGAGTCGGGGATCGGGCTCACCGTGGCCATGCAGTCCTTCAACATGCTGGACCAGCTCACCCCCGGCGGGCGCTTCGGCCCGGTGGGGGAGATCCGGCTGGTCCCGGACCCGGCCACCTTCGCCATCCTCCCGTACGCGCCCCGCAGCGCCCGGCTGCTCGTGGACATGGTCCGCCTGGACCAGCGCCCCTGGGAGGCCTGCGCCCGGAGCTTCCTCAAGCGGATGATCCAGCGCGCGGCCGAGCGCGGCATCGCCATCAAGGGGGCCTTCGAGAACGAGTTCACGCTGGCTCGGCAGGAGGGGAGCGCCTTCGTGCCCATCGACCGAAGCCCCTGCTTCAGCTCCATCGGGATGGACTCTGCCGCCCCGGTGATCCTGGACATCGTCGAGGCCCTGGGCAAGCAGGGGGTGTCCGTGGAGCAGTATTACGCCGAGCTGGGCCCCGGGCAGCAGGAGATGCCGGTGCGCTATGCCCCGGCCCTGCGGGCTGCCGACAACCAGCTCACCTTCCGGGACACGGTGCGCGGCGTCGCCTTGACCCACGGGCTGTACGCCTCGTTCGCGCCCAAGCCCTTCCCCGAGGCAGCAGGCAACGGCGCCCACCTCCACTTCAGTGTCTGGAGCCTGAAGGAGGACCGGAACCTCTTCTACGGCCCCGGCGACCCCCACGGCCTGAGCAAGGAGGGGTACCACTTCATCGGGGGAGTGCTGAAGCACCTCCGGGCGCTGGTCGCCCTGACGGCCCCGTCGGTCAACTCCTACCGGCGCCTGCGGCCCCAGTCCTGGAGCTCGGCCTTTGTCTGCTACGGCCCGGACAACCGCGAGGCAGCGGTCCGGATCGCCTCCCCCCGCTGGGGGCGGGAGATGGAGTCCACCAACCTGGAGCTGAAGCCCTCGGACCCCAGCAACAACCCCTACCTGGCGCTGGGCGGCCTCATCGCGGCCGGGCTCGACGGCCTGGAGAAGGGCCTCGACCCCGGTGGCCCGCTCCTCGTGGACCCTGCCACGCTGAGCGAGCCCGACCGGGCGGCGCGCGGCCTGGTCCGGCTGCCCACCTCCCTGGAGGAGGCCCTAGACGAGCTGGAGCGCGACGACCTGCTCTGCGAGGCCATGGGAGAGGTGCTGGCCGGGGTCCGAGGTCCGGGGGTTCAAGGACAAGCCCGTGGAGTTCGAGCTCGAGCACCACCGCTACAAGTACTGAGTTACCAGTGCTCCCATCCTGCTACCCTTCCGCCATATTGATGTACTCGGGAGCGATCGCTCACCGACGGCGTCGATAGGTGGTGGAGGTCCCGGATCCTCGCGCATCCCTTGGAAGGCCGTGAGGATCCGCTCGCGGTCTCTGGGCTGGAGTTGGTTAAGCTCCCTTCTGGCGGGCCCGGCGACGTGGAGGTCCCAGCTCATGCAGGAGTTGATCGAGGGTGACGTAATCGCCGCGGGCATACGCCGCTCGACCGCGGCGGATCGCCCGGAGCTCAGCCGGGGACGCGGTCACTTCCGGGAAGCGACGGTCCGAGAGGAAAAAGTAGTTGCGGAGCGCCTCGCGAACAAGTTCAGAGCGTGTACGGTGTTCCGCTTTCCGCACCTCCTCCACTTTCCGGATCATCGCCGCCGGGAGCGAGATGGTCATGGTCTGACGGGTCCTCATGCACATGCCCTCTATGGTGGTATTATTGGGTCGTAATTAATGTTACCAGACCCAGAGAGGGCGTCAAGGAAAGCACTACGTCCGGCGGGAGCAGGCAAGGGAGACGCTCTCTTTGACTGGCGCCGGGTAAAGGGCGAATGAGTCCGGCCAGCGGGAGCGTCTTCGGGCGCGAAGGGCTCGGCGGGCTGCCGATCATCGACGGGCACTGCCACCCCTTGCTCCGGGATTTCATGGCGCCAACTCTGGACCAGTTCCGGCGCCTGCTGACCGAGAGCCGCGAGCAGGCCATCCTCGCGCACCACGCGCCCGCGCTGCCCCTGACCCGCCGCCTGCTCCAGGCCCTCGGCACGCTCTATGGGGTACCTGCCGAGGAGGCGGCGGTCCTGGAGGCCCGGACCAGCCAGCTCGACGCCGCCCGCCTGCGGGAGCTCTTCCGCGCCCAGCACGTCGCCGCCCTGCTCGTGGACGACGGCTATCCCCCCAACGCGTTGTCCATCGAGGAGATGCGCCGCGTCCTCCCCTGCCGCGTCCACCGGGTGCTCCGCCTGGAGCGGCTCGCCGAGACCCTGATCCTGAAGGGCCTGGAGTTCGAGGAGTTCCAGGCTGCATTCCGCGCGGAGCTGGAGGCGGCTCCGGCCCATGGGGTCGTGGCCTTCAAGAGCATCGTCGCCTACCGCTCAGGGCTGGAGGTTGGCCCCGTGACAGAGGCGGAGGCGCGCGATGCCTATGAGGCCGTCCGCCGCGAGGCCCGCGGGCAGGAGCGGCTGCGGCTGGTGAGCAAGCCCCTCCTCGACTTCCTGCTGGGGGAGGCACTCGCGCGGGCAGCCGAGCTCGACCTGCCGCTTCAGCTCCACACCGGGTTCGGCGACGCGGACCTGGACCTGCTCAAGGCCAACCCCCTGCTCCTGCGCCCGCTGCTCACCAGCCAGGAGGCCCGCGGCGCGAAGGTCGTGCTCCTGCATCTCGGCTACCCCTACTACCGGGAGGCCGCGTATCTGGCCGGCCTGCACTCGGGCGTCTACGTAGACTGCTCGCTGGCGCTCCCCTACCTGCAGGAGACGCTCGTGCCGGTGCTCCGCGAGCTGCTCGGCCTGGCGCCCTGGACCAAGCTCCTTTACGGCTCCGACCTCTACGGGATCCCAGAACTCTACTGGTTCGCCGCCGGGCTCGGACGGGAAGTCGTGGGGAGGACCCTGGAGATGCTGGTCGAAGACCGGATGCTCACCCGGGAAGACGCGCTCCGGGCAGCCGAGGGGATCCTGGCCGGGAACGCGCTGACCCTCTACCGACTCCCCCAGGACGCGCCGGCAGGCCCGGGGCCGCACTAGCCGATCACATCTGGTGGGCGTACTCGCTGGGGTCGATGGGGATGTCCACGACCGTCGGGCCCCGGGCCGCCAGCCCGGCCCGCACCGCCGCCTCGACCTCCTCGAACGTCCTGGCCTGCACGCCGGCCGCGCCCATGGCCCGGGCCGCTGCGGCAAAGTCCGTGCTCCCGAAGTCCACCCCGCACGGCGGGAACCCCCGCTTCTCCTGCACCAGGCGGATCAGCGCCAGGGAGCCGTCCGACAGGACCAGCGTCACCACGGGCAGGCGCAGCCGGACGGCGGTCTCCAGGTCGTGGAGCATCATCGCGAACCCTCCGTCCCCGCACACGGCCACGACCGGCCGCTCGGGATGGAGGAGCTTGGCCGCCAGAGCCGCCGGGAAGCCATAGCCCATCGAGGAGAGGCCGTTGGACATGAAGAAGGTCAGCGGCTCGTAGGTCGGCCAGACCTGCCCGAACAGGAGCTTGTGCGAGCCCACGTCAGTCGTGAGCATCGCCTCCCGCGGGAGCCAGGCCCGCAGGCGCAGGGCCAGGTGATACGGGGAGAGCCCCTCGGCGGTCGCCTCGTGGGCGCGGCGCAGGGC
>JACPFL010000255.1 GCA_016183025.1 Deltaproteobacteria bacterium | reverse complement strand
GTGCCGTTGGCCGGCAACTGCGTGACCACTACCGTGGCGGCCGCAAGCTGGCCGTCGGGATCGCTGTCGTTGGTCAACAGCGGAATCTGCACGGCGATGCCTTGACGCGTGGTGGCCGCGTCGTGGCCGGCGACCGGCGGCCGGTTCACGTTCACCGCCACGATCGCCGGCCGCGCGGGGTCCACTTCAACAGCCTGCTTCCCCTCAGCCTGGATCGGCTCGACCCCCTGTCGAGCGGGGCCGACGCCTGCATCCGGGCCCGGATCTACAAGGCCTAGAGGTCCTGGCGCTGCCAGGGGACCTGGGGCGGTACCTCGGCCGTCGCCTGCTCGTGCCGGCCGGGGCGCGCGTCATCACCCCTCCAGGGCGGTGGGCCAGCGGGGCAGCGGTCCCCAGGTCTCGAAGAACTTCCGGACATGGGGATCGAGGGCCTCGACCACCGCCCGGCGCTCGCGGCCCCGGGGAGGCAGCGGCCGGCGCAACTGCTCCCGGATCCGCTCCTCGAGCGCGGCCGTGTCCACGGTCAGGCACCGCCCCTCGCGCAGGACGACCCGCCCGCCGATGACCACGGTTGACACGTGCGCCCGGGTGCCCCGGGCCACGAGCAGGGTCACAGGGTCCACGGCCCCCTCGGGCCCTACCCCGCGCACCGCGTCCAGGTCAAGGAGCACGAGGTCCGCCGCCCGGCCGGGGGCGAGGAGCCCGTGCTCCACCCCCAGCGCCCGGGCGCTGTGGACGGTCGCCAGCGCCAGGGCCTGGTGCGGGGACAGCACTCGGCCCGTCAGCCCCGGTTCGCGATGCAGGTTGAGACAGAGCCGGAGGTCCTGCAGCAGGTCGTCGTCGTCGTTCAGCCCGACGCCATCCGTGCCGAGCCCCACCGTGACCCCGGCCTCCAGCAGGCCCAGCACCGGGGCGAGCCCGCTCTTCAGGCGGAGGTTGGAGCTGGGGTTGTGGATGATCGCCGCGCCGCTTTCCCGGAGAACCGGAAGATCCCCCGGGGTGAGCCAGACCCCATGGGCGAGGGAGACGCCCGGGCCCAGGAGCCCCAGGCGGTGCAGGTGGGCGATGACCGGCTCGCCGTAGACGCGAGGGCCGAAGGCCTGCTGGTACGGGGTCTCCAGGCAGTGTAGCTGCATGCCGGTGCCGAGGCGCCGGGCGAGCGCGACCATGGCCTGCAGCAGCTCGTCCGTGCACCACTGCGGGGCGTAGGGGGCCAGGAAGATCCGGATCCGGGGATGGGTGGCGAACTGGCGGTGCAGCCGCTCCACCGAGGCCAGATACGCCTCGGGCTTCTGGTAGCGGTGCAGGCCGAGGCTGCGCAGCTGCTGCTCCAAGGGTGCGGGCAATGTGCGGAGGAAGGCCTCGTCGTCCCCGTAGACGAAGGTATGGCGGTCCCGCGCCTCCAGGGCGAAGGCCACGCGGAGGCCGGCCTCGTTGTACGCCCGCAGCCGATCGAGCGCCTCCGCCTCGAACTGCTCCGGCTGCTCGGTCCCGTTGAAGTGCAGGGTGGTGGTCACCCCGGACGCGATCTGCCGCACGCAGGCGTACAGCGTGTTGAGGTAGGGGTCGACCCGGCGGCTCCCCCAGGCGCCGAGCTTCCAGATCTCCAGGGCGTCGTCCACGCGCCCCAGCTGCGTGGCGGTCACGCCGCTCCCGTGGTGGTGGCCGTTCACCAGGCCGGGGATCACCAGGTGCTGCCGGCTCCCGATCTCCTCGGCCCCCGGGTGCCGGCTCCGGAGCGTCGCGGCCGGCCCGACCTCCACGATGTCGGTCCCCTCCACGTAGACGGCGCCGTCCTCCACGACCGCCTCGGCTCGCCTGGGGTCCGTGACCACGTGGCCCCCGCAGACCAGCAGTCCCATCTGCCCCTCCTCCATGGATTGGTGGGCAGGACCGGCTTCCGGTCCCCGTATGATACGCGCCGCGCTCTCGGTTGACGGGACGGCGTGCTGGACTGTCAGTTCAGCCGCCGCCTGGCCTCCTTGATGTACGACAGGTCGAGGTAGGGCCGGAGCAGACGGCATTTTCGCCTCCGGTCCCCCTTACTGTCAAGGAAGGAAGGCTTCGAAATGCGGACCTTCGCAGGGGCCGCGACGACTAGGCCGATCTCCACCGGCGCCCCGGGGAAGTCCAGGGCCGGGATGTGACAGGGGTGTCGCCTTGACGCTCTCCGACCAGCCACGTATAAGGGGCATGGGCAGGAGGGTTTACTCGCGTGGCGCTTGTCATTCGTGGCGGTCTGGTCCTGACGCTCGATGACCGCGGGACCACATTCCCCGGTGGGGAGGTCGTCATCGAGGACGGGCTGATCCGGTCCGTGGGCCCGAGCGCAGGAGCGGGCCCCGGACCGGCGGCGCCCTCCACCGGACCGCCCGCGCCCTCCGCCGCGCAGGGCAGGGGCCCGGGTGGGACTCGCGGCGCGCGGGGACCCGGCGCGCGTGACGACGACGAGCTGCTGGACGCCACCGGCATGCTCGTGATGCCCGGCCTGATCAACGCCCACACCCACTCCCCGACCAACATCCTCCGCGGCAGCTTCGACCGCCTGGACCACGCGGCCTTCATGTGGCGCAATCAGGCCGAGACGGCCAACCGCGCTCCCCGCGAGATCTACCTGAGCGCCCTTGCGGGGTGCGGGGAGATGCTGCGGAGCGGCACCACCGGCCTGATCGACCACTTCCCCGAGCAGACCTTTGGCCCGGCGGACGTGGACGCCGTCTGCCAGGCCTACCTGGATGCCGGGATCCGGGCCGCGGTAGCCCTGCGCGTCTATGACCTCCAGTACGCGGATATCTTCCCGGCGGAGCCCGTCGACCTGCCGCCCCTGGACGCCAACCCGTTGAAGCTCCGTCCCGTGGACGAGGTCCTGGACCTCTGCCGAGCCGCCATCGAACGCTGGCAGGGAAGGGGGGAGCGGCTCCAGATCTTCCTCGGCCCCTCGGCCCCGCTGCGCTGCAGCGATCGGCTGCTCCGAGGGCTGCAGGACCTGGCGGAGCACTACCGCACCGGCGTCCATACCCATCTGCTGGAGAGCCGGGTCCAGGTCGAGATCGCGCGGGAGCTTTTTGGCACGTCGCAGGTGGCGCACCTCGATGAGCTGGGCCTGCTCTCCCCCCGGCTCTCGTGCGCGCACTGCGTCTGGGTGGACGAGCCAGACGCGGCCCTGCTCGCCGCCCGCGGCGTCACCGTGGTGCACAACCCGGAGAGCAACCTCAAGCTCGGCGTCGGGATCGCGCCGATCGCCCGGATGCGACGGGCCGGGGTCCACGTCGCCCTGGGCACGGATGGGGCGAGCACCAACGACAACCTGCTGATGTTCGAGTCCGTCCGCCTGGCCGCCCTGCTCCACCGCCCCTTCGAGCCCGACCCCCGGCGCTGGATCTCGGCAGGGCAGGCCCTGACCATGGCGACCGCGGGTGGGGCCCGGGCCCTGCTGCAGGAGGGGCGGCTCGGGACCCTGCAGCCCGGGAGGGCCGCGGACGTGGTCCTGCTCCGGCTCGACGCCCCGTGGTTTCGCCCCCTGCGCAGTCCGATCGAGCAGCTCGTGTTCGGAGAGACGGGGGCGTCGGTGGACACGGTCATCGTGCAGGGGCAGGTAGTCGTGCGGGGCGGCCGGGTCCTCACCTTCTCCGAGGAGGAGGTCTGGCAGGAGCTGGAGGCCGTGCTCCCCAGCATGGCCGCACGGAACCAGCCGGTCCACGAGCTAGCCGAGGCGATGATCGCCCGCCTCGGGGCCGGTCCGGGCAGGCGCGAAGGCCCGTGAGACATCCGTGGTCTTGAAAGGAAGACTATCTCTGGAAAGGAGGACGGCAATGGGAGGCCCACTGATCCGCACGCTCCTGGCGCTCCTGCTGGTCGTGGCCGCAGGCGCCCCGGTGGCGCTGGCCCAGCAGGCGCCCCGCTATACCGTGGACATCGCCACGGTCCTCGACCCCAACCACCCCCTCACGCTGGCCGGCAACGTCTGGGCGCGGCTCGTGAACGAGCGCTCCGGGGGCCGCGTGAAGGCCACCGTCTACCCCAACAGCCAGCTCGGCGGCGACCGGGAGACCATCCAGGCCACCCAGGGCGGGCTGATCCAGGGGGTGCTCGACACGACCACCAAGACCTCCAACTTCGTCCGCGAGCTGGCCGCGCTGGACCTTCCCTACCTGGCCCGCTCCACCGACGAGGCCTACCGGCTGCTGGACGGAGCCATCGGCGAGGAGATGAAGCGGCACGCCCTGCGGGGCGGGTTCCGGGCCATGAGCTTCTGGGAGGCCAGCATCCGCAGCGTGTACTCGTCCCGGCGCCAGATCCGGTCCATCGACGACATGCGGGGGCTGAAGATCCGCGTGATCCAGAGCCCCTCCTTCGTGACCCTGTTCCGGGCGCTGGGGTCGAGCCCCGTGCCCATGGCCTTCGGTGAGCTCTACACGGCCCTGGCCCAGGGGACCGTGGACGCGGCCGAGAACGACCTGGTCACGTACTACACGACGAAGCACTACGAGGTCGCCAGGAACCTGGCCGTCACCAACCACATCTTCCTCGTGAACACCCTGTGGCTGAGCGAGCGCTTCTGGCGGACGCTCCCGGCGGACATCCAGCGGATCATGCAGGAGGCCGACGGCGAGGCGCGCGCCTTCCTGCGCAAGAACCGGGCGGAGCGGGAGCAGCAGGTGGAGCGCCTCCTGAAGCAGGCGGGCGTGACCTTCACCTCTCCGGACCTGACCGCCTTCGTGGAGGCGGCCCGGAAGACCTACCCGCAGTTCGAGGAGCGGGTGGGCAAGGAGCTGATCCAGAAGATCCTGGCAGCCCTCCAGCAGCGGTAGGCCTCTCGGGCATGCGGCTGCTCGTCCGGCTCGACGCCCTCCTGGGGCGGGCGGAGCAGGGCGCCATGCTCCTGCTCATGGCAGCCATGACCGCCATCACCTTCCTCCAGGTTGTGGCCCGTTACCTCATGCACCAGCCGTTCTTCTGGACCGAGGAGCTGGCCCGCTTCCTGTTCATCTGGATCACCATGCTGGGGATGGCCATGGGGGTCCGGGCCGGCGGGCACTACGGGTTCGACCTGCTCGCGCGCGCGGTCCCCAGTGGCGTCCAGCGCGGCCTCGCGGTGGTGGCCGGGCTGGTCATGGCCGCCGTCGCCCTGGTGCTGACCACCGGCGGATGGCAGGAGGCCATGCTCGCCCGCCTGCAGACCGCCTCCTCCCTGCCGCTCGCCATGGTCTGGCCCTACCTCGCCCTGCCGGTGGGGGGAGCGCTGAGCCTCGTTCATCTGGCCGCGCTCCCCTTCCGGCGGGAGGAGGCCGGGCCGGAGCTGCCGGAGGCCGCCGGGGATGTCGGGGCCGCCCGGGGACCGGGGGGGCGGTCGGGGCCATCGGGGCCGTCAGAACCGGCGGAGCCCGCGTGATCAGCCTCCTGCTGGGGGCTTTCTTCCTCCTCCTGCTCATCGGGACGCCGGTGGCCTTCGCCCTGGGCGCGGCCTCCCTGATCGGGCTCCTCTACGAGGGGCGGATCCCGCTCACAGCGATCGCCGCGAAGATCTACGGCGGCATGGACGCCTTCACGCTGCTCGCCGTGCCGTTCTTCATCTTGGCCGGCGAGCTGATGGACATCGGGGGGATCGCCCAGCGGCTCATCACCCTGGCTCGGGTCCTCGTGGGGCACCTGCGGGGAGGGCTGGGCATGGTCGTGGTGGTGGGGGAGATCTTCTTCTCCGGGATCTCGGGCTCCACCACGGCCGACGCCGCGGCCATGGGGTCCATCATGATCCCCTCCCTGGTGCGGGCCGGCTACCGGCCCGAGCGCGCCGCGGCGATCGTCTCGGCGGCCAGCGGCATGGGGATCCTGGTCCCGCCCTGTCTCTCTATGGTCGTCTACGGCGCCATGACCAATACCTCCATCGCGGCGCTCTTTGCCGCGGGGTTCCTGCCGGCCTTCGTGATGGCGGCGGCCCTGATGGGGCAGATCGCCCTGCAGGCGCGGCGCGAGGGCTACCCGGTGATGCCCAGGGCCTCCCTCAAGGAGGGGGTCGAGGCGGTGCGCGAGGCGTTCTGGGCGCTCCTCATGCCCGTCATCATCTTCGGTGGGATCCTGGGCGGGATCTTCACGCCGACGGAGGCGGGGGTGGTGGCCGTGGTCTACGGCGTGGTGGCCGGCCGCTACCTCTACCGGGAGCTGACGTGGCCGCAGGTCGGCGCGATCTTCATCCGGTCCGGCCGGGTGACGGGGATCGTGATGCTGCTCGTGGGGACCGCCAACATCTTCGCCTGGCTGCTGACCCTCAAGCACCTCCCCCAGCTCGTGGTCGAGCTGATCGGCTCGGTGGCCGCGGGGGCCCTGCTCTTCCTGTTCCTGAGCAACCTGGCCTTCATCCTGCTCGGCGCGCTGCTGGACGGGCTGCCGGCCATGCTCATGCTGATCCCGCTCCTCTTCCCGGTGGCGACGAAGCTGGGCGTGGACCCGGTCCACTACGGGGTCCTCATCGCCGCGAACATGGGGATGGCCCTGTTCATGCCGCCGGCCGGCGTGGGGCTCTTCATCACGAGCGGGATCGCCCAGACCTCGGTCGGCCGGGTCACGCGGCCGCTCGCCCCCTACCTGGTGACCATGTTCGCCGTGACCTTGCTCATCACCTACTGGCCCGGCCTCGTGCTGGCGGTCCCGCGCCTGCTGAACCTGTGAGTCGCGCCGGCTGCCAGGTCCGGCTCCACCCGCCTGAGCCTCTGAGCCGCCCTTTCCAGGCGAACTCCTCAGCTCTTCCCTGGTGGAGGTCTTGTCCCCCCCTCCGGGCCATGCTACGGTGGCTATGAGGACGCAAGAGGATGGGTCAGTTCACGGTCAAGGCGCGGATCGCTGCTCCGGATCAGGCCAGGGAGCCGCAGGACGTCGAATTCCTCGTGGACACGGGGGCAGCTTTTACCTGGCTCCCTGAGGAGATCGCTGAAGCCGCCGGGCTCCTTCCCCATGACCGGTGTCTGGTCCGGCTGGCGGACAGCCGTCAGGTTGAGAAGGCCCTCGCGTGGGCCCGGATGACCCTGGAGGGCCGGACGGACCAAACTTTTTGTCTGATCGGGGACCGCCACAGCCAGCCCCTCCTCGGGGCGTTTACCCTGGAGGGCTTTCGCCTCAGCGTCGATCCAACCAACCGGGGCCTGGTCCCCATCATCCCCTTCGTGGTCTGAGGGGCTGGTCACCCCGCGGGTCAGTGCCGCTGCGTGCGTCCGTGCCGTCAATAGACCCCTTGCTAACCTGGGATGCCTTTGGTATTTTGGGTACATTGGTGAGATGGATGAGTAATAGCGTCTCCAGAGCGATCGCAAAGAAGCGGAAGGGCCTGAGCCTGGATCAGGCGGCAGAGCGGCTTGCCGCAATCCTCGAAAAGCACCTGGATAGGCTTCCCCCAGCGGAGCGTCTGGAAAGGTGGAAGGCGCTTACCGAGGTGGTTGACCAGATCGACGTCCGTGAAAAGAACGCCAGATCTCGATCGCTTCCAAGAACTCGGGCGAGCCGTCCTTCGCGCCGAGCTTGAGGAGAGCTTCCCGAAGGAGCTCTTCGGTCCCCATACTGCAACAGTTTCCGGCATTTTGCTAAGAGTTCTTCCCGTTGCTCTCGCTGCTTCCGCATCGCCTCCGTATCGATAGGACGCCGGCCACGACTCCTCTCCTCGCGAAGCACGTCCAGCAGGTCCTGTTTCTCCTTATCTCGCAACTGACCTCCTCCGCTTACCCTAGACTACTTTGGCCAAGAGCTCTCGTATCAGTTTGGGGCCGGGTGCCTTGACTTTGGCGGCGCGGCGGACTTAGAGTAAACGCCGCTTCACGATACTGCCGGAGCGAAAGGAGGGGGACCATGGGCTGGAAGCTCGTTGACCTGAGCCATCCGTGGGGGATGGACACCCCGCCCTGGGTGGGGTACGCGTCCCCGAAGATCTACTACACGCAGCGCCTCCCCTACAACCACATCGTCAGCCAGTGGATCGAGACCTCGCTCCACATCGGCACCCACATGGACGCCCCGCTGCACGGCGTGGCCGGCGGCTGCGACATGGCATCCATCCCCCTGAACCAGTGCTTCGGCGAGGGGGTGATCGTGGACATCAGCGAGGACGTGAGCGAATGGGGGTTCATCACCCCCGAGATGATCATGAAGCGGATGGACGTCAAGAAGGGCGACATCCTCGTCTACCATACCGGGTGGCACCGGTACTACACGTACGGCTCGGAGCCGGACGAGGAGCGGTACATGTGCCGCCACCCGGGGCCGGGCAAGCGCGAGTTCGCCGACTGGATCTGCGACATGCAGTTCAAGTGGATCGGCGTGGACGCGGGCTCGGGCGACCACCCGATGAACACGACCATCCGGAAGATGCGCCCGGACCTGGCAAAGGAGTTCGAGGAGAAGATGGGGCGGCCCCTCAGCCAGATCTTCCCCGACAAGGACCTCTTCTTCATGCACCGCAAGCCCTTCGCCCACCGCATCCCCCACATCGAGAACATCGGGGGCGACATCGACCAGGTGCTGAACCGGCGGTGTTACATCGGGGCGTTCCCGTGGCGGTTCGTGGGCGGGGAGGCGTCCATCTGCCGGGTGGCGGCGTTCATCGAGCAGTAGGGGCGGGAGGCTCAGGGACGGCGATGGACCTGGTGATCAGGCGGGCGCGGCTGCGGGGAGTGAAGGGGCTCCGGGAGATCGCGGTCAACCGGGGGCGGATCCGGGAGATCGCCCCGAAGGTGCGGGGGAAGGGCGACCGGGAGATCGATGCCAACGGCTGCCTGGTCACGTCGAGCTTCGTCAACCCCCACATGCACGCCGACAAGGCGCTCCTCGGCGAGATCATGCGCCCCAACGTCTCCGGCACCCTGCCCGAGGCCGTCGAGATCACCTGGGAGTTCAAGCGGAGGTACACGAACCCCGATGTCGTGGCACGGGCCGGGCGGGTGATCGAGAGCGCCATCCTGCACGGCACGACGGCGATGCGCCTGTTCGCCGACGTGGACACGATCGGCGGCCTCCGCCCCGTGCACGGCCTGCTGGCCGCCAAGCAGGCCTACGGCCACCTCATCGACCTGCAGGTCGTGGCCTTCCCCCAGGAGGGGATCATCCGCAATCCCGGGACCGAGGAGCTGCTCTGGCAGGCCATGGAGGCGGGGGCCGACGTGGCGGGCGGGCTCCCCTGGTTCGAGCTGTCAGACGAGCACGCCCGGCGACACATCGACATCGTCTTCGAGATCGCCCGAAAGCACGGTGCCGACATCCACATGCTGGTGGACGACACCGACGACGCCAACTCCCGCTCCCTGGAGTACCTGGCGGTCAAGACGGTGGCCGAGAAGTACCAGGGGCGGGTCAGCGCCAGCCACTGCGGCGCCCTGGCCCGGTACAACGACGTCTACGCCGCCAAGGTCATCGGGATGGTGAAGGAGGCGGAGGTCACCATCTGCTCCAACCCCCACATCAGCCTGATGATCGCGGGGCGGCTCGACCGCGAGCCGGTCCCGCGGGGGATCACCCGCGTGAGGGAGCTGCTCCGGGCCGGGGTCAACGTGGCCTCCGGGCAGGACGACGTGAACGACCCGTACTACCCCTTCGGCCGGGCGGACCAGCTCGAGGTGGCGCTGTTCATGTGCCACGCGGCCCATCTCAGCCTGCCGCACGAGATCGAGATGGCCTACGACCTGGTCACGGTGAACGCGGCACGCGACATGGGGCTC
>JACPFL010000254.1 GCA_016183025.1 Deltaproteobacteria bacterium | reverse complement strand
GCGCTGCGCCCAGGTCTGACAGGGCCAGCAGGACCTGGGCCGGGCGCTCGACCGGGGACCACCTCTCGGCCAGCACTCCGAAGAGCACCGCGGCATTCAGCACCGCCAGGACCGGCCCGCCCAGGCGCATCCCCTTGCGCCGCGCGAAGAACATCGGGGCCACGCGCATGGCCACGCCCAGCACCCAGCCGAACACCCCCCCGTACAGCCCCATCGCGTAAAGCCCCGGGCCGGGGATGGCCGCCGCCGGGTCCGTGCCGGTCGCGACAGCCCGCAGGAGAGCGACCGCCTCGGCACCCAGCGCGGCCGCGAACCACCACGCCCCACTGGCGATGAGCCAGTCCGACGTGAAGCGTCGCGGGATCGCCAGGACCTGCCGCGTGACCCACACGGCGAAGCACGCGTAGGCCAGGGTCTCGGCGATCCCCGAGGCAACCCAGAGCGTGCGGGCCAGCGCGCCCCCGGCCGCGGCGGCCACGCGCGAACCGAGCCCCAGGGCAGCCAGGGCCAGGATCCAGGGCGTAGCGGCCGGGCGGCAGATCGGCCGATGGGCGAAGCGGAGGAGCAGGTGGTGGCCCACGCCCATGATGAGGAGCCCGGCGAAGCCGAAGAGCTGCAGGTGGGCGTGCAGTCGCGGCCAGATGGCCGGCACGGGTCCGGCCGGCGCGTACAGGCGGAAGAGGGTGAGGGCCCCGATCGGCGTGGCCACCCCCACGGTCACGGCCAAGGCCAGCAGGGCGAAGGGGCGGTAGACGGGGACCTCAAGGGCAGCAGGGGATGGCGGGCGACTACGGTTGGCGGACGCCACTACTCGGGCCGCTTCCGGAAGCGGAGCGTGCTGGTCGTCTTCATCGCGATGCGCTACCCATGCGGCTGCAAGGTCCAGCCCTTCTGCCGTGCTCTTCTCCGGCTCACTGCTGCGGCGGCTGCACGAGAGTCAGGAGGAACGCGCTCTCCTCCAGGGCCTCGACCTCGTGCACGATGGCCGACTCGAGCACGACAAGGGCTCCCGGCCCGATCTCCAGGGCGTGCCCGGGCGCCCGGAAGGAGACCGACCCGGAAAGGACCTGCAACGTCAGGGGACCGCCGGTCTGGTGCTCGTGGAGCGTCGTCCCCTTCCGGAGGACGGTCAGCACCACGCGGAGGTTCGGCTCCTTGATGAGCGTGATCGCATTGCGGCTTCCGGAGAGCCAGGCGTGCTCCTGTTTGAGGCGCTCCATCTGCTCCTCGATCCGGAACTGGAGGAGCGGGGCGACGACCGGACGGTCGGGCCTCGCCTGTGGGGCGTCAGCCCTGGGGCTCGGCGGATGCCGCTCGGCCTGCGGCGCGTGCCGCGCGTCCAGGAGGCGAGTCTCGTCCCTGGCGGCCTTCCCGTAGGCATCGTGCATCCCCTCCAGTACCCACCGCTGCTCCTCTGGTGACAGGTACTGCTCGAACAGGGGCAGGTAGATCCGTTCCTCCTTCTCCAGGTGCACCTGCAGCACGGCCTGTAGCTGCAGGGCCAGGTGTCGGAGACGGCCCTCCAACGCCAGTCGATCCGCCGCCCCGGCGTCGCGGAGGGCCTGGGCGGTCTCATCGATCTGACGGACGAAGCCCTCGATGCACTCGTGGTCCACACTCATGGTGGCCGTGGCCCTGCCATGGGCCCTGAGGAGCCGCGCGATGGACGGGTACAGGTGTTGCTCCTCGCCAGCGGCATGGGGGAGCAGGCCGTTCTTCAGAAACGCCAGCTGGCTCCTGCTCGGTCAGCATGCGCTCGAGCTCCCGATGGTGGCCGCGGATGGCCTCGCTCACCTCGCTCATCGGTCTCCCTCCTGAACTGGACACGTCGGATGGCTGCTCGCCCTCGGCGCGGGCCAGGGGGAGGGCCCGCTGTTCAGTATAGTTACTCGGCGTGGCTCCCGCCCTTGGTGGCGACGTAGATCGCCTCCACGTAGCCGATGAATGCCAGCTCGGCGCTCACCCGCTCCCGTGCGGCCGGGGCGTAGGGCAGGATGAGATTGACGTTCTTCGTGTCCAGGGCCTTCAGCGCGGCGGTGGCCACGGGACCATCCACGGCGTCGCAGTGGGCCTGGGCGCTGTACGGCCACAGGATCAGCGCTCCCAGCAGAACGAAAACGGTCGCGTTGGCCTTCATCGTCGGTCCCTCCCTCGACGGTCTGGTGTGCTTGAGGTGCTTATATCTCCGGAGGACAGGGCCAGGCTTTTTTGGAATGGCCGGTGCAATCGAGGTGCCGTAGAAAACTCCCCAGGAACCGATGGGTTAGCGGGCGATTCCCCTGGAGGGGCCGAGGCATGTCGTGCGGGGGCCGGACAACGTGTCGCCGCTGAGCTCCGCGACCCGGGTCTTGTCCCCCATCTCGGCCCGAACCATGCCTCTGAGGAACCCGCCTTTTGAGCAAGAGTTGCACCAGGTCGAGCAAGAGCTGCACCAGGTCGTCAGGCTGGACCCGGCGCTGGCCAGGACCTTGATCGCGCCCGTCGGACAAACCGTCGGCGCTCGCTGACCCACTCTCTCGCCAGGGAGACAGTTTGTCCGGGGAGGTGACAGCGTGTCCGCTTCCTCACGCCTCATGCTCGCGCGTCTGGCTGCAGGAGCCCTGGCGATCCCCCGCGCCGGCCGTCGGAATCACTCGGAACACCAGGATGTTTCTCTCCGGGGAGCCTCGGGGAGGGACCCTGGCATACAGGTTGCGACAAGCCGCCCGGGGAGCGTTCAGACCATGCGACACCTGATCCGGAGTGCCCCGGTGATCCTGCTGGCCGTACTGGCCCTGGGAGTGGTGCCCTCCTGCGGGAACCATGACGTATGGCTGGCAGCGGTCCCCGTCGCGACTGGCGGGTGTGGGCATCTGGTCGCTGCGCTCAGCGTCCCCCTGGGTCTGAGTGCTCCCCTGGTCCACTCCTCCCCCCTGCCCGTGACGGCCGGAGGCGGTGCGCCGACCCCGGCGGTGACCGGCATCTTTCACCCCCCGCGCCCCCTCCTCTAAGACGGGCCGGCCCGGAGGCCTGCAAGGCCGGGCTCCACGACAGTCTCACCGCGCTGAGGTTGAGCGCCGACCCGGCTCCGGCCCGAAAAAGGGCCTGGGGGCGCGGACAGGAACGGGGTAGACGGCCAGGGGGGCGAGGGCCATGGGGGGTGAGAACCATGGGTGAGTTCCTGCAGAGCTACGGCATCTGGATCGTCCTCATTGCGGCGATGCTGCTCATGCACGGGCTCGGGATGGGGTGCGGCGGGCATCGCCATGGAGAGGGACATGGGCACGGCGACCGCCGGGAGCCGCCACGGGATCCCGAGGGGAAGCCCGAGGCGTCTGAAGGCACGGCGGCAAAGGCGAGTGGGCCAGCCAGGAGCCGGGGGAGCTGTCATTGAGGAGCGCTCATTGAGGCGCAGTCAGTGAGGGAGCGATGAGCATGAGACGGGTACACCTGAAGCTGGGGGGCCTGAGCTGCGCCTCCTGCGTGCAGACGATCGAGACGGCGCTGAAGAGGACCCCCGGCATCGCTGAAGCCGCGGTGAACTTCGCCGCGCAGAAGGCCACGGTGACCTACGATCCCGCCGTGCTGGACCTGAAGGCCATCGAGCAGGCCATCACCGGGGTCGGCTACGAGGTCGAGTCGGAGGAGCTGCTCCTCACGGTGCACGGGATGGGGAGCCCGCACTGCGCCCAGGTGATCGAGCAGGGGGTCAGCCGGCTCGATGGCGTGGCGGGAGTCACGGCCAACTTCAGCGCCGGGACCGCACGCGTCAGCTACCACCCGGGCATCATCACGCCGGCGGAGATCAAGCGGGTCATCCGGGAGCTGGGGTACGAGGCCGAGGAGAAGCTGGAGGGGGCCGCGGCGCTGGACCGGGAGCGGGAGGCGCGCCAGCGGGAGATCCGGCGGCAGGGGACCTACCTGGCCATCTCAGTCCCGCTCTCCCTCGTGGTCATGGCCGGCACCTTCCGCGACTACTGGGTGCTCTCCAGCTTCGTCCCGGCGTTCCTCAGCAACAACTTCGTGCTCCTGCTGCTCACCGCGCCGATCGTGCTCGGGCCCGGCCGGCAGTTCGTCGTCAATAGCTGGAACGGGCTGCGCCACGGCGTCACGGACATGAACCTCCTCTACGCCACCGGGATCGGGGCCGCCTTCCTGATCGCTGTCCTGAACACCTTCTGGCCCGACGCGGGGTTCGGCGGGGAGAAGGCCGTGTTCTATGAGTCCGCGGCGCTGCTGACGGCCTTCATCATCCTGGGCCGCTTCCTCGAAGCCCTGACCCGCGGGCGGACCTCGGAGGCGATCCGGAAGCTGATGAGCCTGCAGCCCAAGATCGCCCGCGTGCGCCGGGACGGGCAGGACCGGGAGATCCCCGCCGACGAGGTGCTCCAGGGCGACCTGGTCCTGGTCCGGCCGGGGGAGCGGATCCCGGTGGACGGGGTGGTGCGCGAGGGGTACTCGGCGGTGGACGAGTCCATGCTCACCGGGGAGAGCCTCCCGGTGGAGAAGCAGGCGGGGGACGAGGTCATCGGCGGCACGATGAACAAGACCGGCGCCTTCACCTTCGAGGCCACCAAGGTGGGGCGGGAGACCGCGCTGGCCCAGATCATCCAGCTCGTGGAGACGGCCCAGGCGAGCAAGGCCCCGATCCAGAAGCTGGCCGACTGGGTGGCCGGGCACTTCATCCTCGGGGTGCATGCGCTGGCCCTGGCCGTGTTCGTCTTCTGGTTCTTCGCGGGGTACCAGCTCTTCTTCGACCCGTCGAGCCGCTTCATCCTGTCGCCGGCCGCGCTGGGGAGCATCGGGGTCTTCGGGTTCTCGCTCCTGCTCTCCATCACGGTCCTCATCATTTCCTGCCCCTGCGCGGTGGGGCTGGCCACGCCCAGCGCCATGATGGCCGGGACCGGGAAGGGCGCGGAGCACGGGGTCCTGTTCAAGGGCGCGGATGCCATCGAGGCCACGGCCAAGCTTCACGCGGTCATCTTCGACAAGACCGGCACGCTCACCCGGGGGGAGCCCTCGGTGACGGATGTCGTGCCGGTCGGGGGGGTGGCCCGCGACGAGGTCCTGCGCCTGGCGGCCGTGGCCGAGAAGCACTCGGAGCACCCGCTGGGCGAGGCCATCGTCCGGGGCGCCGAGGCGGCCGGGCTTCCGGTCCGAGCCGCAGAGAGCTTCCAGGCCATCCCGGGGCACGGGGTGGAGGCCGAGGCCGAGGGACGGAAGGTCCTGCTGGGGAACCGGAGGCTCATGGCCGAGCGGGTGGTGGACGCGGGACCGCTCCTTCCGATCGCCGAGCGGCTGGAGGACGAGGGAAAGACCGCGATGTTCGTGGCCGTGGACGGTCGGGCCGCGGGCGTGATCGCCGTGGCGGACACCCTGAAGCCCTACTCGACCGAGGCCGTGCGCCTGCTCCGGCGGATGGGGCTGGAGGTTGCGATGATCACCGGGGACAACCTGCGGACCGCGGCGGCGATCGCCCGTCAGGTGGGGATCACGCGGGTCCTGGCCGAGGTCCTCCCCGAGGAGAAGGCGGCCCAGGTCCGGGCGCTCCAGGCCGAGGGGAAGCGGGTGGCCATGGTGGGCGACGGGATCAACGACGCGCCGGCGCTGGCCGCGGCCGACGTCGGGGTCGCCATCGGCTCCGGCACGGACGTGGCCAAGGAGACCGGCCACGTGATCCTGATCAAGGACGACCTGCGCGACGTGGTCGTGGCCATGCAGATCGGCCGGCGGACCATGCGCAAGGTCAGGGAGAACCTCTTCTGGGCCTTCATCTACAACCTGGCCGGCATCCCGATCGGGGCCGGCCTGCTCTACCCGTTCTTCAAGGTCGTGGTGAGCCCCGAGCTGGCCGCCTTCTTCATGGCGACGAGCTCGGTGTCGGTCACGCTGAATACGCTGCTGCTCAAGCGCTACCGCCCCTCCATCGCTGCGATCCGGGTGGAGGGCGGCGCCAGGATCCCGGCGCCGACACCGGGACTGGCGGGGTCAGGGAGGTAGGAGATGACCATCAGACAGCCTGAGGCCACGGGTCGAAAGGCCACGCTGATCTACAGCACCGTGTCTGTCGGGGCCGCGGCGCTGTTCGCGGGGACGTCCTGGGCGCGCGGGTACCCGGGCGTGGCGGTCTGGGGCGGGGCCGCCTGGGTGCTCCTGCTCTCGTTCATCATCACGATGCCGCTGGTGTCGAGCCTCATCCGCAGCCGGCAGGCCTCAGGGCGCCAGATGTGAGGGCCTTCCGGGCCCAGCAGAAGGAGATCGGGGATGGCGGCGCGACGGGCAACGAATCACGGGAGCGTGCCGGACGCCCCGGTCGAGGACCGGAGCGGCACGCTGGGACTCGCCATCCTGCTGTGGCTCTGTCTGCTCCCCTTCGTGGCCCTGGTGCTCGGGCCCATCCTGGGGACGCGGGGAGTGGCCGGCGTGGCGGCCGGGCTGTTCGTGGTCCTGCTGGGGATCTGCTGGGGCGTCTGTGCCGAACGCAGGCCCGTGTCGTGACGGACCCTGCGCCATGACCTACGACGTGATCATCGCAGGGGCGAGCTTCGCGGGGCTGGCGGTGGCCAGCCGGCTGGCGCGGGCCCGCGTGCTCCTCATCGACCGGAAGCCGCCGGGCGAGGAGCCGACCTCGGCCTGCGGCACGCTGCTCGGGGTGGTCCAGCGTCTCGGCCTGGAGGAGAGCCTCATGCAGGTCCAGGACCGGCTGGCCTTTCACCTCACCACGCGCACCGAACGCTTCGACGTCTCGGCACACCCCTTCTGCACCGTGGACTACCAGCACTTCTGCCGGGGGCTGGCCAAGGGGGTGACCGCCGAGTTCCTGCAGGCCCGCGTCCAGGGGCTGGAGGGAGATGGCGTGGTCACCGACCGCGGTCGCTTCCAGGCCCGCTGCCTGGTTGACGCGACGGGCTGGCGAGCCCAGCTCGGCCGGTCCCTCCGTCCCAGCCTCGTGGAGCGGGAAAAGATGAGCTTCGGGATCGAGACCGTGGCGCCGCGGCGGGGCGACGCGCTCGGGTTCTGGTTCGACCCGACGCAGATCCCGCAAGGCGTGGCCTGGTTCTTCCCGATCGGGGGCGCGGCGCGGATGGGGGTGGCCAGCTACGCGAGCAACGGGCATCTGAAGGGGCACCTGGACATCTTTCTGGAAGACCAGGGCGTCGCCCGCAGCGCCGTCCACGGAGGCTTCTTCACGGCCAGGCTCCGGCCGCCTACGCTGGGGCCGGTATTCCTCGTGGGAGACGCCGCGGGCCAGTGCCTGCCGCTCACGGGGGAGGGGATCCGGCCGGCGCTCTTCTTCGGGCAGGCGTGCGGGGCCATCCTCCAGCGCGTGCTGGATGGGGAGTTGACGCCGGCCGAGGGTCGAGCCGCGTACTGGGCCGTGGTGCGGCGGCGGCGCCCGATGTACTGGCTTCTCGGACTCCTCCAGCAGATCCTCCTGAAGGCCCCCATCTCCATCGGCGAACGCCTCGTGGCCGCCGTCTGCCGGGAACCCCTGGCCTCACGGATTCTCCGGGGCTACGTCGCCTTCGCGGACCCGGCAGAGCTTACGCCCGTCCGTGGCCTCGACGATGCACCAGCAAGGACAGGCCAGGCGTGGGGGACGGCGTCGCAGCCGGCCGTGATGGAGGACAGCCACACAGGCGAGCAGCTTGAGCGATCCCCGGGCGATTCCGCCCAGGGGGCAGAGGGGAGGGAGACGATGGCGAAGGATCCGGTGTGCGGGATGGAGGTAGACGAGAAGCACGCGGCGGCCACGGCCGTGTATCAGGGCCAGACCTACTACTTCTGCGCGCAGGGGTGCCGGGACCGGTTCCTGAAGGACCCCAAGCGTTACCTGGGAGGTGGGTCATGACACCGCTGAACGTCAAGGGTGTCGCGCTGGCGACGGGGCTCTTCCTGGGGGTGACCTACATCCTGTGCACCGTCCTCTTCGGGCTCCTCGTCCCCGGCGGCCAGGCGCTGCACCAGCTCTACCCGTTGATCTTCCCCGGGTTCACCTGGATCAGCCCGGGGAGCTTCGTCCTCGGCCTGGTGGAGAGTGTGGTCTACGGGCTGTACATCGGGGGTGGGTTCTCGCTGGCCTACAATCTGGTGCTTCGGCGGCCGCGACCGGCATGAGCCGGCTGCGGGAGGGAAAGGAGAGCGAGCGATGAGGAGACGGCTGGCGGTGCTGCTGGCAGGAGGCCTTCTCGTGGGGCTGGGCTCGGGCGCCTGGGCGCAACAGGCGACAGGTGGGACCACAGAGAGGACCGTGCTCGGACCGATCACACTGCAGGCCACGCTGGACCGCGCCGCGGGCGGGGCGGAGGCGCTGGCATTCCGCATCGTGCTGGACACGCATTCGGCGGACCTCTCCCAGATCGCGCTGGATCAGCAGGTTGTCCTGAAGGCCGGCGCGGGCGAGGTGCGCCCCCTGGCGTGGAGGGTGACCACGGGGGGCGGGCACCACCTGCAGGGGCTGTTGACCTTCCCGGCGAAGACCGGGGCTGGCGTGGCGGTACTGGACGGCAGCGCCCGGGAGGCGGTGCTGGTCATCCGGGGGATCGGGGGCGTGCCAGAACGGAGCCTGAAGGTCCCCGTGACACCCTGACCATGTGCCACCTGATCCCGCTCCTGCCGATCGCGGGCCTGGCGGTCTTCTGGATCTTCCCGATGTCCATTGCGGCCCCCCTTTACAGCGGCGTCCTGGTGGTCTCCGCCGTGGCGGGGTGGACG
>JACPFL010000250.1 GCA_016183025.1 Deltaproteobacteria bacterium | reverse complement strand
CGCCCCTCCAGGCGGTCGAAGTCGAAGGCGTGCAGCGGCTGGCCCCGCTCCATCAACGCGTAGTTCGTCGCGTCCACCACGTTGTTGATGGGGCGCACCCCAACGGCCTGCAGCCGGCGCTGGAGCCAGTCAGGCGAGGGGCCGATCCGGACCCCCTGGATCACCCGGGCGCTGTACCGCGGGCAGCCGGCAGGGTCCTCGATCGTGACCGCAGCCAGGGTCTCGACGGCCGGGCCGGTCTCAGGCACCGTCACTGGCGGCAAGCGAAAGCCTCCGCCGGTGAGCGCGGCCACCTCGCGGGCCACGCCCATGACCGACAGGCCGTCCGGCCGGTTCGGCGTGACCTCCAGCTCCAGGATCACGTCGTCCAGCCCGAGCAGCCGGGCCACCGGGCTCCCGAGGGCGGCCGGCGGCAGGTGCATGATCCCCTGGGCGTCCTCCCCCAGGCGCAGCTCCGCCTCCGAGCAGATCATCCCCTCGGAGGTCACCCCGCGGATCTTCGACCGGTTGATCGTGAGCCCGTTGGGCAGGGTCGCGCCGGGCAGGGCCACGGGGACGTGGAGCCCCTCGTGGATGTTGCTGGCGCCGCAGACGATGTGAAGGCACTCCCCCCCGACGTCCACGTCGCACAGGGAGAGGCGCTCGGCCCGCGGGTGCGGCGCGATGGTGCGGATCTGGCCCACCACCACCTGCTCGAGCCCCACGCCGAGCTCCTGCAGGCGCGCCACCTCGATCCCGGCGAGGTCCAGCGCCTCGGCCACCTCGCGGGGCGGGAGGGTGATCTCGACAAACTCCTGCAGCCAGCGGTACGTGACGAGCATCTCAGAACTGCTCCAGGAACCGCACGTCGTTCTCGAAGAAGAGCCGGATGTCGTCGATCCCGTACTTCAGCATGGCGATCCGCTCCACGCCCATGCCGAAGGCGAACCCGGTCACCTCCTCCGGGTCATAGCCCACGTTGCGGAAGACCTGGGGGTGGACCATCCCGGCCCCGAGGACCTCCAGCCAGCCGGTCTGCTTGCACACCCGGCACCCCTGCCCCCCACAGATGACGCAGCGGATCCCCACCTCCGCCCCGGGCTCGACGAAGGGGAAGAAGCTCGGCTTGAAGCGCACCCCGGTCTCCAGGCCGAACACCTCATGGGCAAACAGGGTCAGCACTCCCTTCAGGTGAGCCATGGTGACGCCGCGATCCACCATGAGCCCTTCGATCTGGTGGAACATCGGGCTGTGGGTGGGGTCCACGGCGTCGGCGCGGTAGACCCGCCCCGGACAGATGATCTTCACCGGGGGCGGGTGCTTCTCCATCGTGCGGATCTGCACCGGCGAGGTGTGGGTCCGGAGCAGGACCTCGTCGGTCACGTACAGCGTGTCCTGCATGTCCCGGGCAGGGTGGTCGCGCGGGATGTTGAGGGCCTCGAAGTTGTAGGCGTCCAGCTCCACGTCCGGCCCCTCGACCACGTCAAAGCCGAGCCGGAGGAAGACACCCTGGATCTCCCGGGCGACCTGGGTGACGGGGTGGAGCCGGCCCAGGGGCGGCCTGCGCCCCGGCAGGGTCACGTCCGTCCGCTCGCGCAGCAGCCGGTCGGCCCGCTCGGCGCCCTGGAAGGCGGTCTCCTGCTCCGCGGCCAGCCGTTCCAGACGCTCCTTGACCTCGTTGGCGAGCCGCCCGGCCGGGCCCCGCTCTGGGGGTGGCAGGGTCGGGAGCTGCTTGAGGAGCCCGGCCAGGCCCCCCTTGCGCCCCAGGAACCGGGCCTTCAGGGCGAGCAACTCCGCCAGCGAGCCGGCCCCCCGGAGGGCCGCCTCCGCCTCCCTGCCCAGCGCTGCGATCTCGTCCTGGAAGCTCATCAACGTCCGGCGTGTCCGGGCCCGCCGCCGAAGCGTGCCGGCCCGCCTCCCCGGGTCCGACGGCTACAGGTGGACGCGCGCCAGCTCCGCCAGCCGGGTGAACGCCTGGGGGTCGTTGACCGCCAGCTCGGCCAGCACCTTCCGGTCGATCTCCACCTGGGCCGTCTTGAGCCCGTGGATGAGCTGGCTGTACGAGAGCTGGTTCAGCCGCGCCGCCGCGTTGATCCGGGTGATCCAGAGCCCCCGGAAATCCCGCTTGCGCTGCCGCCGGTCCCGGTACGCGTAGCTCAGCGCGCGCCGCAGGGTCTCGTGGGCCTTGCGGTAGTTCGTGCGCTTGTTGCCCACGAACCCTGAGGCCGCCTTCATGAGCTTCTTGTGCCGGGCCCTCGCGGTGACCCCTCGCTTGACTCGTGGCATGGTCCTGTCCTCGTCGCCGGCTCGCCGCCCTCACGCCGTGGGGAGCAGCCGCCGGATGCTTGTGCACCAGCGCCGGCCGGCGCAGCCCCCGCTTCCGCCTGGTCGTCTTACTGGTCAGGATGTGGCTGTGGAACGCCTTCCTGCGTCGGATCTTCCCGGTCCCGGTGAGGCGGAAGCGCTTGGCCGCCCCCCGGTGGGTCTTGAGCTTGGGCACGTCGCCTCCTGTGCACGCCGGCCCGACGGGCCGGGCATCTCAGCGCTTGGGGGCCATCACCATCGTGAGGTTTCGCCCCTCGAGCTTCGGGTGCTGCTCGATCACGGCCACGTCCTCCACGACCTTCGCCACCTTGGCCGCCACCTCTTGCCCCCGCTCGGGGTAGACGATCTCCCGCCCCCGGAACATCACCGTGACCTTCACCTTGTTGCTCTCGCCCAGAAACTCCCGGATATGCCGGACCTTCACCTGGAAGTCGTGGTCGTCGGTCATCGGCCGGAACTTGACCTCCTTGACCTGAATGGCCGCCGAGCCCTTCCGGGCCTCCTGGGCGCGCTTGCTCTGCTGGTACTTGTACTTCCCGTAGTCCATGATCCGGCAGACCGGCGGCTTGGACGTCGGGGCCACCTCCACCAGATCCAGCTCCTGCTCCTGCGCCGCGCGCAGGGCGTCCTGGGCCGATGACCCGGACCTCCCGCGCGCGGATCTTGCGATTGACGTTCAGTTCCTTCTCAGCGATGGGCCGTCACCTCCTGGCTGTGGCGGGGGCCCGCTGGCCCGGGCCCCGGCCGGTTCGGGTGCGTGGGGCGGTCAGCCGAGAAGCCCCTCGGTGCAGGGCCGGCACTCCTCGCGCAGCCGGTCCAGGAACTGCTCGAGCGGCATGCACTTCAGGTCCTGTCCTGCTCGGGTCCGGGGGGAGACCCCGCCTGCCTCGGCCTCGCGCTTGCCGATGACCAGCATGTAGGGGACCTTCTTGAGCTGGGCATCGCGGATCTTGTGCCCCAGCGTCTCGTTCCGGAAATCCCGCTCGACCCGGACCCCCTCGCGGAGCAGGCGCTGGTAGACCTGCTCGCCGTAGGGCTCCTGGGCCTGGGTCACGTTGAGGACCACGGCCTGCACCGGGGCCAGCCACGTCGGGAAGGCGCCGCGGTAGTGCTCGATGAGCACCCCCATGAAGCGCTCGAGCGAGCCCAGGATGGCGCGGTGGACCATGATCGGGCGCGCCCGGGCCCCGGACTCGCTGATGTACGCCAGGTCGAAGCGCTCGGGGAAGTTGAAGTCCACCTGGACGGTCCCGCACTGCCAGGCGCGGTCCAGCACATCCATGATCTTCAGATCGACCTTCGGGCCGTAGAAGGCCCCGCCCCCCGCGTCCACCTCGTAGGTACACCCGAGGGCCTTGAGCGCGTCGGCCAGGGCCGCCTCCGCCTGGTCCCAGCTCTCCCGCACCCCGACGAACTTCTCCGGGCGCGTGCTCAGGTAGACCTCGTAGCGGTCGAACCCGAACAGGCGGAGCACGGCGAACATCATCTGCAGGATCTGGGTGATCTCGCCCAGGAGCTGCTCCGGCCGGCAGAAGATGTGGGCGTCGTCCTGGGTGAACCCCCGCACCCGCAGCAGGCCGTGGAGCACGCCGGAGCGCTCGAAGCGGTACACCGTCCCCAGCTCCGCCAGGCGGATGGGGAGCTCCCGGTAGCTCCGCAGCGCGCTCCGGTAGATCAGGATGTGGCCGGGGCAGTTCATCGGCTTCACGATGTACTGCTGCCCCTCCACATCCATCGGGGCGTACATGTACTCGCTGTAGAAGTCCAGGTGGCCGCTGATCCCGAGCAGGTCCCGGCGCACGAGGTGCGGGGTGGTGACGAACTGGTAGCCCGCCCGGAGCAGCTCGCGCCGGAGCAGCTCCTCGATCACCATCCGGACCCGCGTCCCCTTGGGGTGCCAGAAGATCAGCCCGCCCCCGGCGTCCTCCTGGACGGAGAAGAGGTCGAGCTCCCGTCCGAGCTTGCGGTGGTCACGTTCCCGAGCCTCCTCCAGGCGCCGGAGGTGGGCCTCGAGGCTCGCCCGGTCAGGGAACGAGGTCCCGTAGATCCGCTGGAGCATGGGGTTGCGCTCGTCGCCCCGCCAGTACGCCCCGGCGGTGGAGAGGAGCTTGAAGGCTCTGATCCGGCTGGTCGAGGGGACATGGGGGCCGGTGCACAGGTCCACGAAGTCCCCCACCCGGTAGATGGAGACGATGGGGTCCTCGATCCCCTCGATGATCTCGACCTTGTAGTGCTCCCCCTGCTCGCGGAAGAACGCGATCGCCTGCGCCTTCGGCCACTCCATCCGGATGAACGGGAGGTCGGCCTGGCCCACCTCCGCCATCCGGGCCTCGATCCGGGCCAGGTCCTCGGGGCTGAAGGTCCCGGGCACGTCGAAGTCGTAGTAGAAGCCGGTGTCGATGGCCGGCCCGATGGTGACCTTGGCCTGGGGGAAGAGGCTCTTCACCGCGTTGGCCATGAGATGGGAGGTGCTGTGGCGCAGGACCTCGAGCCCCTCGGGCGTGTCCACGGTGATCGGCCGGAACGCGCTGACATCCGCCTGCAGCGCCACCTGGAGGTCCGCCTCCTTCCCGTCCACGAGGGCGGCGACCGTGACCTCGGCCCGGTCCGGGTAGAGCGCCCTCACGACCTCGGCGACCTTCACGCCCCGGGGAAACTCCTGCGGGCTCCCGTCAGGGCCGGCGACCTTGATGGCGTCGCTCATCCGTCTCCAGAGACTTGACCCTCCACGGCGCTCGGCCTGCGCGCGGGATCAAGGGGTTCGCGGGCCAGAAATGCAGTGGTGGTGGGCGATACTGGACTCGAACCAGTGACCTCCTGCATGTCAAGCAGGCACTCTAGCCACCTGAGCTAATCGCCCATCGCCCACAGAGGTTGGCCAAAATGCTGAGAAAACCGCTAGTAACGCTATCAGTCGTGAACCTCGCTGTCAAGGTTCTTGTGGGTTTTCCCGCCCTCTTGCCAGGAATTCCCCACCGGGACGCCCAGAAACAGCGGGGAGGCGCGATAGAGCTCCAGCAAGGTCCGGGCCCCCACATTCAGCACGGCCGCGGTCGGGACTGCCAGCAGGATGCCCAGGAATCCAAAGAGCTTCCCGCCCGCCAGCACGGCCAGGATCGTCACGACCGGGTGGAGCCCGACCTTCTCCCCCACCAGCTTCGGGGTCAGCACGACGCTCTCCAGGCCGATCACCGCGGCAAAGACCGCGGCCACACCCAGGAGGTGGGGGAGGTCGCCGAACGTGATGAGGGCCATGACCGACGCGAGTGAAAATCCCGTCAGGGCCCCCACATACGGGACGACGCTCAGAAGCCCGGTGAGCACCCCGATGGCCACCGCCATGTCGATCCCCACCAGGGATAGGCCCAGGCTGTAGAGCACGGCGAGGGCCAGGGCCAGGACCACCGCCCCCCGGAGGTATTCGCCCACCAGGAGGTTGATTTCGGCCAGACGCGGGGCGACCGTCGGCCGCCACGCCGGCGGGAGATAGGCCAGGACGCGGGCCCCCACGGTCTCCATGTGCTGGAGGAAGTAAAACGCGACCACCGGGACGATCAGGAGGTCGAACACGAAGAGCAGAAAGCTGACCGTGCTGGAGAAGGCGCGGGCCAGGACGCGACTGACCGTGCTGGGCAGATCGGGGGAGGCGCCCCGTGCGTAGCGGACCCCCTCGACCAGCGCCTCCTCGATCGTCTCCGGCAGCTTGACCCCCAGCAACTGCTCCGCCCGCGGCAGGAGATGCTGACGAAACGCCTCGACGTAGGCCGGCAGGCGGTCCTGGAAGGCGACGCCCTCACGCTCGATGAACGTGACCGCCAGGAACCCCAGGCCGCTGAGGACGAGGAGGACGAACAGGAAGATGATGAAGATCCCGAGGGTGCGCGGCAGTCCCATCCGCTCGAGGCCGCGGACCATCGGGTTCAGGAGGTAGGCCAGGAAGAAGGCGAAGACGATCAGGACGACCAGGGTGGCCAGGTAGTAGAGCAGGAGCACGGTGACCGCCAGGGCCAGGAGTCCGGCCAGTGCCCAGCCTCTTGGCCTCCCCGCCTCCCCTTCGCCTCGACCGGCCTGGGCCATGGTCTGTGGTCGTTCTACCCGCCGGCCGCGCGAATCCCGCGCGCCAGGTAGTGCAGCCCCGAGGCGACGGTCAGCACGCCCGTCAGCCAGACGAGGAGCGGCAGCGGCATGGGCGCCCCCTGGATCCCCCGATAGAGGAGCGCCACGAAGATGGTGAGGAGCTGGCAGCTCGTGTTGAGCTTGCTCACCAGCGAGGGCCGGAAGTCCAGCGGGTGCGCGGTGACCAGGAACATGAGCACACCCAGGGAGATGAGGACGTCGCGGCTGATGACCAGTGCCGCCAGCCAGGTCGGCAGGGCACCGGCCTGAGCAAGGAGCACGAAACAGCTCACCGTGAGAAGCTTATCGGCCAGAGGGTCGAGGAACCCGCCCAGCTTGGTCTTCTTCCCCAGGGCCCGGGCCAGGATCCCGTCCAGGGCATCGCTCACGCCGGCGATGACGAAGAGGACCAGGGCGAGGGTGTAGTCACGATAGATGAGCAGCGAGGCGATCACCGGGATGAGCAGGATCCGGAGGAAAGTCAGGGCGTTGGGGAGGTTCATGCGCGCCGCAGGAACTCGGCCACCGCTCCGGGTGCCGCATCCGGCGCGCTGGCCGGGAGCCAGCGGGTCTCGAGATCGGGGCGGAACCACGTGAGCTGGCGCTTGGCAAAGGCCCGCGTGCGCTGCTGCATCCGGCGCAGCGCCTCGTCCAGCCCGAGCTGCCCGCGCAGGTGCGCCACCATCTCACGGTACCCCGGGGCCAGCAGCGGGGCCAGCGTCGGGGCATGCCCCTGGTCCAGCAGGGTCGCCACCTCCGAACAGAGCCCCTGGGCCACCATCCGCTCTGCCCGCGCGTTGATCCGCGCGTCCAGCTCCGCGCGCGGCACCGTGAGCCCCAGCTTCAGGACCCGGAAGGGGGCCTCGGTGAAGCGGTGCTGCGCGGCCGCTTGCAGTGCCGCGAGATGCCGACTCTCCGCCGCTGGCGACTGATAGCGACGGGCGGTCGTCTGCGTGCCATCGGTAAGCGTGACGGGCGCCTCCGGCCAATTGTTGGGATCGACAAGGTTGAGCGCGTGGACGACCATGAACTTCGGCTCTCCCAAGTCCGATTGCTCGTCGGGCGGCCCGAGTCGTACGGCAGCGCGGCGAAGCAGAGCGGTGAGTTTCTCTCGCAGCTCGATCGGCCCGAATACGGCGTACCAACCAAGGGCCTGATCGAGCGTGAGACGT
>JACPFL010000030.1 GCA_016183025.1 Deltaproteobacteria bacterium | reverse complement strand
CGCTCTGTGGCGGCTGCTGGGGCGCCAGCAACCCGTCGAGGTCGAGATTGACATCCGCAACGAGATCGCTCCGGGGCCGATCGAGGTCTACAACACGGTGGCCGAGATCCGGGGCAGCGAGAAACCCGACGAGATGGTTCTTGTGGGTGGCCACCTGGACAGTTGGGACCTGGGGGCCGGCGCCACTGACAACGGCACAGGCAGCTCGGTCGTTCTGGAGGTGGCCCGTGCCATCCGGGAGATGGTGGTCCGGGGGGCGCCGGCCATCGGGGTGGCGGCCGGGTTCGGTCTCGTGCTCGGGGCCCGGCAGGTCGGAGGAGAGCGCTTCGAGGAGTTCTGGCCCCGGTTCGAGGAGGTCTGTGCAACGATGGCCCGCACCCGGCCTACGGCCGCCAACCTGTTCTGGGCCATTGACCGGATGCGGCGATGTGCCCAGGCCCGCCGGACAGCCCCCATGCCTGTGCTCCTGAAGGCACTGGAGGCCGAGGCCTGCCGGATCTGGGACGAGGATCTCGAGGTGAACCAGACCATGGGGCGCCATGGCCAGGCCTTGATCCCGGACGGGGCCCGCATCCTGACCCACTGCAATGCCGGAGCCCTTGCCACGTCCGGCTACGGGACGGCCCTGGGCGTGGTGCGGGCCGCGGTGAACTCCGGAGGGATGGCATCCCCTTCACCCTGGTAGTGGACAGCACCGCCGGGTCGCTGCTGCGGCGCGGCCTGGTGCAGGCGGTGGTAGTGGGAGCGGACCGCATCGCCGCGAACGGCGACGTGGCCAACAAGATCGGGACGTACTCGCTCGCGGTGCTGGCCCGGACCCATGGGCTTCCGTTCTACGTGGCCGCGCCGCGCTCCACCTTCGACCCGGCCCTGGCCTCCGGGGACCAGATCCCCATCGAGGAGCGCGACCCGCGCGAGGTCACGCACTTCCTGGGCCAGCCGATCGCGCCTGAGGGGGTGACTGCGCTCCACCCGGCCTTTGACGTGACCCCCCACGAGTATGTCAGCGCCATCATCACCGAGAAGGGGGTGGCCCGGCCCCCCTACGCGGCGAGCCTCGCCGAGGTCGGTCCCCTCCCCTCGGCGCGGTGACCGTGCCAGCCGCGCGCTGTGAGGCCCTGCTCGATGCGCTGGCGCGGGGGGACACCGGGACGGTGCTCCGCGCGCTGGGTGATCTCGGGTTTCGGGATGGGCCACGCAGCCTCCGGAATCTCCAGGGGCTCCTGGAGCGACTGCCCGGGTCCCGGTTGGCGGAGGTCCTGGCGGCCTGTGCCGGGGCGCCAGATCCGGACCTGGCGCTCAACAATTTCGAGCGCCTCCTCCAGGCCCTCCCTGCTCCCACCCCCGCCGGGCTCCTGACCGACCCTGGGTTGCTGCAGGCCTTGGCCACGGCCTGCGGGGCTTCTCCATTCCTGACGCGGCTGCTCGTCGCCGCGCCCAAGCACCTGACCTGGCTGGGTCCAGAGGGGGGCTTACGGCTCCGCCAGGATGGCGACGCCCTGCTCGTGGCCCTCCGGTCGCAGGTGGGGTCGGCCCCGGAGTTCGTGGAGCTGGGCGCCGGGCTGCGGAGCTTCAAGCAGCGAGAGGTCCTCCGCATTGCCCTGCGAGACCTGGCAGGCCTGGCGTCCCTCGAAGAGACCGCCCAGGCCCTGTCGGACCTGGCGGCGGCAGCCCTGCAGGTCGCCTATGAGGGGAGCCTGGCTCTGCTCATCCGGGAGCACGGCCGGCCCTTCTACCACGACGAGCAGGGGGCACTTCAGCCCTGTGAGTTCGTGGTCCTCGGGCTGGGGAAGCTTGGTGGTCGGGAGCTCAACTTCAGCTCGGACATCGACCTGCAGTACCTTTACACCTCTGACGCAGGGGAGACCGACGGGGTCCCCGACGGCCAGGGGGCGGCCACCGGGCGGCTCTCGCTCCATGCGTTCTTCGTCAAGCTGGCGGAGTGGATCACGCGCGCCCTGGGGGAGGTCACGGACAAGGGGTTCGTCTTCCGCGTGGACGTGGGGCTCCGCCCGGAAGGGATCTACGGGGCATTGGCGAACTCCCTGCGCGGGGCCGAGCTGTACTACGAGTCCTGGGGCCAGGCCTGGGAGCGGGCCGCGCTCGTCAAGGCCCGGCCGGTGGCCGGGAGCCTGGCCCTCGGGGAGACGTTCATCCGGGCGATCACGCCATTTGTCTATCGGCGCTACTTCGACTACACGGCCATCGAGGAGATCAAGGAGATGAAGGTCCGGATCGGCCAGGCCCTGGCCCGGAGTCAGGCCGGCCGGATGAACCTGAAGCTGATGGAGGGGGGGATCCGGGAGATCGAGTTCTTCGTCCAGGCCCTCCAGCTCATCTACGGCGGTAAGCATCCGGATCTCCGGGTCCCTGGGACCCTACCGGCGCTGGCCGCGCTGCAAGCTCGAGGACTGGTCAGCGAGGAGGAGGCCCGGGCCCTGCGGGAGGCCTACGTCTTCCTGCGGACCCTGGAGCACCGGGTGCAGGTCGTGCACGAGCGTCAGACCCACACGCTCCCGGAGGCCCCCGAGGAGATCCGGCGCGTGGCCCGGAGCGCGGGGTACCGGGATGGAGCGAGGGCCCTGGACGCCTTCTGGACGGACCTCCGCCAGCACACGGGCCGGGTCCAGGAGATCTACCGCCGGCTCTTCTACGAGCCTGCGGAGGCGATCCAGGCCGGGACCGTGCCCGAGGCCGAGCAGCTCCTGGAAGACGCGGCCAACGACCCAGCCACCGCCGCCAGCCGGCTCCGGACCCTGGGCTTCAAGGACCCCGAGGCCGCCGCCCGGCACTTGCTGCGCCTCACTCAGGGCCCCCCACGCTCCCACGTCTCTCCCAAGAGCCGCCGCCTGCTCCGGCGAATCGCCCCGGCCCTGCTCAGCGAGATCCTGGGGGTCCCTTCCCCGGACCAGGCCCTGGCCCACCTGGAGCAGTTCTTGAACCGGGTCGGGGCCCGCAGCACGTACTATGCGCTGCTCGCCGAAAACCCGCCGACCCTGCGGCTCCTGATCCGCCTGTTCGGCTCGGCCACCTATCTGGCCAACTTCTTCATCCGCCACCCGGAGCTGCTGGACGCCCTGGTCTCCCCGGAGAGCGGCCCCCTGGAGAAGGGCCGGGAGGCCATGCTGAAGGAGCTGCGCGACGCGGTGGCCGTGTGCGAGACGTTCGAGGAGCAGCTCGACGCGTTGCGCCGCTACCGGAACGCCGAGTTCGTGCGGATCGGCACCAACGACATCTACGGGGCGCTGGGGCTGGACGCGGTCATGACGCAGCTCTCGGACCTGGCCGAGGCCTGCCTGCAGGTCACGGTGGAGTGTTGCCGCGAGGAGCTGCGCCCGCGCTACGGCCTGCCGCAGGCGACCGGCAGGGATGGCGCCCAGGAGGCCTCGCTGGCGATCCTGGGGCTTGGCCGGCTCGGCAGCCGGGAGATGACCTACCACTCGGACCTCGACATCATCTTCGTCTACACCCCGGAGGGGGAGACGACCGGGGGGCGGCAGCGCCTGACCAACCAGGAGTACTTTGCTCGGCTGGCGGCCCGGATCCTGTCCGCGCTGGGGACGAGCACCCGCGAGGGGTACGCGTACCGGATGGATACGCGCCTGCGGCCGTCGGGGACGGTGGGGCCGCTGGTGACCTCGCTGGCGGGGTTCGAGGCCTACCACCGGACCAGCTCGCAGATCTGGGAGCGGCAGGCGCTGACGCGGGCGCGCTGTGTGGTGGGCGCGCCGGCGCTGCAGGCGCAGGTCGCGGCGCTGGTGCAGGAGTTCGTCTACGGGCAGCCCTGGAGCGAGCGGATCCCGGCGGAGATGGCGCGGCTGCGCCAGCGGATGGAGACGGAGCTGGCGCGCGAGGGCGGGGGGCGGCGGGACGTGAAGCTGGGGCGGGGTGGGCTGGTGGACGTGGAGTTCCTCGTGCAGCTCCTGCAGCTCCGCCACGGAGGCACGCATCCGGCGGTCCGGGTCCCGCACACCGGGCAGGCCCTGACCGCCCTGGCCCAGGTGGGAGTGCTGGGGGCCGATGAGTACCAGACGCTGTGGGAGGCCTACCGGTTCCTGGGGGAGCTGGAGAACCGGCTGCGCCTGGTGCACGACCGGGCGATCCACGAGCTGGAGGAGGACCCGGGCAAGCTGGGGGCGGTGGCGCGCTACCGGTACCCGGAGCTGCCGGCCGAGCAGGGCGGGGCGCGGCTGCTGGAGGAGTACCGCGCGCGGACCGAGGCGGTGAAGGCCCTCTTCTGGCGCTACTTCCCGCGGCCCCGCTCCCCCCGCCGCCGCGTCTAGCCCCCGCCCCCCGTTGCAGGGACGTCCTCTGAGCTGGGGGCCTCACGGCCCCGCTTACTTGCCTTGACCAGATTGCCCACCGCCCCCGTGAGTTCACACAGACGAGTTTGCCATTGTGAGTTGAAATTTAACCATTCGGAATTGCGGAGGCTGATTGCCCCCACTGACCCCAGGCTCCAGCTCTGGTACTGGCGGCCGCATGCCGGGCGTGAGGTGGATTTTCTGATCGAGCGGGGGGGAGCGCTGGTCGCCGTTGAGGTAAAGTGGAGCCAGCGAATCGCCGAGGGCGACGTGGCAGCTCTTCGGCAGTGCGCGCGTGATCTGCAGGGCCGCGTGCGCCTCGGAATTCTCCTCTATCCCGGCCCCGAGGCGGTGGCTCTCGACCAGCTTACTCTGGCGGTCCCGTTCAGCGTGTTTTTCGGGGTGGATGTATGACTCGCCAGAACCATGAGGGGAGGAAAGGAGCGCTAGGCTCGGGGAGGCCCCCGGACGTTGACACGATGACCGAGGCGCCGAATGAGAACGCTGTTGTTGCGGTTGCCGAAGCTAAAGGTCTCAAGTGGGAGAAGATTCATGCCAAAAAGGCCCAGCTCGCCGGCCAACTTGCAAGGAAGAAGATCTTGTCGACGAACGTGGAGGACCGGCTAGTCCAGCTGAATGACTTGCGGAAAGATGTCGCGTACGGAGAGCCGGGGCCAGAGCTCCAGGAGATGGATTTGGAGCACATGGCTGCGGAGTTGGAGGAGTTCCTTGCGGAGGTCGAGCGTGTCGTCGCTGCCGTCGAGGGAAAGAAGTAAGCGGAGAACGGGACAGGGGCCACGCGAGCGCCGAATGAGGGTCAGTTGGCGCAGATGTGGGGCTTTGACCCTTCGTGCCCTGCGCGAGGCCGGCCTCCTGAAGCGCGCCGTAGTCGTGCTCATTGGCTCCTATGCTCGTGATGTAGACACGTGGAGGAGCGATGTAGACATCCTCGTCCTTCTACACGAGGCCCGGCATCACAGACTTGGGGTTCTCTCCAACGTGCATTTGCATTTCGAGGAAAAAGAGAAATTCGCGCGGCGGTTCACTGAAGGCGAGGACTACGCGATCTCGGCAGTAAGATACGGCAAATTGCTTTATGACAGGTCGAATTTCTGGGAAACGCTCCGACAGCAGATTGAAAGTGCGAGATGGCCTGACTGGCGAGGCAAGATCAGCCATGCCGAGCGCCGCATCAGAGTGGGAAACGAGCTGCTTCAGATGGGTGACATTGATGCCGCCATGGAAGAGTACTTGTTTGGGGCGACTCAGATCTCGAGGGCGATCTTACTTCGACGCGGGATATATCCGTTGTCCAGGCCCGAATTGGGCAAGCAGCTTGTCGCCGTAGGGCGTGGTGAGCTCGCCGCTGACATGGAGATGCTGATTGAGGGAAAGTGCGAGGAGGGGCAGCTGCGCAAGATTGCGAGCGATCTCACCATGGAGGTAAAGCGGGAGTGCGCCGAAGCTAATGGGGGGGATGAGCAGCGTCAGGCGGCCTCCCCTCCATCCTCTCGGGCCGGCGGGTGAGGATG
>JACPFL010000244.1 GCA_016183025.1 Deltaproteobacteria bacterium | reverse complement strand
GGTCAGGAACCCGACGGACCCGGAGCTGACTGTCGCATAGCTCACGGTCGCCGGGGCCGGCCCGGCCAGGCCCGCCTGTTCCCATCCCAGCGCCGCCAGCCACGCGAGCGCCGCGACCACGACGATCCAGGCTCGCCCTCGGACCATTGCGCGTCCTCCTATCGAGGCCGAACCCACCGCACCTCCGCAGGACGGCCTCCCTGCGGCCACGGCCATCAGCGCCAGGCCTGCCACGTGCTCCCATCCGGAGCACAAGACCGGCCACCATCAGGGTCCCTACTTATCGAAGCCACCCTCCGGTGTCAAGCGCGCCTCGTCCTGCTGCTCTGCCAGGCCCTGCCCACCCCCAGCCATTCCAGAGCCCCGGCTGGGCCTCCCATGGACCAACATGGGACTGGACAAGGGCAAGCGGTCGGTATAGAAATTTGGCTCATCCGGAAATGGTGTGGGTCAGTGACCCGACCTGCGCTATGCTCAGGCCCTGGAAAGGAGGGCCAGCGGCATGCGCGATACGGACCTGTACCGGACGATCCTGGGGCTCACCCCGCCCTGGGAGGTGGTGGACGTGGAGCTGGACGTCAAAGGGGAGCAGGTGGTGGTCAGGGTGGACGCGGGGCTGGGCCCGTTCTCCTGCCCCGAGTGCCAGGCCCAGGTGCCCGGGTATGACCGCAAGCCCCGCCGCTGGCGGCACCTGGACACCTGCCAGTTCACGACCTGGATCGAGGCCGAGGTCCCCCGGGTCCAGTGCCCCGCCCACGGGGTCAAGCAGATCCGGGTCCCCTGGGCCGAGCCGGGCAGCCAGTTCACGGCCCTGTTCGAGCGGCTGGCCATCGACCTGCTGCGGGAGGGTTCGGTGACGGGGGCGGCCGAGCTCCTGCGGATCACCTGGGACGAGGCCTGGGGGATCAAGGCGCGGGCAGTGGCTCGGGGGCTGGCCCGGCGCACCCAGGAGGCGGTCCCCCATCTCGGGGTGGATGAGAAGGCCATCGCCAAGCGGCACCGGTACGCCACGATCGTCGCCGACCTGGCCCAGGGCCGGGTGCTGTACGTGGCGGACGATCGGAAGCGGGAGAGCCTGGACGGCTTCTGGCCGACCCTGACCCCGGCCCAGCGCGAGGGGATCCAGGCCATCGCCATGGACATGTGGGAGCCCTACATCCAGTCCACCCGGGCGCACGTGGAGGGGGCCGAGGACAAGATCGTCTTTGACAAGTTCCACGTGACCAAGCACGTCCATGACGCCGTGGACCGGGTGCGCCGGGCCGAGCACCGGGCCCTGAAGCAGGCCGACGATGACCGGCTGACCGGCACGAAGGTCCCTCTGGCTCATGCGCCCCCAGGCCATGACCCCCGAGCAACGGGCCACCTTCCGAGCCCTTCAGTGCAGCGACCTCAAGGTGGCCCGGGCCTGGGCGCTCAAGGAGCGCTTCCGCCAGTTCTGGGCGTACCGGTACCTCGGGGCCGCCCAGAAGTTCTTCGCCCGGTGGTTCTGGCGGGCCACCCACAGCCGGCTCACGCCGATGGCCGAGGTGGCCAAGCTGATCCGGCGCCACTTTCCGAATGTCCTGACCTACCTCCGCCACGGGATCACTAACGCCGGCCTGGAGGCCGTCAATGCCACGATCCAGTGGGTGAAGAAGACGGCCCGGGGCTTCCGGAACGTCGAGCACTTCAAGACGGCGATCTACTTCCATTGTGGGGGCCTCGACCTGTACCCACACGAAACCCGGTAAAGCCCTTAATTATATACCACCACGGTCGCCCCGCCGACCAGGCGCTCTACGCACCGATTGGCCGACCCCTCTATGGGCCGATATCACTGTGCCAGCCATTGCGAGAACGCAAGCGGGGACCATCCTCCCGACGGTATCGCTGGACAGGGCGGGCGTGCCGGCGCAGGTGGCCTGGCCGGGGTTGCAGGTCTGGCGGCTCGGGCAGCACGTGCCGGCCGGGCCGGCCGTGCGGTTCCGCTTACCCTTTCGCCTGGACTCCATGCGACCACGCGCCCATCGCGATCCAGGCAGACAGCTCGCATGACCGGACCCAGCCAATTGCCCGTTATAGCTGACCACGCATGTCCATCAGTGATGTAGGCCGCCCAGTTCATATGCGGATCAAATATGTGGCCCCCGGGGTGAATCCAGCCCACCAGCTCACACTCCTTGTCGAACAGCGGCGACATTTCTACTTCTCTTGCAGATCCGTCTGATCGATAAACTATCTCCTGCGGCAGTCCCGAAATTGGCAGGGCGAGGAGCGGGACCATAAGCGTGATGACTTTCGCAATCATCCACGCCTCTCCTGTTTTTTCGGCCCCGGATTCACATGACCTCTTGTATCAGTCCCCTCTCGTCCTGGGTGGGCTCAGTTTCGCCTTGGGCGGGACTCGTCCACGACGGCCTGGTTCCCCATTGGCAGCCAGTGCCCATAGGTATGTACCGTGAGCTGGATGGGGGCATGCCCGAGCCTTCTCCACGTTCGCGTGATCGAGGGGGGTGCCCACATCGGAGCAGAAGACCCACGGGGGCATCTCCTTCCAACCTCGGCGCAGAGGAACAGGGGGTAGTGCCGCCGGTCCGTCTCCGCCGCCTTCGCGAGGAACGCGGTGAACTGCTCCCGGATCATGGCCTTGATCTCTTCCTGCCGCGTCTTGGCAGAGGGTCACGAGCCGGAGCGTCGCCATGATCCCTGCCCTCCCCCCTCCGGCGCCGGCCCGCCGCCCCCGGGCCTGCGGACTCGGGCCCTCTCCCCCCGGCCGGCGGCGTCCTGTCGCGACCATGCGCTGCACGTGGCGCCTGGTGGGCCGCCCATCCGGGGGCGGCCGGCGTCTCCCTCACCCGGCGGCGTACCGGTGTGCGTTGAGCACCGCCTCGATGATCTTCACGTAGCCCGTGCAGCGGCAGATGTTGCCGCCCAGGGCGCGCACCACCTCCTCTCGGGAGGGGCGGGGGTTCCGGTCGGTGAGCGCCTTGGCTGCCATGAGCATCCCCGGGATGCAGAAGCCACACTGCACGGCCCCGTGGGCCAGGAAGGACCGCTGCAGCGGGTCCAGCCCCCCGCCGTCCGCCAGGCCCTCCACGGTGCGGACCTCCTGCCCGGCGCAGGCCACGGCCAGGGTGAGGCAGGCCAGCGCCGGCCGCCCGTCGATGTGCACGGTGCAGGCGCCGCAGTCACCGACGTCGCACCCCTTCTTGGTGCCCGTCAGCCCCAGCGGGCCGCGCAGGATGTCCAGGAGCGTCCAGTGCGGCTCCACGACAGCCGTGTGGGCGTGGCCGTTCACGCGCAAGAGGAGCCGTTCCGTCATGGCGCCGGCTCCCCCTGAGGGTCCCCGGTGCCCAGCCTCCCGTCCCCGGTTGCGGCCAGCTCCCGGGCGCGGGCGGCGCGGACGGCGCGCAGGCCCTCCCGGCACAGGTGCCCCAGCATCGCCCGCCGGTGGCGGGTGGTGCTCGCCATGTTGCGCACCGGGCGGGCCGCCCGCATGGCGATGGCGGCGGCCCCCTCCACCAGGGGCTCCTCGATCTCCCGGCCGGCGAACACCGCCTCCGCCTCGGGGAGGCGGCGGGGCGCGGTGTCCACCCCCGTGCAGGCCAGGCGCATCTCCTCGCAAATCGGGGTGCCGGCCCGGAACTGGGCCCCCACGGCGAGGCCCGCCAGCGGGAAGTCCAGGGCCTGGCGCAGGCGGAACTTCCGGTAGGCGCCGTGGAAGTGGCCCGGCGGGGGCGGCAGGAGGATGGCCTCCAGGATCTCTGCGGCCCGGAGGGCGAAGGGGGCCTTCCCGTCCCCCGTGTAGAGGCCGGCCAGGGGCACGGTGCGGCCGCCCGAGGGGCCCGTCACCCGGGCCGAGGCGCCCAGCACCAGGAGCGCCGCCGCGGTGTCCCCCGTAAACGTCGCGTAGCAGTCGCGCACCCCTTTGGCCACGTGGCAGGCCGTCCCGTCCAGCTTGAAGCAGTCGCCTCCCACGGCCAGGCGCTGCCAGCGGCTCCGGTTGTAGTACCAGCATCGCGTGTCGAGCAACAGGTTCCCCCCCAGGGTGCCCATGGCCTGGTGGGTGGGCGCCGCCACGCTGCCCGCCGCCTCGGCCAGGAGCGGATACCCGGCCCGCACCTCGGGGGCGGCGATCACCTCGGCCAGGGTGAGGGCGGCCCCCAGGCGGAGGCCTCCATCGGGGAGGGGGAGGACGCCCCGCAGTTCCGGGATCCCGCGGATGTCCACCAGGTGACGGGGCCGCCAGAGGTCCTGCTTCAGGGAGATCAGGAGGTCCGTGCCCCCCGCCAGCACCCTGGCCTCGGGCCCGTGCTCCGCCAGGTGCGCGCAGGCCTCGTCCAGCGTGGCGGGCGCGTGGTACTGGAAGGGCCGGAACGTCAACGGGGCCCTGTCCGCCCCGTCTCCCGGAGGGCCGCCATGAGCTTCTCCGGTGTGCTGGGCAGGGAGGTGATGCGCACGCCCACGGCGTCGTAGATGGCGTTGGCAATGGCGGCCAGCGTGGGCACCAGGGCGAACTCCCCCACCCCCTTGGCCCCGAAGGGGCCTCCGGGGTCCGCCGCGTTCACGATGAGGGTCTCCACGTGGGGGGCGTCGGAGGCCTGAGGGACCTTGTATTCGAGCATGGAGGGGTTGAGGATGACGCCGCGGCGCGTGGCGAAGCCCTCCAGGAGGGCCTGGCCCAGCCCCATGACGATGGATCCCTCCAGTTGCCCTTCCACCCCGGCCGGGTTGATGGGCGTCCCTCCGTCCACGCCGGCGGTGACCCGGAGCACCCGCACCGCGCCCGTGGCCTCGTCCACCTCCACCTCGGCCACCTGGGTGGCGAAGCTGTAGGCGGGGGAGACGTTGCCCATCCCGGTCTCCCGGTCCAGCCGCTCGCTGGGCGGGTTGTAGTAGGCCTCGCCCATCACGGGCTCGCCCCGCGCCGAGTGGAGGGCCGCGCGGGCCGCCTCGGCCACGGGGATGGCGCGGCCCGGGCTGCCCCGAACCCAGATCCGGCCGCCGCCCGTCTCCAGGTCGGCGGGGTCCGCCTCCAGGAGGTCGCCGGCCACGGCCAGCAGCTTGCGCTTGGCCTCCGCCGCCGCCAGCCGTACCGCGTTGCCGGCGATGAAGGTCCCGCGGCTGCCGTAGCTGCCCAGGTCGAAGGGGGTCGTCTCCGTGTCGGCCGTGGTCATGGTGACCAGCTCGAGGGGCACGCCGATCTCGGCGGCGGCGATCTGGGCCAGCACCGTGTCCAGGCCCTGGCCCACGTCGGCGCCGCCGCTGGCCACGTGCACCGTGCCATCCTCGTTGATGCGCACGGCGGCCGAGGAGGCGTCGTGGGGCATGAGGCTCTTGAAGCCGCAGGTGTGGTGGCCGCAGGCCATGCCGATGCCGCGCCCCCGGGGGAGGCGGCGCCACTTGGCGGCGAAGCCGCTCCGGGCGGCGGCCGCCTCCAGCGTCTCCCGTAGGGCGCAGGAGGTGAGGACGCCGCGGTTGGGTGTCACGTCGCCGGCGGCCCGGGCGTTGCGGAGGCGGATCTCCAGGGGGCTCAGGCCCAGGGCCTGTGCGATGATGTCCATCTGGGAGTCGTCGGCGAAGCGGATCTGGGGGTTCCCGAAGCCGCGCATGGCGCTCCCGGGGGGGTTGTTGGTGTACACCAGCAGGCCGTGGAAGCGGACGTGGGGGACGCGGTAGAGGAGGGTGAGGTAGCCGGGGCAGGAGCTCAGGATGTCCGGGCCGCGACCGTTGTAAGCCCCGTTGTCCATGACCACCCGGCAGTCCTTGGCCACCAGGGTCCCGTCGCGCCGGACGCCAGTGGTGAGGGTGATGCGCATGGCATGGCGCTGGCGAGTGGTGGCGAACTCCTCCTCGCGGTCGTTGACGATCTTCACCGGACGGCCGGTGGCGCGGGCCAGGACGGCCGCGGCGAAGTCCAACCCCAACACCTCCCGCTTGCCGCCGAAGGCGCCCCCCACCGCGGGCTTGACGACCCGGACGCGGTGCAGGGGGAGGCCGAGGACCTCGGCCAGGGTCCGCTGCATGAGGAAGGGGGTCTGGGTGGAGGACCAGACAGTGAGCTTCCCGGCGGCGTCCCAGGCGGCGACCACGACGTGGGGCTCCACGGGGCAGTGGTTCACCACCTGGGTTTCAAAGGTGTGGGTGAAGACCTGGTCGGCCTCGGCCAGGCCCTGCCCCACGTCGCCGCAGTGCATGCGGACCACCCGCGAGACGTTCCCGGGCCTGTCCTCGTGCACCAGGGGGGCCCCCTCGGCCATGGCCTCCTCGGGCGTCAGGACGGGAGGGAGCACCTCGTACTCCACGGCGATGAGGTCCAAGGCCTCGGCGGCGGCCTCGGGGTCCACGGCGGCCACGGCCGCCACCTCATCCCCCACGAAGCGCACCTTGTCGGAGGCCAGGCCCTGCTCGTCGGGGATGGTGCCGTAGCGCGTCCCCGGGACGTCGGCCCCCGTGAGGACGGCGCGCACGCCGGGCAGGGCCCGCGCCCGGCGGGTTTCGATGTGGCGGATCCGGGCGTGGGGGTGCGGGCTGCGCAGCAGACGCCCGTGGAGCATGCCGGGCAGGAGGAGGTCGTCGGTGTAGGCGGCCTGGCCCGTCACCTTGGCCAGGCCGTCGATGCGCTGGACGGAGGTCCCCACGGGGGTCATGGGCCGCCCCCCGATCGCCTCATGGCGGATTGCGGGATCACTCACTCTTTTGATCTGCTCGCCGGGTAGCAACCAGGGCGGGAACACCTGCGCACATGAACGCCCTCGCCAGCTATCCGGGTGGCCAACGAGGGCATCGAGCCGGGTCCAAGAACCCCATCTCGGAGCATCGTGCCTCCCGGCGAGGGCTGGACGGTGAAAGCGAACTGCGCTTATCAGGAGTATAGGTAGGTCGTGCAAGGCGTCAAGAGAGCGGACCCCGCACAAATTTCAGCGTGCTGGTACCGGGGTGCCGCGGTATATTCGTGTGGCCGCCGCTTGCCTGGGGGATCGGCGGCGATCGAAGCAAGGATACTGGCGATCCTTCCCGGACCAGACCGTGACGGTGCCTCTCACAATCGAGGGGGACGCTCCAAGGAGCGTTGATGAACTCCACATCTCACTC
>JACPFL010000029.1:16791-18888 GCA_016183025.1 Deltaproteobacteria bacterium | reverse complement strand
GGCACCATCACCGCGATCTACCTGAGCGAGTACGCCCCGCACCGCGTCCGTGAGGGCGTCAAGCCCGCCCTGGAGCTGCTGAGCGCGGTGCCCACGGTCGTCTACGGCTACTTCGCGCTCCTCTTCGTCACCCCGCTGCTCCAGCGCCTCTGGCCCGCGCTCCCCGGCTTCAACATGTTGAGCGCGGGGCTCGTGATCGGCGTGATGATCGTCCCCTACGTGAGCTCGGTGAGCGAGGACGCGATGAGGGCCGTCCCCATGCAGATCCGGGAGGCCTCCTACGCGATGGGCGCCACCCGCCTGCAGACGGCGCTGCGGGTGGTGGTCCCCTCAGCCCTCTCGGGGATCGCCTCCGCCTACGTCCTGGGCTTCTCCCGCGCGATCGGCGAGACCATGGTGGTCGCCATCGCCGCCGGGATGCAGCCCAACCTCACGTGGAACCCCCTGGAGCCGGCGGAGACCATCACGGCGTACATCGTCCAGGTGAGCCTGGGCGACCTGCCGCACGGCAGCATCGGCTACCAGAGCATCTTCGCGGCGGGCCTCACCCTGATGGCGATGACCCTGCTGTTCAACGTCGCGGGGCACCTCCTCCGGCGGCGGTACCGGGAGGTGTACTGAGATGGCGAGCGCCACATCCGCGATCGGGATGGCGCGCCTCGAGTCCGGGGTCGCGCGGCGCAAGCTGCTGGACGCCGTCTTCGTCATCGCCGGCCTGCTGGCCACGCTCGTCGGCCTGGTCACCCTCCTGGCCCTGATCGTGAAGCTCGCCGTGGACGGCGTGGGGCGACTCTCCTGGACGTTCTTCACCGCGTATCCCTCGCGCTTTGCCGAGAGGGCGGGGATCCTCTCGGCCTGGGTCGGCACGAGCCTGGTGGTGCTCGTCACGGCCGCGACGGCGGTCCCGCTGGGGGTGGCTGCGGGGATCTACCTGGAGGAGTACGCCCCCAAGCACTGGCTCACCGATCTGATCGAGATCAACATCGCCAATCTCGCCGGCGTCCCCTCGATCGTGTACGGCCTGCTGGCCCTGGGGCTGTTCGTCTACCAGTTCGGGCTCGGCCAGAGCATCCTGACCGGCGGGCTCACGCTCGCCCTGCTCGTGCTGCCGGTCGTGATCATCGCCACGCGGGAGGCCATCCGGGCGGTCCCCGGCAACATCCGGGAGGCGGCCTACGCCTTGGGGGCCACCAGGTGGCAGACGGTCAGGGACCATGTCGTCCCGTACTCGATGGGCGGGATCCTGACCGGGGTGATCATCGCCCTGTCGCGGGCCATCGGCGAGACCGCCCCCCTCATCACGGTCGGCGCCCTGACGTTCATCGCCTTCCTCCCGGCCCCGCCCTGGCAGGTCCAGTTCCCCTTCGTCTCGTTCGAGTGGCTGCTGTCGCCGTTCACGGTGATCCCCATCCAGATGTTCAACTGGATCTCCCGGCCCCAGGCCGAGTTCCACTCCAACGCGGCGGCCGCGGGCCTGGCGCTGATCGCGATGACCCTGGCGATGAACGGGGTGGCGATCTACCTCCGCTACCGCTTCCGTCGCCGGATCCGGTGGTAGGAGCCGAGGAGATCGTGGACGCGGTCCCGCACCCGCTCAAGGCGCAGGTCAAGGAGCTCAACTTCTATTACGGGTCCGTCCGGGCGCTGAAGGACATCACCCTCGGGATCGCCGAGCGGCGGGTCACCGCCCTGATCGGCCCCTCCGGGTGCGGCAAGACCACCTATCTCCGCTGCTTCAACCGCATGCACGACCTCTACCCGGGGAACCGCTATGAAGGCGAGATCGTCCTCTACCCGGACGGGGTCAACATCATCAGCCTCGAGGTGGACCCCATCGAGGTCCGGATGCGCATCGGGATGGTCTTCCAGAAGCCGAACCCGTTCCCCAAGTCCATCTACGAGAACGTGGCCTACGGGCTGCGCGTGCGCGACGCCGTGAAGCGCAGCGTCCTCGATGCGAAGGTCGAGCGGGCGCTCCAGGGGGCGGCCCTCTGGGGCGAGGTCAAGGACCGCCTGCACGAGCCGGCCTTCACCCTGTCGGGCGGCCAGCAGCAGCGCCTGTGCATCGCGCGGGCCCTGGCCACGGACCCGGAGATC
>JACPFL010000029.1:16116-16785 GCA_016183025.1 Deltaproteobacteria bacterium | reverse complement strand
CGAGGAGCTGATCATGGCGCTGAAGGACCGCGTGACCATCATCACGGTGACGCACAACATGCAGCAGGCGGCGCGGGTCTCGGACTTCACGGCCTTCATGTACCTGGGGGAGCTGATCGAGTTCGACAGAACTGATAAGCTCTTCACGAACCCTTCGAACCGGCTGACCGAGGAGTACATCACGGGCCGGTTCGGGTGATCCGAGGGGGAGATGGAGCGGCGGTTCGAGGAGGAGCTGCAGGAGGTCAGGGAGCGCCTCCTGGCCATGGGGGGCCTGGCCGAGACGATGATCCACAAGGGGATCAAGGCCCTGGTGGAGCGCGAGGGGGACCTGGTGCAGGCCGTCCTGGCCCACGAGGAGGAGATGGACCTGCGCTGCATCGAGCTCGACGAGCGCTGCTTCACCCTCCTGGCCCGCTGGCAGCCGATGGCGTCCGACCTGCGGCTCCTCGTGTCGGCCATCAAGATCAACGGAGAGCTGGAACGGATCGGCGACCAGGCGGTGAGCATCGCGCTCCGGGCGCGCTCCCTGCTCGCGCAGCCGCAGGCCAAGCTCCTCATCGACATCCCCCGGATGGCCCGGCTCGCGCAGGAGATGGTCCGCAAGCGCCTCGACGCATTCGTCCGGCGCGACCCCGATCTCGCCCGGGCGGTCATCGAGGCCGACGA
>JACPFL010000029.1:6762-16096 GCA_016183025.1 Deltaproteobacteria bacterium | reverse complement strand
CGACGAGGTGGACAGCCTGCGGGACCAGGTCTTCCGTGACCTGCTCGTCCACATGAGAGGCGATCCCTCGGTCATCCCCCTGGCCCTGGATTTGATCATGGTGTCGCGCCACCTCGAGCGGATCGCGGACCACGCCACGAACATCGGCGAGGACGTGGTCTACATCGTCCGGGGCGAGGACGTCCGGGAGCGGGGGGACAAGGAGGTGCGGATCGGGCTGAGGGAGCGCGGGCAGGGGCCGGCCCTGGCTCCCGCGGCTGCTCACGAGGCCGGCCCGAGAGCCCGGGGACTCATGCCAGAGGAGCAGGAGTTTCTCCAGCTCTTCGAGGCCGCCGCGCACAACCTGCTGCACGCCGCCAGGCTCCTCCAGGAGATGGTCACGGACTACCGGGCCCCGGCAGAGCAGTGGCGGGGGCTCGTGGAGGCTGAGGAGGCCGGCGACGCCATCACCCACCAGATCATCAGGAAGCTCAACCAGACCTTCATCCCGTTCATCGACCGCCGGGACCTCCACGCCCTGACCTCGAGCCTGGACGACGTGGTGGACGGCATCGAGGCGGCTGCCTCGAGGATGGTGCTCTACAAGGTCGAGCAGCCGACGCGCGAATGCCGGGAGCTGGTGGCCCTGATCGTCGCCTCCGCGGAACAGATCGTGAAGGCCGTCACGCACCTGCCGAGGTTCGATGGCGTGGAGCAGGTCTGCGTGGAGATCAACCGGCTGGAGAACGCGGCGGACGACCTCTATCGCAGCGCGATCGGCGCCCTATTCGAGGGAGAACGCCCGGCCCTGGAGGTCACCAAGTGGAAGGAGATCTACGAGATCCTGGAGGCCGTGACCGACCGCTGTGAGGACGTAGCGGATGTGGTGGAGGCCATCGCGCTCAAGCACTCGTGATCGCGGGGGGCGGCTCCTGGCGAGTCTGCTGGCCGGTCTTCTGCCGGGCCTCCTCCTGGCCGCCGGCCTGGTGGCGTCAGCCGATCCCCGCGCGACCGCCCGCGACGGGCCGGCGGTCCTCCGCGCGCCGGACCCCCGCGAGGGGCACCTGGCCAAGCTGCGCCAGCTCACCTTCGGCGGGCAGAACGCGGAGGCGTACTTCTCGGCCGATGGCCGGCGGCTCATCTTCCAGTCCACCCGGGATGGCCGACGCTGCGACCAGATTTATACGATGGCCCTGGACGGGAGCGACCTCCGCCTGGTGAGCACGGGGCAGGGGGCCACGACCTGCGGCTTCTTCTTTCCCGACCGGCCCCAGCTCCTGTACGCCTCAACCCACCTGGGAAGCCCGGATTGCCCACCCCGGCCGGACCCCCGGCAGGGGTATGCCTGGGCCCTGCACCCGGCCTATGACCTGTTCAGCGCCAACCTCGACGGCTCCGGGCTCACCCGGCTCACAGAGACTCCAGGCTACGACGCGGAGGGTGCGGTCTCGCCGGACGGCCGCCATATCGTCTTCACCTCGATGCGGGACGGCGACCCGGAGATCTACGTCATGGACGCGGACGGCCGGCGCCCGCGCCGCCTGACGCACGCGGTCGGCTACGACGGCGGGGCGTTCTTCTCGCCCGACGGCACGATGATCGTCTACCGGGCCTTCCACCCGCGTACGGAGGCCGAGCGGCGGGCCTACGAGGCCGACCTGGCGCGGAACGTCTTCCGGCCGACCTGGCTGGAGATCTTCGTCATGGACGCCGACGGGCGGAACCAGCGGCAGGTCACCCACCTCGGCGCGGCCAGCTTCGCGCCCTATCTCCACCCCAACGGGCGTCAGGTCATCTTCGCCTCCAACGCCCACGACCCGCGCGGCCGCGGCTTTGCCCTCTACCTGGTGAACCTGGACGGCAGCGGCCTGGAGCGCGTGACCTTCGCCGAGGGGTTCGCGAGCTTCCCCATGTTCTCCCCGGACGGCCGCACCCTCGTGTTCACCTCCACGCGCCACGCCTCGGCCCCTCGGGAATTCAACATTTTCATCGCCGACTGGCGGCCGTGAGCATCGGCCGCCCTCGCCGCCGCGCGGCGGTCGGCTGCACCTCCGTCGTCCCTTTCGGCCCACGCCTCGATCGGGAGGGGACGGGCCTTGCGGCTTGCCAACCTTCACCCGGGCGCCCTACTATGCCCTTGAGCCCGCCGGCAGGCGGGCAGCCGGCGAACGGGCCCAGGAGCCCAGCGGGCGCGGGGGAGTCGGGGTGGGACGCCGCGAGGCGATGATCGAGTTCCGGCGGGTCAACAAATGGTTCGGGCCGCTCCACGTCCTGAAGGACCTGGACCTCCGCGTGGAGGCGGGCGAGGTCGTCGTGATCTGCGGCCCGAGCGGATCGGGCAAGAGCACGCTGCTCCGCTGCATCAACCGGCTGGAGCCCGTCCAGCGCGGGGAGATCATCGTGGACGGACAGCGCCTCGGCAGCCCGCGGACCGACCTGACCGGGCTCCGGGCCGAGGTGGGGATGGTCTTCCAGTCGTTCAACCTCTACCCGCACCTGACGGCCCTGGAGAACATCACCCTGGCGCCGCGCAAGGTCCGCGGGCTGGACCGGCAGGCGGCCGAGGGCCTGGCCCGGGAGCTGCTGGCCAAGGTGGGGATCGCGGAGAAAGCCGAGGCCTACCCCGCCCGGCTCTCCGGCGGGCAGCAGCAGCGGGTGGCCATCGCCCGCGCCCTGGCCATGCAGCCGAAGATCATGCTCTTCGACGAGCCCACCTCGGCCCTCGACCCGGAGATGATCAACGAAGTCCTCGACGTGATGGTGGCCCTGGCCCGCGAGGGGATGACGATGGTGGTCGTGACCCACGAGATGGGGTTTGCCCGGAAGGTGGCCCACCGGATCCTCTTCATGGACGAGGGCCGGGTCGTGGAGGAGGGGGTTCCCGAGACCTTCTTCGTGCGGCCGCAGCACGAGCGGACGCGCGCCTTCCTCAGCAAGATCCTGGTGCACTGAGGCGCCGGTCCGGACGGAGGTGGCGTCTCACGAGGCGGCCCTTGACTAGGGCACCCTTCAAGGGAGGGGATCATGAGACGGACAGTCACGGCGATGCTGACCACAGCCCTCATCTCGGTCCTCGCCTGGACGGCCATGGCGGAGACCACCCTGGAGAAGGTCAGCCGGACAGGGACCCTGGCGGTGGGGACCCGGACCGGCTCGCCGCCCTTCGGCTTCATCAACCGGCAGAACGAGTGGGTGGGGTTCTCCATCGACCTCGCCCGCCTCGTCCACCGCCAGGTGGAGAAGAAGCTGGGCAAGGCGATCCGCTTCGAGCTGAAGGAGACGGTCCCGCAGACCCGGATCCCGCTGCTCACGAGCGGGGCCGTGGACCTCATCGCCGGCACCATGACCGACACCCGGGCGCGGCGGGAGAGCGTGGACTTCAGCCTGACCTTCTTCGTCACGGGCGCCCAGTTCCTCGTGAAGAAGGGGAGCCCCGTGCGCGGGATCCAGCAGATCGCCGGCCGGCGCATCGGGGCCCAGCTCCCCGACCAGCCCGCGGCCTTCACCGCCCTGGCCCAGGGCAAGATCGACGCGTACACCAATGACGGGATCCAGCTCGCCGGGCTGAAGGCCAAGGCCCCCAACCCCGCGGACTATGAGATCATGGGAGAGTTCTACAGCTACGAGCCCTACGGGATGGCGATGCGGAAGAACGACTCGGACTTCCGCCACGTGGTCAACGTCACGCTCATGGAGGCCATCGAGGGGGGTGAGTACTTCCGGCTCTACGAGAAGTGGTTCGGCCCGCGGGGGGAGGTCCCCTATCCCCTGAGCGAGCAGGCCCGCAGCTTCCTGCTGATGCAGGTCGTCCCCAAGTAACGGGCCGCCCCGCCTGCCGGGCGGAGGGGGCGGGTTTCTCGAAGACCTGGTCTCGTCTCATGATGAACACCATGGGTTTCCTGGGGATCCAGTACGAGTTCCGCTGGTCCGTGCTCTGGGAGGCCCCCTACGGGCAGTGGCTCCTGGAGGGGATCGGGATGACGCTCTCCCTGGCCGCGGTCGGGTGGCTCGTGGCCTGCGGCCTGGGGCTGTTCTTCGGCGCGCTCCGGACCGTGCCGGTGCGGCCGCTCCGGGCGCTGGCCGCGGGCTACGTCGAGTTCTTCCGGAACGTCCCGCTCCTGGTCTGGCTCTTCTTCTGGTACTTCGGCGTCCCGCAGGTCCTGCCACCCGCGGCTCAGGCCTGGATCAATGCCCGCGGGGTGGAGTGCTGGGCGGCGGTGACCGGGCTCAGCGTGTACCACGGGGCGCGCCTCGCCGAGGTGATCCGCGCGGGGATCCAGGCCGTCCCCTCCACCCAGCTCGAGGCCGCCCTGGCCACCGGGCTCTCCATGTCCCAGGCCTACCGCCATGTCCTCGTTCCCATCGCGCTCCGGCTCGTCATTCCCCCCGCGACCAGCGAGGCGCTGAACCTCCTCAAGAACTCCTCCCTGGCGCTGACGATCGGCGTGGGCGAGCTGACCTTCATGACTCGCCAGATCGAGTCGTACACGGCGCGCGGGTTCGAGGCCATCACGGCCGGAACCCTGCTCTACCTCCTGCTCTGCCTGATGGTCGCGGGGCTCATGGGAAGGCTGGAGCGGCGGGTCGCCATCCCGGGGCTCATCGCGCGGGTGGGGAGGGCAGAGCACTGAGCCTGGACTGGGGGGTCATTGGCCGGAACCTCCCGTACCTGCTGGCCGGGCTCGGGTGGGAGGGGCTGCTGGGCACGCTGCGCCTGGCCCTGCCGGCCATGGGGCTGGGCTTCTGCCTGGGGGTTGTGGCCGGGGTGGCCCGGCTGGCCCGAACCCCCTGGGTCCACACCCCGGCGGTGCTCTACGTCGAGCTGGTCCGGGGCGTGCCGCTGGTGATGGTGATCTTCTGGTTCTACTTCTTCGTGCCGATCCTGGCAGGCCGTCCCCTGAGTAACTACTGGAGTGCCCTGATCGCCTTCGTGGTGTTCGAGGGCGCCTACCTGGGGGAGATCGTGCGGGCCGGAATCCAGTCGGTCCCGCGTGGGCAGCTCGACGCGGCCGCGGCGACCGGGCTCAGCGGCTGGCAGACCATGCGCCACATCGTCCTGCCGCAGGCCCTCCGGAACATGGTCCCCTCCCTCGTGACCCAGTTCATCGTGCTCTTCAAGGACACCTCCCTGGCCTCCATCATCGGGTTCGTCGATCTGACCAAGGCCGCCCAGAACATCAGCCAGCGGGAGATCCGCCCCTTCGAGATGTACCTGTTCATCGCGGTCGTCTACTGGCTGTGCACCTTCACGCTCTCCCGCCTGGGCCGGCGCCTGGAGGTCCACCTGTCGCGGGGGCTGGCCCCGGCCCCGGAGAGGGCCGCGCCCGCAGGGGGTCCCCGCGTCCAGGGCAGGGCGTGGTGAGCCGGCAGCGGGCCGGACCCGAGCCCGGCACGATGAGCGGAACGCAGCGAGGCTCGCGCACGTCGTGATGATCGAGACCGGCACGCAGGATGAGGGACTCGCCCCGGGACGGCTCTACTACGGCTGGGTGGTGCTAGGCACCTCCTTCGTGATGGTCACGGTGGCCACAGGGATGCTCCTCTCCTTCGGCGTCTTCCTCAAGCCGCTGGAGGAGGCGCTCGGCTGGAGCCGCACGGCCCTGTCGGGCGCTGTGCTGCTCAACTGGACCCTCTACGGCGTCTCCGCCTTCGTGTTCGGTTGGCTCTCTGATCGCGTGGGCACGCGGCTCGTGACTCTGAGCGGAGGACTGCTCTACGGGGCGAGCCTGCTCGCGACCAGCCAGAGCGAGCGCCTGTGGCACTACTACCTGGCCTTCGGCGTGGCCTCCGGGATCGGCAACGCCGCCTTCTACGTGCCGCTGACATCCACGGCCACCCGCTGGTTCCAGCGCGGGCGAGGGTTTGCGGTCGCGGTGATCTCCTGCGGCAACGGGGCGGGGATCCTGGTGATGGCCCCCTTGGTCCGCTGGCTCATCAGCGCCTATGGATGGCGAACCAGCTACGCGCTGCTGGGGCTGCTGGCCTGGGCCGCGCTGCTGCCGGGGAGCCTGCTGCTCCGGGACTCCCCGCCGCAGATCGGGCTCAGCCTGCGGGGGGCCAGCGCGGGCCCAGGGCCTGAGCCGGGCTCAGAGCCGGCGCGAGTCCGGGGACCGGCGCGCGCGCGGGACCTCTGGCGTTGCCGCTCCTTCTGGGTGCTGGCCCTCATGCACTTCTTCTGCTGCAGCTCGCACTCGGGCCCCCTGATTCACCTGGCCGCGTACGGCACGGATCTCGGCCTCTCGAAGTCCGCTGCGGCTGCGGCCCTCGGCCTCTCGGGCGCCACCAGCGTGGGGGGGCGGATCGGGACCGGGTTGCTCGCCGATCGGATCGGCTCGCTCCGGACGCTGATCGGGACGCTCGTCGCCCAGACGGGGGCCATCCTGGCCTATAGCGTCATGCGTGGCTCGTTGGTGGCCTTCGACCTGGTGTCCGCGGGCTTCGGCATCGCCTACGGCGGTGTGATGCCGCTCTACGCCCTGCTCGCCCGCGAGACGTTCGGCCAGCGGACCATGGGCGCGGCATACGGAGGGGTGTTCTTCATCTCCACCCTGGGGATGGGGCTTGGGTCCTACCTGGGTGGGCTGCTCTTCGACATCCGCGGGAGCTATGCCCTGCTCTATCCGGCCAGCGCGCTGATGGGTGTGGCGGCCCTCGGGCTGGCCCTGATGCACCGCCGATCTCAATCCAAGCCATAGCCGCCCGGACGCCGTGCTCGGCGGCTGCGCGTGTCAAGGCTCAACCCCTTGCCTGATCAAGGGGTTCACGGCCGGCCCCACGTGTGATCACCATCACGGGATTCCTGTGTGCTTCTGAGTCATTCCATCGCGGAGGGAGGCAAAATGTGTACGGTTGGCCGTCGGCCTCCCGAAGTGTCTGGTGCTGTTACCTCTTGAGATTCCAAGAGTTATTAGCAGAAATCCCCTCCAGGCAGCCCACTTGGCACGTCCCTTGATAGATCCCTGCCCGAACCCGTGAATATAGGAGGGATCGCGCATGGTTGAGCGGCAGATGTGGAAGGTCATCGGCCTCCTGGTGGTGGGGACCTTCATCCTGGCCGGCTGCGGCACCAGCCAGTCGGTCCGCCAGGATGATATGGCAGGCAGGTCTGCGCTGGCCGGCTCGCTTGGCACCGGGCAGGATGCTGGCGCCGGGCAAGATGGTGGCGCCGGCATGAGCGGCTCGGGCGGCGCGGCGGGCTCCGGCACGGGGTGGGGGTCGCGGGACCCGATGGGCTCGGGGAGCGGCACAGGCTCGGGGAGCGGCACAGGCTCGGGGAGCGGCACAGGCTCGGGGAGCGGCACAGGCTCGGGCATGAGCGGCTTCGGCCCGGGTGGCTCGCGTGACCTCCGCGCTGCCGGGTTGCTCGGGCGTGGCGGCAATGGCCTGCGCGACATCAACTTCGAGTTCGACCGCTACCACCTGACGGACCGCGCCAAGGCGGTCCTGCAGGAGAATGCCGACGCGCTCCGGAGCAGCCGCGAGATGAAGATCCTCATCGAGGGCCACGCCGACGAGCGGGGGACGAACGAGTACAATCTGGCCCTGGGCGAGAAGCGGGCCCAGGCGGCGCGGGATTACCTGATGGCCCTGGGGATCGAGGGCGACCGGATCAGCGTGATGAGCTACGGCGAGGAGCGCCCCATGGATTCCGGCCACAACGAGGACTCCTGGGCGAAGAACCGGCGGGACCACTTCGTCCTGATGTTCCGGTAGCCGGGACATTCTCGGCCTCCTGACTTCCTCAAACACACCGGGGGCGGCCCCACGCCGCCCCCGGCGGTCCTGTCTCTGAGCATCGGTCGCCTCATCCACTCGGTCCCCACCCTCGCCGCGACCTCCGCTCACCCCGCATCGCGGCAACGACGCCGATCTGCTCGGATTCATGCCAAATTGTTGACGTTGGCGTCAGAAAGCTGGTGGGGGGTGACGGGTAATCGGCCGGCGTGTGGGCCGCCACCAGGGAAGGAAGCGCATCGGGGATGGCGAGTCTATTAACTTAAAATCATTGAATTTCTCGTCGCTGCAGTTGTACTGTCCTCCCCCGTCGGGGGCCCGATATCCAGCTTGCGTAGGGCCCCCAGCATCATGAGGGTTTAATGCCGGGGCTGAGTGCGGGGGATCCGCAGGGCGAGTGACTGGCCCTGCGCCCTGCACGCCAGCCGAGCGGCGCAGGGGGCGGGGTCGGAAGGCGGCGATCCGCCAGGGGGGAGGAAGCATGGACAGACGCCCTCACCGTGTGTGGCGTACGGCCCTGCTGCTGGTGGTCATCACCCTGGCAGGGGCTAGTTGGGCCGCCGAGTCCTCTGCGCCGAGCCTTCGGCTCAAGTGGCACCATCAGACGCAGTTTGGCGGCAAGACCATCAGCTTCTCGCCGACCCACGAGTTGCACCTGCGGGCGATGCTCAAGCAGGTGGGGGTGGGGTTCCGCTCGCTGCGCGTCCGCCCCTATGGGTACGACCTGCAGCCCTGGTACCGAGGGGAGGTGCAGATCTGGGCCGGCTACGTGATGAACCAGCCCGTGGATGCCCACCTGGCCGGGCACGAGGTGACCATCATCTTTCCGGATGATTACGGCGTACACCTGTACGACGACCTGGTGGTGGTCGCGGAGGGCACGTTGCGGCGGCAGCCGGAGCTGATCCGGCGGGTGCTGCGGGCGAGCGCGCCGCTGATCCATGCGGGGGAGGCGCCCATCGGGTGGATGAGGCGGGAGGTGATGGAGCAGGCGCAGGCCCTGCTGCGGGAGCAGGCGCAGGCCCTGCTGCGGGAGCAGGCGCTGCTGGCCCGCGTCCTGCCGGTGGGGGCGACGTTCACCACCCGGTACCTGCCGGCGCAGGACGAGCTGAGCCCCCTGTCGGGCCAGGGGGCAGGGCCCCGGCCGTGAGCAGGGGGCTCGTCCAGCGCTGGAGGACCCCGTCGCTCCGGCACCGGCTGCTCACCGCGCTGTGCCTCTTCTCGCTGATCCCGCTGGCGCTGGCCGCGGGGGCGGTCTATGTCGTCCAGCGACGCGCCATCCTCGAGCAGGCCTTCGCGCACCTGGAGATGGCCCTCGAGCAGAGAGCGGCGCGGATCAGGAGCTGGCTGCAGGTGCGGCGCGAGGAATTGCAATTCCTGACGGCCATGCCGGCCCTGGCCCAGAGTGGTCGTCGGCTGATCGAAGACCGGGATCCTTCGGTTGTGCGCGAGCAGCTCCGGGCCGCGCTTCGGGAGCGGCTCCGCCTCGCCCGCAATAGCCTGCTCGAGTTCGAGGAGCTCTTCCTCCTCGACGCCCAGCGAGGCCGGGTCCTGGTCTCCAGCGATCCCGCCCAGGAGGGGAAGCTCAAAGACGATCGCCCGTATTACCGAGAGGGGCGCA
>JACPFL010000029.1:0-6701 GCA_016183025.1 Deltaproteobacteria bacterium | reverse complement strand
CTCGCTGGGGCGGCCCGTGATCACCCTGGCCGTGCCGGTCGGGGGTCGGGGGGACGACACCGTGGGGGTGCTGGTGGGACGTCTCGGCCTGGGACGGCTCGACGCGATCATGGGGACGCGCGACTGGGGGTTGAGCCGGACGGCGCAGGCGTTCCTGGTCAATCGACATCCTGAATTCAGGGACCCAGGCTTTTCTGAGGGACGAGCGGGTGCCGGTGTTGCAGAAGCCGTTCACCATGGCCCAGATCTGTGACCTGATCCGAGCCCGGCTGCAGGCCCGCCGCGCCTGACGTCTCGCTGGCTCCTGCCTCCGCTCTGCCAGGCGCGGGGGGGGAAGGGTCAGTCGGGGAGCTCCAGGTAGATCTCGTTCCCCTGGACCTTGACCGGGTAGGTGGGGACGTGGTCCTCCGGGAAGTCCAGGGCGATGCCCGTGCGGACATCAAACTGCCAGGCATGCCAGGGGCAGGTCACCACCGCCCCCTCCAGCTCGCCTTCGCCCAAGGGTCCCCCGGAATGGGGGCAGACGTTCCCGGTCGCGTAGAGCGTGCCGTCCACGTTGTAGACGGCGTACTCCTCGGTCTTGCTCACCACCACCACCTTGGCCTTCCCGGGCGGGATCTCTCCGATCCTGCCTACCCTCATGTGCCGCGGCATCGCCGTGAACGCCTCCGCTCCCAGGGCCGTCCCCATTGAAGCGTGGCCAGTTTCGCCTTGTCAATCCGCGGTCGGTGTGGTTAGCTACCAGTCCAGAACAGAGCGAGGGAGCGGTGAGGGCCGAGGACGTCAGGACGATCGGCGTGGTGGGCGCGGGGACGATGGGGCAGCAGATCGCGCTCCTCGGGGCCCTGCACGGATTCACGGTGGGGGTCCATGACGCCATCGGCGAGGCCCTCAAGAAGGCCGAGGCCTGGGCGCACACCTACCTCGACGGGCGGGTGGACAAGGGCCGTCTCACCCGTGCCGAAGCCGACGCGGCCCTGGGCCGCCTGACCTTCGCGAGCGACCTGGCCGGGGCCGTGGGCCAGGCCGACCTGGTCATCGAGGCGATCGTCGAGAAGCTGGAGGCGAAGCGTGACCTGTTCGCCCAGCTCGACCGGCTCACCCCGCCCCACGCGCTCCTGGCCACGAACTCCTCCACCATCGTCAGCTCGCGGCTCATGGATGTCACGAGCCGACCCGAGAAGGTCCTGAACCTGCACTTCTTCAACCCGCCGCTGGTCATGGAGCTGGTCGAGGTCTGCCGGAATGCGAAGACCACCGACGAGACCGTAGCTGTCGCGATGGGGACCTGCCGACGCCTGGGGAAATCGCCCATCCTGCTGAAGCGGGAGATCTTCGGCTTCGTCGTGAACCGGCTGCTCTGGGCCGTGGGGAATGAGGCGATGAGCCTGGTCGAGCAGGGGATCGCCACCCCCGAGGAGATCGACACGGCGATGGTGAAGGGGGCCCGCTATCCGATCGGCCCGTTCGCCCTCATGGACATGAACGGGATCGACGTGGGGTACCTGGTGCGTATGGAGCGCTACCGGGAGAGCGGAAACGAGGCCGACCGGCCTCCCCGGATCATGGTCGAGAAGTACGAGAAGGGGGAGTGGGGCCGGAAGACCGGCAAGGGGTGGTATGACCACTCCACCCAGGGGGCCGAGGGGAGGAAGCCATGAGGGACGCGGTCATCGTCGCCGCCATCCGGACGCCCATCGGCCGGGACGGGGGGGCCCTCCGCGATCTCCCGGTGGAGGACCTGGCAGGGCACGTGATGGCCGAGGTCGTCCAGCGCACGGGGATCGACCCCCACCAGGTGGATGATGTGATCTTCGGCTGCGCCATCCAGGCCGCCGCCGTGACCAATATCGCCCGGGTGGCCTGGGTGAAGGCCGGGCTGCCCGTGGAGATCCCCGGGACGACGATCAACCGCCTCTGTGGCTCCGGCCTGCAGGCGATCAACTTCGCGGCCCAGGCCATCCAGACCGGGAACGCCGACCTCATCGTCTGCGGCGGCTTCGAGAGCATGACCCGGAGTCCCTACATCCTGGAGAAGGCCGGGGCCCCCTACCAGCGCGGGTCCCGCACGCTGCTCGATGCCTTCGGGGGCGCCAAGTCCTCGCCTCCGTCCATCTACGGCGACCTCACGATGGGGCTCACGGCTGAGAACGTGGCTGAGCAGTTCCACGTCAGTCGTCACGACCAGGATGCGTTCGCCTACGCGAGCCACATGAAGGCAGTCCGGGCGATCCGGGAGGGACGGTTCAAGGACGAGATCGTCCCCATGGAGCTCCCTCAGAAGAAAGGGGCGCCGGTCCTGTTCGACACCGACGAGCACCCGCGGGCGGACACCACGCTGGAGAAACTGGCGACGCTGAAGCCGGCCTTCAGGCCCGGGGGGACGGTGACCGCCGGCAACGCCTCGGGGATCAACGATGGGGCTGCGGCCCTGGTGCTCGCCACCCCGGAACGGGCCCGCGAGCTCGGGCTGACCCCGATGGCTCGGGTCCGCGGCTTCGCCGTGACCGGAGTGGATCCCCGGATCATGGGGATCGGCCCGGCGTTCGCCATCCCCAAGCTCCTCTCACGGGTGCAGCTCATCCTTGACGACATCGACGTGGTGGAGATCAACGAGGCCTTCGCCTCCCAGACGCTGGCCTGCGTGCGGGAGCTGAAGCTCCCCGAGGAAAAACTCAACCCCAACGGCGGGGCGATCGCGCTGGGCCACCCCTTGGGCGCCAGCGGGGCCCGGATCACGACCACGCTGCTCCACCACATGCGCCGCCACGGCCTGCGCCTGGGGATCGCCTCTCTGTGCATCGGGGGCGGTCAGGGGATCGCCACCCTCTTCGAGAACCTCGGGTAGCCCTCGTCCTGCCGCCGCACCTGGTGGCTGGCATCTTCCCGCGCCCGGCGCGCGGGCCATCGCCATGACCCTCCGGTTTCTCTCCGAGGCCGATGTCCGACAGCTCCTCCCCATGCGTGAGGCCGTGGCCGTTCAGCAGGAGGCCTTTGCGCGCCTCTCCGCTGGTGTCGGAGGGGCCGCCGGGCGTGGTGATCTTCAACCCGGGCTTCCTGAAGGGTGGGCGGGGGTTTGGGGTGAAGGTCGTCTCGGACTTCTACGACAACGATCGGCGCGGCATGGAGCGGATGACCGCGCTCCTGGTCCTGTGCGATGGCCAGACCGGCCAGCCCCGGGCGGTGCTGTCAGCCGGTGCCCTGACGGACCTGCGGACCGGCGGGGTGGCGGGCCTGGCCGCTTCTCTGCTGGCCAGGCCGGATGCGGCGGTGCTGGGGGTGGTGGGCGCAGGGCGCGTGGCGCGCCACCAGATCCCCGCCGTCTGCGAAGTCCGCCCGATCGAGGCGGTGCGAATCGCCAGCCGCGGGGCGGCGCGGGCCGAGGCCCTGCAGGCCGACCTGGCCCGGGCCTGGCGCGGACAGGGGCCCCAGGTCAGCCTCGTGCAGCACGCCGAAGAAGCCGTGCGGGAGGCGGACGTCGTCATCACGGCCACCACCTCGCAGGCCCCTGTGGTAGCAGGCCAATGGCTCAAGCCCGGCGTGACCGTCATCGCCTCGGGGGCCCATGCGCCCGACGCGAGGGAGCTGGACAGCGAGGTGATCCGGACCGCTGACCTCGTGGTGGTGGACAGCCGGGAGGACTGCCTGGAGGCGGCCGGGGACCTGCTCATCCCCATGCGGGAGGGGTTGCTCCGCCGCGAGCGCGTGAGCGAGCTCGGTGAGATTGTGCTCGGGCTGCGCCCGGGCCGCCAGGCCCCGGAGGCGCGCATCGTCTTCAAGAACATGGGGGTGCCGCTGCAAGACCTCATCACCGGCCAGGAGCTCCTGCGCCGGGCCGAGGCGGCAGGCGTGGGGCTCCTCGTGGACCTCTGACCGGTGGTTGGCCTTGAGCTGCGGCAGCGAACGGCTCCCCGTCTTGCTCAAAGCCTTCGCGAGACATCCCCGCGCGCTTTCAGTTTTCGGCTCAAGACGCCCACACCCTTCGCCATGCTCGCCTTGACGCGCGCGGCCACCCTCTTGTAGTGTCTACCTGGGAAGAAGGGGATGGTGGGGTGAACGTGAACTGCCTCCCGGGGCCTGCGGGGCTGCTGCCGCGGTGCCACACACAGCCCAGGTTATTGAGGACATGATGACGGCCGTTGGTCCCGTGAAGGATATCGGCCGCGTCATCGAGGTCTGCAACCCGCATGTCGCCATCGACCGCGAGGAGCTCGAACCCTACTACGTCGACTGCTCCCCGGTCCGCGGGGGAGCCTCAATAGAACAGCTCGAGCGCTTCCTCGTCGGGTCTCAGCGCCCGACGCACCAGCTTCTCTCGGGACACCGTGGCTGCGACAAGACCTCGGAGATCTATCAACTCCGGAAGAGGCTGGAAGGGGGAGCCGCCGGCAGGCGGTACAGGACCATCTATCTAGATGCCGATGCGGAACTCGACACCAATGATGTGACCCTCGTGGATCTCGTCCTCGTCATCATCAAGAGGATCCGGGAAGAGACAGAGCAGATCACATTTTCCTGGACGCAGTGGAAGCATCTCTGGAGCGAGCTGCTCCAGGTGCTGGAACGCTCCGACATCGAGAGCAAGCAGGAATTGAACCTGGGAATCGTCAAGTGGAGTTGGGCCATCAAGAGCAACCCGGAAGCCCGCGCGGGCATCCGCAAGGCCTATGAGCCGTGGGTCTCCCGTCTTCTGGAGCTCGCCAACGACTACCTGGTGGAGGTCCGCAGGGCGACACAGCAGCAAGGATACGGCGACGTGGTGTTGATCATCGACAGCCTCGACCGGATCGTCCTGAAGGAGCAGGACAGGGAGACGGGCAAGACGAACCACGACGCGTTGTTCGTGGACCGGGCCAGTCAGATCAAGGCGCTGGACGTCCACATGCTCATCACGCTGCCGATCTCGATGTGCTACACCTCAATCAACGCTCCGCAGCTCGGGACCCTTTATGACAACGAGCCGGTCATCATCCCTATGATCAAGACCTGGGACCGGAAGAGCGGGAAGGATGATCGGGGGCTCGACATCCTGGGGGAGATTCTCGGGAGGCGGCTCGACCTCGACCGGATCTTCGATGAGCGGGAGACCTGGCTGACGGCCTGTCGGGAAAGCGGGGGGAGTGTCCGGGACCTGTTCAGAATCGTCATCCAGGCGGCGTTGCAGCGAAGGGGAGAGCGGCTCACGCGACAGGACATCGAGGCCGGCCTCGCGAGCATCGTCAACACCTATGACCGGCTCACGTGGGGCCCGTTTCTTCCGATCTTCGTCCACGTCTCGAAGGAACACCAGTTCCCCGACGACGTGGACGTCACGCTGAAAAGGCAGGCCCTGTATAACCTGTTCGTCCTCGAATACCAGGACCAGAACGGGACCCCCTGGTTCGACCTCCATCCCTTCGTCAGACGCGCCCGCGCGGTCAAACAGTCGCTTGCTCCAGGGGGCGGGGATGGGTGTTGACAGCCCCACGGTTGAGAAGCGACCGCTGATCCTCGGCCCGAGGAATGAGGAGGAGCTGCGGGCGCTTATCCGCGCGCTGGCTGGCGCAAAGGGGTTTACCTTGCTGCTCATCCGATGCGACGACCTGCGGCTGCGGGAAGAGATCACGGCCCGCTTGCGTCGGCGGAAGCACCACGGGATGGCCCATCTCCCGGAGATGGTGGAGCTGCCCTACCCGGGCCGCCACGTCCGACTCCACAAGTTCCTCGCCTCCTCCGCGAAAGACCTCCCATCATACTCCGCCCTCTTCCTGTGCGGCATGGAGGAGGCGATCCGCACCGATGACGGCGGCCTTGCGATTCTTCATGAGTTGAACCTTGCTCGCGAGTTGATCAAGAGCAGCGTCCCCCACGTTCTGGCCATCTGGCTTCCGGCCGACGTCATGGGCCTTTTGGTGACGGAGGCGCCGGACCTCTGGGCGTGGCGGGCAGCGGAGCTCGAGTTCGCCCCTTTTTCGCCTCATGCAGTAGCGGAAACGAGACAGGAGCATCGCCAGACCTGGGAGCTGCCGTACGACGAACTGCACACGGAGGTGGTCAGGCTCCAAGACCTCGTGCAGAAGCTTGAGAGATCCCAGGACAGGGGGGACATCTCCCGCCTCGCCGGCGCCCTCGAACGTCTGGGGGATAGCTATGCGCGTCTATATGAGCTAACCGAAGCCACACAGGCCCTCGGACGCGCCCTCACCTTCTACCGCGAGATCGGGGCTCGCCTGGGCGAGGCCAACTGCATCCAGAGCCTCGGGGACATCGCCCTGGAGCGCTCTGATCACGCCGAGGCCCGCCGCCGCTACGAGGAGGCCTTGCCGATCTATGAGGAATTTGGGGATCCGTATTCCATGGCCGTATGCCTCCTGGCGGTCGCCAAGCTGGAGCAGGCCATGGGACACCTCGACGAAGCGACGATCCGGTTGGAGGCAGCCCAAAAACTTGCTGAGGAACTGGACCACGCGGGACTGCTTGAAGCCATTGAAGACCTGCGAGCCCGACTTGCATCCTGAGAGGGACCATCACTCATCTACCACCGGACCAGGCCGAGCGGGCCGAGGCTGATCCAGGGGACGTAGGTCACCAGGAGGGTCACCAGGGCGAGCACAACGGTGAACGGCCAGCCCGCCTTGAAGACCTCCCAGAAAGGCAGCCGCGCGATGGCGGCGGTCGTGAACAACACCGTGGCCACCGGCGGGGTCTGCTGTCCGACCCCC
>JACPFL010000242.1 GCA_016183025.1 Deltaproteobacteria bacterium | reverse complement strand
GAACTTTGCCGGGCCGTACATCCAGGACCTGACCCCGGACCCGTGGGGATTCCGGTACTTCATTACCACGGAGGGGTTCAACAACATCATCACGACGCAATCGGGCACCGCCAGCACGGCCGATGGCGAGAAGGTCTGGGTCATGACCGCGGGGCCGGACTCGCTGCTCGACACGGGCTCGGCGACGTCGACGCTGACCGGGGATGACCTCGGGATCCTGATCTTCGGCGGGCTGGTGAAGTCCAAGTAGGCGGAGGTCGGAGCCAGAGGAGACTGGCGGTGAGCAGGCGCGAGGATACGGGGGGCCGGGCCCGAGGCGGTCCGGGCCCCCGTGCACGCGTAGCACATGAGCGGTGGTCGAAGCCATCAAACCCGGGGAAGTCCCCATCCTGCCTGGTCCACGATTTCTGAGAGGTGTCGCAGATTTCTTGAGGCGGGAGGGAGAGCAAATCCTGGGGTAGGAAAGAGGCCGAACCCGACTACTTCAGGTCGGGCAGGTAGTCCTCGAGGCGGATTCGCGCCATCACGTCGTCGGGGACCCGGCTCCGCGGCGCGAACTCCTTGAGCGAGGGCTTGGCCGTCGCGTCGATCCCCAGCTTGTCCACGATCCCCTCGCGCTCGGCCGAGGGGTCCAGGTTCGACCCGGGCACGGCCGGGATGATGAAGACGTCCCGGCCGGCCTGCACCCGGGTCCCCATCGCCCAGAGCACCTGCCCCAGGTTCCCGGGGTCCACGTCTTCGTCCACCACGATCACGTGCTTCAGGTAGAGCTCGGCGGCGAAGGCGGCCAGGATGGCCGAGCGGGGCTGCCCCTCGAAGCGCTTCTCCATGGAGAGGATGCAGGTGAAGGGCGCGGCCATGCGGGCGGCCCGCAGGGTCGGGACCACGGCCCGGACCGCCCGGTCCAGGTTCGCCTCCATGGGGATGGTGGGCAGGACCAGGTGCTCCCGGTGGGACCCGCCGAGGACGTCCTGGTAGATGGCGTCTTCGCGGTGAGTGATGGCCGTGACGCGCACCACCTGCCGGGGCCGCGGCGCCGTCGCGTAGCCGTGGAACTCGCCGAAGGGCCCCTCCTCCTCGCGCGCGTGCGGGAGGATCTCCGCCTCCAGGACGATCTCGGCGTGGGCCGGGGCCAGGACGTCCTGGGTCTTGCCGGCCACCAGCTCGAGGGGGCTCCCGAGCAGGCCGCCGATGATCCCGGCCTCCTCGACCTGGTAGGGGCCGATGTAGAGCGCGCCGAGCGCCCAGGCCGGGTGGTTCCCCAGCGCGATGGCGATGGGCAGGGGCCGACCGCGGGTCTCCATCCGGGAGTAGATCTCGTGCAGGTGCTTCCCCACGGTCATGAAGATCCCGAGGTGGGCCCGGTCCCGCAGCATGAGGCGGTTGTAGCTGAGGTTGCACCGCCCGCTCTCGGGGTCACGGGCGAACACGATCCCGGCCGTGATGTACGGGGCGCGGTCCGTGTCGTGGTACATCATGAGTGGCAGCGCCGTGAGGTCCACCGCGTCCCCGGCCTCGACCACCGCCTGCACCGGCCCGCGCTCCACCACCTTGGGCGGGATCGGGTGATCCACGCCCTCCTGGTACCGGGCCGGGAGCTGGGCCGCGGGCACGCCCAGGGCGCGAGCCAGCCGCTCCCGCGAGGCGAAGCAGTTCACGACGGCCGGGAAGCGGGCCCCGCGGACCCGCTCGAAGAGCAGCACCGGCACCCGGCGCTGCTGCTCCAGTTGGGTCACCACCGCGGCCATCTCGTACCGGGGGTCGATCTCCCGGCTGACCCGGTAGAACCCCCGCGGCTCCTGGCGCTGAACCTGTTCGAGGAACGATCGCAGATCGGCAGGCACGGGGGGTCCTCGCCCGGGGCTACGTGGGGGGCGCCTCGGTGAACGCGGGGTGGCCGGGTGGCCGCGGGTCGGTCGCGGCCTCGTAGGCCGCCAGGTCCAGCTTGAGCGGCTCGACCCGGCGGAAGTTGGGGAGCTCGTCGTACGGGACGGTCGCGTCGATCCCCACCTTGGTCCGGACCCCGCGGAGCCCACCCTCGGAGACCAGGATGTACTCGTGCCCGCGGGCCCCGGGCAGGAGGAAGAGATCCTGGGAGGCCTCCATGCGGGTGGCCAGGGCGTACTCGACGTCCGCGGGGTTGTGGATGTCGATGTCGTCATCCACCACGATCACGAGGTCCAGGTCCTTCAGCGCCGCGACCGCGGCGAACACCGCGTTGCGCTGCAGCCCCTCATCCTGGGGGGAGCGCTTCCTCACCGCCATGACCAGGTGGAAGCGGCAGAGCCCGCCCGGGGTCAGGTTCACGTCGGTGACGATCGGGACCGAGGCCCGGACCGCTCGCTCGATCAGGGCCTCCATGACGTACTTGCGCAGGACCCGCGTCTCGGCCCCGATGATGGCGTAGTAGATCGGGTCGCGGCGGTGGGTCACGGCCTTGACCCGGACGACCGGGGCCCAGCCCGGCTCCGAGTACAGGCCGATGAACTCCAGGAACGGCCCCTCCCAGACCGTCTCGTCGGGGAGGATCTCGGCCTCGATCACGAACTCGGCCTCGGCCGGAACCTCCAGGTCCACCGTCCGGCAGGGGACCACCTCCAGCGGAGCGCCGCGGAGCCCGCCGGCCACGGCCAGCTCGTCCTGGTCGAGCGGGATCTGGGCGCCCATCATCGAGGCGGCGTAGGTCAGGGAGAGGTCGGCGCCGATGACGGCGGCGATCTCCAGCGGGCGCCCGCGCGCCTTCGCCTTCTCGTAGTACGCCCGGAGGTGCCGCCCCAGGTCGAGCTTGATGGCCGTGCGGTCCGGGCCCACGAGCTGCAGGCGGTGGATCGAGGCGTTGCGCACACCGGTCTCCGGATCCTTCGCGATGATGACCCCGCCCGTGATGACCTTGCCCGCGTCCTTGGGCATGTGGTGGAGCACCGGGAACAAGGCCTCCAGGTTGATCCCGTCCGAGATCACGACCTCCTGACAGGCCCCCTGCGCGACCGGCCGCAGGGGGAGCGGGCGGGCGATGGCCCGCTCCAGGCAGGCGCGCACGCCGTGGGTGTCCAGCCCGAAGACCGCCAGGACGTTGGGATGGCTCACCAGGGCGTTGCAGCAGAGGGGCAAGGGGTGGTCGCCGACTCGCTCGAACCAGAAGGCCAGGTCCGAGTCGTGCCGGCGGACGATGGAGGCGAGCTCGAGGTCAGGGTCGACCTTGCTCGAGACTTTGCAGAGCCGCCCGGCCGCGTTCAGCCGCCGCAGCCCCGTGCGGAAGCTCAGGTCCAGCACTCCCGGGTCGCTCACCATCTCGCCCCGTCTTCTCCCGCCGCCCCCGCGGGGGTCCTGTCCGGCCGGAGGGGCCTGGAGCCCCGGGCCCAGCAGCCCGTCAGAACGGGACCTCGGTGCGCTGGTCCACCGTCCGCTTGGCCTTGTGGTCCCAGCGCGGCAGGCTCCCGGGCTCTACCACCTCGACGGAGGTCCGGATCCCGAGTCCCACCCTCAGGGCGGCGCCGACCTTTTCCTGCAGCGCCGGGTGCTGCCCGGCCGGCATGGCCGCGGGCGGATCGACCCGCACCAGGATGTCGTCCAGCCCCTCGACCCGGCGGAAGACGATCTGGAACTCCTCCACCTCCGGGAACTGCCGCACGATCTCCTCGATCCGGCGCGGGTACACGATGATGCCGCGGATCTTCTTCATGTCGTCCAGGCGCCCGAGCACCCCGCCCTGGAAGGAGACGAGCGAGCGGCCACAGGGGCAGGGCTTGTCGGCCGGCTGCACGACGTCGCGGGTCCGGTAGCGGAGGATGGGCATGGCCTTCCGGTACAGGCAGGTCATGACCAGCTCCCCCTGCTGGCCGGGCTTGACCGGCTCCCCGGTCTCCAGGTCCAGCACCTCCGGGTAGAGGTAGTCCTCGTGCACGTGGACCTGGCCGGACTGCAGCTCGCACTCGAACCCCCACGCCGCCATCTCGGTGAGCCCGGGAAGGTCGAACGTCTTGGCGCCGTACGCCTCCTGGATCTTCTGCTTGGTGGCGGGGATGCTGGCCCCGGGCTCGCCGGTGTGCCAGGTGATCCGGATCCTCGTCTCCCTGGCCAGGTCGATCCCCTTCTTCTTCGCCTGCTCCGCCAGGTACAGGGCATACGACGGGGTGCAGCCCAGCACCGTGACCGGGTAGGTCATCAGCAGGTCGATCCGCTGCTCGGTGGTGAACCCGCCGCTGGGGAAGACGCAGCAGCCGATCTCCTGCGCGGCGTAGAACCCGGACCAGAACCCGATCCAGGGGCCGTAGCTGAAGGCCGCCATGACCATGTCGGATCGGCGGATCCCCATCCCGTAGAGGCCACGGGCATAGGTGTAGTAGAAGTCGTGCCAGTCCTGGGGGGTGTCCAGGATGATGAGGGGCCGCCCGGTGGTGGCCGAGGTGAGGTGGATCCGGAGGCATTCCTCGACCGGCAGCGCGAGGAAGGTCCCGTAGGGCGGGTGCTTGGCCTGGCTCTCCTTCAGCTCGTCCTTGGTGGTGAAGGGGATCTTCGGCAGGTCGTGCAGCGACCGGATGTCCCGGGGGGTGATCCCGGCCTCGTCAAACTTGGCCCGGTAGAAGGGGCTGTGCCGGTACGCGTGCTCCACCTGCTCGCTCCACGTGCCGGAGGAGGGGGGCGCGGGAAGCCGGCTCGATCTCGGGGTTGAAGTACCGCTCGTTCATCGTCACCCCCTGGTCGGGCAGCGGGCGCTAGCGCCCCCGCAGGGCCTTGGCCGCCGCCTGGATGGACTTGACGATGTGGTAGTAGCCGGTGCAGCGGCAGAGGTTGCCCGAGATCCCGATCCGGATCTCCTCCTCGGTCGGGTCGGGGTTCTGCTGCAGCAGCTCGTAGGCGGACATGAGCATCCCGGGCGTACAGAACCCGCACTGGAGGCCGTGCTCCTCCCAGAAGGCCTGCTGGAGCGGGTGGAGCTGCCCGTCCTTGGCCAGTCCCTCGACCGTGAGGAGCTCCGCCCCGTCGGCCTGCACCGCGAAGACCAGGCAGGAGCGCACGCCCATCCCGTTCATCAGGATCGTGCACGCCCCGCACATCCCGTGCTCACACCCGATGTGCGTGCCGGTCAGGCCGCACTCCTCCCGCACGAAGTCCACGAGCAGCCTCCGGGGTTCCACCGTCCCCGTGTACTCGGTGCCGTTGATCCGGACCGTGATCGTGCGACTCCGGGCCACCGCCTAGCTCCTCCCCTGCGCCCGGCCCAGGGCCTGCTCCAGGGCCCGCCGGGTCAACACCTGCGCCATCTCCCTCCGGTACTCCGCCGAGGCGTGGAGGTCGGAGTCGGGCTCCGCCGCGTCGCCCGCCCGGGCCGCGGCCTCCCGCAGCAGGGCCGGGGTGGGGCGCTCCCCGATCAGCCGGGCACAGGCCGCCTCGGCCCGGATCGGGGTGGGGCCGGCTCCAGCCAGCGCGATCCCGGCCTGCCGGCAGACCCCCTGCGGGTCCAGGGTGATGACGGCCGCCACGCCCACGATGGCGAAGTCCCCGTGCCGCCGCGCCAGCTCGACAAAGGCGTGCCCGCTGCGCG
>JACPFL010000243.1 GCA_016183025.1 Deltaproteobacteria bacterium | reverse complement strand
TCGGCCCGTTCCAGTTCGTCCACATGGACCGCCAGAGAGCCGTGTTCCGGGCCCACGAGCAGTACTACCAGGGCCCGCCAGGCGTCTCGAACCTGATCTTTGAGTTCATCGGCAGCGAGGAGGAGCGGATGAACCGCCTGCTGCAGGGCCGGGTGCACATCGTCACGAACCTTCCTCCCCGCTTCGCGACGCGGGTGTACAAGCACCCGCGGGCCGACCTGGTGAAGAAGCCCGCCTCGCAGTTCTACTACATCCTCTTCAACACCCTCAAGGACGGCCCCCTGGCCAAACGGGCTGTACGGCAGGCCCTCCGGTACGCCACCAACGTGAAGAGCCTCATCACGTACGTGGCGCAGGGCAACGGGGTGGAGCTGGCCACGTTTACGATGCCTGAGGAGTTCGGGTATCATCCAGACGTGAAGCCGTATCCCTTTGACCCGGGGCGGGCCCGGGCCCTGCTGGCCGGCGCGGGATACCCCAAGGGGTTCCGGCTTCGGGTGGTGGCGACCTATGAGGTCGAGGTGCTCATGCGGGCCGTCGCGCGCCAGTGGGAAAAGGTCGGCGTGCGCCTGGAGATCGAGGTGGACCACCGCACCCAGGCGATCAACCGCTGGATCGCCCACCGGGATCTGGATGCCTACGCCCTCGACCCCACGAACCTTCTCTTTGACGCCATCTACCACCTCAAGTCCAAGCTCGACCCGGAGCACCCCATCAGCCGCTTCCGGCACCCTGAGGCCAGCCGCCTCCTGCCGGTGGCCGAGCAGGCGATGAGCGAGGAGCGGCGGCGAGACGCCCTGCGGCGCCTCCAGGCGATCGTGCACGAGGAGGTGCCGGCCATCGCGTTCTACCAGGCGGTCAACCTCTATGGGGTACGGCCCGAGGTGGCGAACTTCACGCCCCACGCGGACACGATCCTGCGGCTGCACGGCGTGACCTTGCGCGGGAAGGCCCGGCGGTGACCCTCGGACTCCAGAAGAAGCTCCTGCTCATCCTCGCCCTGAGCATTGTCCTGCCCGTGGGCGTGGTGGGCTACATCGGCTTTCGCGTCGTGCAGGAGACGGTGGTGGAGCAGATCCGCACGGAGATGCTCAACCAGGCCGAGAACGTGGTGGACGACCTCCAGCAGTTCCTCCGGCAGCGCCGCAAGGACACCCTGATCATCGCGGAGAACCCGGCCATCCGCGACTACTACACGAACGTGGAGTACGGGCTGCGGGAAGAAGCAGGCGTGGCTCGGGAGAAGCTCGAGCGCTTCTTGCTGGAGTACTGGCGACGCGAACCGGTCTACGCTCAGCTCCGGTTCCTGGACGAAGGCGGGCAGGAGATCGTGAAGGTGACCCAGGGACAGGTGATCCGGGCCCACCGCAGCCGGGCGGGCGCCGAGTACTTCGTCCAGGCCCGGCAGGCGGCCGAGGGGGAGGTCTACATCTCCCCCTTCACCCCGTCCGAGGACCTGCAGGTCCCGGTCCTCCGCTTTGGCACGCCGGTCCGGAACCCCTGGCAGGAGGTCAGGGGCGTCATCGTCCTAGACGTGAGCGTGACGATTGTCCGCGAGATGCTGGATCGGGTGGCCATCGCCAAGACCGGCTACGCCTTCCTGGTGGACCGGCAATCGCACGTGGTGGGGAAGGTGGCGGAACGGCTGGTCGGCGCGGGGCGCGAAGGGCAGCCGGGGCCGGCGGCCGCGGCCGAGCTGCTCCCCATCCTCCGGCGCATGCAGCAGGGGCAGCCGGGAATGGGAAGCTTCGGCGGGGCCGCGGACTTCTCCTACATCGCGTACCGGCCGATCCCGGAGATGGGCTGGTCGGTGGGACTCGTCGCCCCCTCGGCGGACTACCGCGAGCGGATCACCACCCTCCGGGGCTATGGCGCCCTGATCACCGGGCTCATCGTCGTCCTCGGCGTGGCGGCCATCGGCTGGACCATCCGGCGGATCACCGGCCCCATCCAGAAGCTGGAAGCCGCCACCTCGCGCGTGGCGGAGGGGCACCTCGACCAGGAGATCGAGCTCCGCTCGCGGGACGAGCTGGGGCGCCTGGCTGTTTCCTTCAACGCGATGGTGCGCTCGCTGCGGCAGCGCAATCAGGAGATCCGGACCCGCGGCGAGGAGGTGATGCAGCGCAACAAGGAGCTGCTGGCCCTGAACGCCATCATCGGGACGGCGGCCCGTTCGTTGGACCTGCGCGAGCTCCTGCACGCGGCCCTGGACAAGGTCCTCGACGTGATGAACCTGGAGGTGGGGGCGGTCCGGCTGCTGGACGAGGCGACGGGTCTGCTCCAGCTCGTCGCCCACCGGGGCCTCTCCGAGCAGTACCTGCGGGAGATCGAGGTGCTCCGGGTGGGCGAGGGGATGACGGGCCGCGTGGTGCAGTCCGGCGAGCCGATCCTGGTCGAGGACATCCACGAGTACCCGAAGCTGGTCGAGCGGGTCATGCGGAAGCAGGGGCTGGAGTCCTTCGTGGCCGTCCCGCTCAAGTCGAAGGAGAAGGTCCTGGGGGCCATGAGCTTCTCCTCCCACCATGCCCGGAAGTTCTCCCCGATGGAGGTCAACCTCCTGGTCTCGATCGGCCACCAGATCGGCTCCTTCATCGAGAACGCCAGGCTCTACGAGGAGACCCGCCGCGCCCTGAGCGAGCTCAAGGAGATGCACGAGCACCTGGTGCAGTCCGAGAAGCTCTCGGCCGTGGGCCGGCTGGTCGCCGGGGTCGCGCACGAGCTGAACAACCCCCTGACCAGCGTGTTGATCTTCAGCGAGACCCTGCTGGGGTGGAACCTCCAGGGAAACGCCCACAAGGCCGTCGAGCGGATCCACACCGACGCGGAGCGCTGCGCGAAGATCGTCCGCAACCTGCTCGCCTTCGCCCGGCGGCAGGAGGCCGAGAAGACCCTGGTGAACCTGAACGAGCTGATCGAGCGGACCGTGGAGCTGTTGACCTATCAGCTCAAGGTGGAGAACATCGGGCTCCACCTGGAGCTGGCGCCGGACCTGCCGGCCACGGTGGCCGACCCGCACCAGCTGCAGCAGGTCTTCGTGAACATCATCACCAACGCCATCGAGGCCATGGCCCCGGCGGAGAACGGAGGCAGATTGGCCATCAGCTCCTCGCGCCTGGGCGACCTGATCCAGCTCCGCTTCCAGGACTCGGGGCCCGGGATCCCCGAGGAGATCCTGGGGAAGATCTTCGACCCCTTCTTCACGACCAAGGACGTGGGGAAGGGGACGGGCCTGGGCCTGAGCCTGGCCTACGGGATTATCCAGGAGCACGAGGGGCGGATCTACGTCAGGAGCCGCCCCGGGGCGGGCACCACCTTCTTCGTCGAGATCCCCGTGCGGGTCCGGGACGGGGGGTGGGCCCGGCCGGAGGAGGGAGCGGAGCATCCCCGGGGTCTCCCCCGGCGGGTCCTGGTCGTGGACGATGAGCCGCACCTGCTGGAGATCCTGCGGGAGAACCTCCCGGGCCACGGGATCAGGGTGGAGACCGCCTCCGACGGGGAGAAGGCGATGCAGATCCTGCGGCGGAGATCGTTCGACGTGGTCCTCTGCGACGTCAAGATGCCGCAGGTCGCGGGGTCCGCGCTTTACGCGAGCATCCGGGAGGAGCTCCCGGATGTGGCCGAGCGCTTCATCTTCATGACCGGCGACATCGTCAGCGAATCCAGCCAGGCCTTCCTCAAGCAGGCCGCCCGTCCCTACATCATGAAGCCGTTCTCCCTGGACGAGCTCATCGCCTTCCTCGAGAGGCCCATCCCCTCGGGCCGCAATCAACCGGAATAGCGCCGGGCCCCAGGGCCCGCCCCTGACCACGCCGGGCCCCGCGGTCTCGCAGGGTGCATTCCCTGGGGGCGAGGCCGGCCGGCAGGCCGCCGGGCCCTTGATTTTGCCAAGGGGCGCCGGTAAAGTGACTCTGCCTTGGGGGGATGTCGGCCGGAGGAACGGGCCGCAGGCCGGCGTTGGAGGAGACGGAACCGTGGTCCTGGCCGGAGTGCTCACGGCCGTGGGCGGATACCTCATGGGGTCCATCCCCACCGGGGTGGTGCTCGCCCGCGCCTTCACGCAGGCTGACATCCGTCGGGCCGGAAGCGGCAACATCGGCGCCACCAACGTCTACCGCACGGCCGGCCGGCTGCCCGGCCTCCTCACCCTGATCGGCGACGTGCTGAAGGGGGTGGTGCCGGTGCTGATCGGCCGTTACGCGCTGGACCTCTCCCGGGACTGGCTGGCCCTGGCCGCCCTCGCGGCCTTCCTCGGCCACCTGTACCCGATCTACCTGAGCTGGCGGGGTGGGAAGGGCGTGGCCACCTTCTTCGGGATCTTCCTGGCGCTCTCCCCGCTGGCCGCCGCGGCCAGCGCCGTGCTCTGGCTCGGAACGGTCCGGCGCTGGGGGTACTCCTCCCTGGGCTCGCTGGTGGCGGCCCTGGCCATGCCCACCTGGATCGGGCTGTTCGGCTATCCCCGCCTGTACATCCTCCTCAGCGCCGTGGTGGCCACCTTCATCGTGCTGCGCCACCGCGAGAACATCAGCCGCCTCCTGGGGGGCACCGAGGCGAAGGTCGCCCTGTAGCGGTGCCTGATCGCCCCATGGCGAAGAGCCTCCTCTCCATCGAAGAGCTGCGGACCCACTTTTTCACCGACGAGGGGGTGGTGCGGGCCGTGGACGGCGTGAGCGTCTCGCTCGACGAGGGGGATACGCTCGGGCTTGTCGGCGAGTCGGGGTGCGGGAAGACCATGACCGCCCTCTCGATCCTGCGGCTGGTCCCCTCCCCCCCCGGGCGGATCGTCGGCGGCAGGATCTCGTTCGACGGCCGCGACCTGCTGAACCTGCCCGAGCCCGCGAGGCGGAAGATCCGGGGCAACGAGATCTCCATGATCTTCCAGGAGCCGATGACCTCGCTCAATCCGGTCTTCCGGGTGGGCGACCAGATCGCCGAAGCGGTCCGGCTTCACCAGAAGGTCGGGAAGCGGGCGGCCTGGGACCGGACGGTCGAGATGCTCCAGAAGGTCGGCATCCCGGCGCCGGAGCGCCGGGCCCGCGAGTACCCGCACCAGCTCAGCGGCGGGATGCGCCAGCGGGTGATGATCGCCATGGCGCTGTCCTGCAACCCGCGCCTGATGAGCGCTGACGAGCCGACTACGGCCCTCGACGTCACCATCCAGGCCCAGATCCTCGACCTCATCGAGCGCCTGAAGGACGAGATCGGGATGTCCGTCATCCTGATCACCCACAACCTGGGGATCGTCGCCGAGACCGCCCGCCACGTGGCGGTCATGTACGCCGGGAAGATCGTGGAGTACGCCGACGTCCAGACCCTGTTCGGCAACCCGCAGCACCCCTATACCATCGGCCTGCTGCGCTCCCTGCCGCGCCGGGGGGCCTCGGCCCGCCGGGAGCGGCTGGAGGTCATCCCCGGCCTGGTCCCGAGCCTGCAGGCCCTGCCGCCCGGCTGCAAGTTCAACCCGCGGTGCAAGGAGGTTATCGCCCAGTGCCGGGAGGAGGAGCCCGAGCTCAAACCGATCGAGCCGGGACACCTCGTCCGGTGCCTCCGGCGGTGACGGGGACGCACGTGACGACGGCGGCGCCGGTCAGCCCGCCTGCGGCCTCAGCCGACCATGACCTGGTGGTCTGTCAGGACCTCGTCAAGCACTTTCCGGTGACGGGCGGCTTCTTCGGCCGGGAGCTGGGCCGGGTCCGGGCCGTGGATGGCGTGAACCTGAGCATCCGCCCCGGGGAGACCCTGGGGCTGGTGGGCGAGTCCGGCTGCGGGAAGTCCACGCTGGGGCGGGTGATCCTGCGGCTGATCGAACCCACGGCCGGCCGGGTCCTCTTCGAGGGGCAGGACATCCTGCGGTACACCGGTCGCCAGATGCGCGCCCTGCGGCGGCAGATGCAGATCATCTTCCAGGACCCCTACTCCTCGCTGAACCCGCGCAAGACCGTGGCGAGCATCGTGGGGGAGCCGCTGGCGATCCACAAGATCGGGACCCGGCGGGAGCGGGAGCGGCAGGTCCTGCAGTTGCTCGATGTGGTCGGGCTCTCCCGGGAGCACCTGCGGCGCTACCCCCACGAGTTCAGCGGCGGGCAGCGGCAGCGGATCGGGATCGCCCGGGCCCTGGCCCTGAACCCCAAGCTCGTGGTCGCCGACGAGCCGGTCTCGGCCCTGGACCTCTCCATCCAGGCCCAGGTGATTAACCTCCTCGAGGACCTCCAGCGGGAGTTCCACCTCACCTACCTCTTCATCGCCCACGACCTCTCCGTGATCGAGCACATCGCCAACCGCGTGGCCGTGATGTACCTGGGCAAGATCGTGGAGCTGGCCCCGACCGAGCGCCTGTTCAGCCAGCCGCTGCACCCCTACACGGAGGCCCTGCTGTCGGCCGTCCCCATCGTGGATCCGAGGACCAAGAAGCGGCGGATCATCCTGGAGGGAGACGTGCCGAGCCCCATCAGCCCGCCCCCCGGGTGCAGCTTCCACACCCGCTGTCCCTACGCCATGCCCGAATGCCGCCAGGTCTCCCCGCCGCTGGTGGAGGTGGCGCCGGGCCACCAGGTGGCCTGCCTGCTCCGCTACGACTGGCGGCAGCACGTGAAAGGAGGTCGGGCCGCATGAAGCTCGTGGTGGCCGTCATCAAGCCCTTCAAGCTCGACGAGGTGAAGGAGAGCCTGAGCGAGATGGGCCTGCAGGGGATGACGGTGAAGGAGGTCAAGGGGTTCGGGCGGCAGAAGGGGCATACAGAGCTCTACCGGGGCGCGGAGTACGTGGTGGACTTCCTCCCGAAGATCAAGCTGGAGATCGTCGTGAAGGATGAGCTGGTCACGAGGGTCGTCGAGACGATCCAGGCCGCGGCCAAGACCGGCCGGATCGGCGACGGCAAGATCTTCGTCTTCCCGGTGGACGAGGTGGTCCGCATCCGCACCGGGGAGCGGGGGGAGGACGCGC
>JACPFL010000006.1 GCA_016183025.1 Deltaproteobacteria bacterium | reverse complement strand
TCGGACTCGCCGAGCCACTTGGAGAAGAGGGCCGGGCCGTCCACGGAGATGAAGGTGAGCTGGTACTCGCCGGCCAGGGCTTTGGCCAGAAGACTCTTGCCGGTGCCCGAGGGGCCGGAGAACAGGATCCCGCGCGGGGGCTCCATCCCGATCTGGTCGAACAGGCCGGCGTGGGTCATGGGGAGCTCGATGATCGAGCGGAGGGTCTGCTTCACCTCCCGCAGCCCGCCCACGTGCTCGAAGCGGGTCGTGGGCCGCTCCGCCAGGAACTCCCGGGTGGCCGTGGGCTCGATCTCCTTGAACGCCTCCAGGAAGTCCTCCATCGTGACCTGGATGTCGAGCTTCGTCTCGAAGGGCCTATACGCCTCGTCGGCCTGAATGCGGGGCAGGATGCGCCGGAGGGCCACCATCCCGGCCTCCTTGCACAGCGCCTCCATGTCTGCGCCCACGTAACCGTGGGTGATGTTGGCCAGCCGTTCCAGATCCACGCTCGGGGCCAGGGGCATGTACTTGGTGTGAATCTGGAGGATCGCCTGCCGCGCGATCCGGTTGGGGACCCCGATGATCACCTCGCGGTCGAAGCGGCCCGGACGGCGCAGGGCCGGGTCCAGGATCTCGGGGATGTTCGTGGCCCCGATGACGACCACCTGCCCCCGGGTCACCAGCCCGTCCATGAGGGCCAGGAGCTGGGCCACGACCCGCTTCTCCACGTCCCCCACCACCTCGGCCCGCCGCGGCGCGATGGCGTCGATCTCGTCGATGAAGATGATGCTGGGCGCGTTCCGGGTGGCCTCCTCGAACTTCTCCCGGAGCTTGGCCTCGCTCTCGCCGTAGTACTTGTGGATGATCTCGGGACCGTTGATGTGGATGAAGTGGGCGGCGATCTCGCTCGCCACCGCCCGGGCGATCAGGGTCTTGCCGGTGCCGGGGGGGCCGTGCAGGAGCACCCCCTTGGGGGCCTCGATGCCGAGCTGGGCGAAGAGGTCCGGGTACTTCATCGGCAGCTCGATCATCTCCCGGACCCGGAGCAGCTCCTTTTCCAGCCCGCCGACATCCTCGTAGGAGACCCGGAAGGCCGACCGCTCCGGCACGATGTCGGGGGGATTGATCCGGATGGCCGTGTGCTGGGTGATGACGACCACCCCGCCGGGGGTGGTGCTCTGCACGGAGAAGAACCGGCCGCGGGCGCCGAAGCTCGCCACCTGGATCTTGTCGCCCCGGGTGACCGGATAGCCCACGAGCTGCCGCCCGACCAGGGGGGGTCAGGGCGATCTGGTCGGCCTGCGCATGCGTGGCCTTCGTCACCGTGACCTTCTCGTCTCGGCCCACCCCGGCGTTTTCCCGGGTGACCCCGTCGATCTGCACGATCCCGCGCCCGCGCCACTCGGGGGGGAGGGGGGACGCCTTGGCGGCCGTGCTCCGCTTGCCCAGGATCTGGATGATGTCGCCCGGGAACGCGCCGATGCGGTGGAGGTCAGCCAGGTCGAGGCGGGCCATCCCCTTGCCCACATCATCGATCTGGGCCTCGGCCACCCGGAGGGAGACCTGGCGGGGTTCGGGGGAGCTCTCAGCCATGTGTCCGTCTAAGTGCTCGAACCAGTAGAAAATAGTGGAATGGGCCTCGGGGTGTCAAGCCCGGGGGAAGAGCGATTCTGCTGGCGAGGGGGACACCTACGCGAGCTGGGAGAGCCGGGGGCCGGCGCCGCGCCATGGAATCCCCAGCACACGCAGACGGGAGGCCGAAGGAGTGTCGACCGACGCCAACGCCTGGCTCACAGCCCGGTAGGCAGGCCTGGCCCGGCGCGCTCGGGGCTGGCCATCACAGGCGGGGGCCCCGCCGAGGCCGCTGCCATCGCCACGGCGGCCGAAGGCTCGGCAGGATCGTGACGCCTCCGGCGGAGGCTTTTCCATCCCGCGTAGACGAGCATCGAGGCGACCAGAGCGATACCCGCGCCCCGGATGAGCTGATGCGCCCCGATGGCTACCGTCTCGATCTGATGGCGGAAGACGAACCCCAGGCTGCTGGCTACCGACGCCCAGGCCAGGGTGCCCAGGCCGTTGAACACCAGGTAGCGCCCATACGGGACCCTCGAGGCGCCGGCCAGGGGAGCGGCAAACGCGCGGACCCCGATGAGGAACTTGCCGATGAGCAGCGAGGCTGGCCCGACCCGACGGAGCAGCTCCTCTGTTCGTGCCACACAGTGGGCGGAGCCCAGTGAGAACCGGCAGTACAGCCGCAGGAGCCTCACCCCCCGCCAGCGGCCGACCACGTACCAGAGGTGATCTGCCGCAAGAGCCCCGAGCGTTCCGGCTCCCGCCACGCCGAGGAGGCTCAGCTCGCCGCCGCCAGCGAGTCCGCCCGCCAGCAGCAGGACGATCTCGGCCGGGATGGGCAACCCGAGGAAGTCCAGCAAGGCGCCGGCGAAGACCATCGGGTAACCGAACTGCCGGACAAATGAGATCAGCTCCACGAAGACCTCTCGGTGGGGGGGTCAGTGCCCGAAGCTGATGCCGAGGGCCGCGGCGGTCCGGACGAGCGGGCCCTGGGCCCGGATCGCTGCATTCAGGGCCGGGCAGTCGCCTCCAGCCGTCATCACGCCGATGCGTCGCCATTGTGCCATAGCGCCGGACGAGGTCCGCGGTGCGCGGCGGTGCGTGATGGGCCGGCGGCGTAGGAGGTCCAAGCAGGATCCGGCCGTGGGATCAGGGGTAGAGGCCCCGATCCTGCGTCGCCTGTACGACCCGCCCGATCGCCAGCAGGTAGGCCGCCTCCCGCATGCTGACCCCCTCCCGCTGCTGGACCTCCACGACCTGGTTGAAGCCCGCCCGCATGATGCGCTCCAGCTCGCCCTGGATGCGCTCCTCGCCCCAGAAGAACTCCTGCAGGTTTTGCACCCACGCGAAGTAGGAGACGATCACCCCGCCGGCGTTGGCCAGGATGTCGGGGATGACCAGCGCCCCCCGGGCCTCCAGGATCGCGTCGGCCTCCATGGTGGTGGGCCCGTTGGCCCCCTCGGCCACGATCCGGGCCCGCACGCGGGGGGCGTTGGCCGCGGTGATCTGGTTCTCGATGGCCGCCGGCACCAGGATGTCCACCGGCAGCTCGAGGAGCTGGGCGTTGGTGATGGCCTCCCCGCCGGCGAACCCGGCCACGCTCCCGGTCTTCCCGTTGTGCTGGAGCAGGGTTCTGGTGTCCAGCCCCCGGGCGTTGTGGGTCCCGCCGCCGGAGTCGCTCACGGCGACGACCTTGCACCCCTCCTCGTCCAGGAGCCGGACCACGGCGCCGCCCACGTTGCCGCACCCCTGGACGGCCGCGGTGCAGCGGCTGAGGTCGAACCCCAGGGTCTTCGCGGCGGAGATGATCGCGTAGACCACCCCCCGCCCGGTGGCGTCCACGCGCCCGAGCGAGCCGCCGATGGAGAGCGGCTTGCCGGTGACCACGCCGGGCGCGGAGTAGCCCACGTGCATGCTGTAGGTGTCCATGATCCAGCCCATGATCTGGGCGTTGGTGTTGACGTCGGGGGCCGGGATGTCCTTGTCGGGGCCGATGAGCAGGGAGATCTCGGTGGCGTAGCGGCGGGTGAGCCCCTCCAGCTCCCGGAGGGAGAGTGCCTTCGGCTCGC
>JACPFL010000240.1 GCA_016183025.1 Deltaproteobacteria bacterium | reverse complement strand
TCCCCCTTCGCGACGAGGGAGGGCAGCACCATGGGAGGGGCGGTCCGGATGTCGATCTCCTTCGGATTGTCGAAGGCGATCCCCTGTTTCTTCAGCAGCGCCCGGATGGCGAGGACCTCGCCCCCGAGGCGGCTCGGGATCCCCAGTCGCTTCCCCCGGAGGTCGCCGAACCCCCTGACGGGGGAATCCTTCCTGACGAGCAACTTGTTCGTGGCGTAGAAGGCGGGGAAGACCGCCAGGCCGTAGCCGCGCTGGATCCGGTGGACGCTGGACTGCAGGACGTTCACGGTCATCGCGGTCACGCGGCGATACGACCACGCGTCGTTGGCAGACTGGTAATCCGCGAACTGGCGAAACTCCACGTTGACCCCGTACTTCTGCGGGAGCCCGAGCTTCTGCATGACCATCACCGGCACATCCACGATCCCCAGTGGGAAGTAGGCCATGGTCAGCGTGCCCGGGGCCTGCTGGGCGTGCCCTGCCGCCTGCCCCAGGATGATGCCCAGCGCCAATCCAAACGCCACCACGATGAGCCTGGGGCGTCCCGTTCTGCCAGGACCCCGTCTTCTGCTCCACCCCGCTCGCATGGCTCCTTCCCTCCTGCGCCGCCGCCTCAGGGGCGGCCTCGCTGCCAGATCTGGATCAGCTCCTCCGACGTGCAGACCACCCCGAAGTAGCGCTCCATGTTGTAGAGCGTGGCCGCCGTCCCCAGGGCCACCTTCGCGTCAAGTCCGAGTTGCCCCGCCATCACGAGTCTCCCTCACCCCCTGCCAGCGGGCCGTCCCACGGATGCGCGCCGGCCCCGTGTCGCGAGAGCGCTCATGCCGACAGGGCGGACCGAAGTGCCCGCTGGTCCCCGCTATTGGTGGAGGATGTCCCGGTAGTAGAGCCCGTCGAAGAAGACGGTCCAGCAGTCGTAGTCCGTCTTGAAGACCTCGAGGAGCCGCCGCTGGTTCCGTTCCGTGATCGCGTACTCCAGCACCGCCCGCCGCACGGCGCCCGAGTGCTCGGTCTCCTGCTCGGTAGGGGGGAGGAAGAGCTGGTCCTGTCGCAGTCCGAAGTGCTGCTTCAGCGCGTCCGCGAACCGGTCCGCCATCCCCAGGTAGAAGAGCCCTTCCTGCGCCCAGCCGATGGCCGCGAGCCCCTCCTCGTAGGGGAGGTGCTTGGCCAGGTACAGAATCCCGCAGTTGAAGGCGACCGTGAAGGGGGCCGGGGTGGAGCGGTCCAGCTCCTCCTTCGTCAGCCCGATGGCGTACGCGAAGCGCCTGTGGATCTCGAAGTGATCCTGCTCCCGGTCATTCACCCCCAGGTCATCCATGATGTTCTCGGCGTATTTCCGCCGCATGTCGAAGTCGTCGGGGATCACGTCCGGGCAGTTGGCCCCGACGCAGAAGAAGTGGCGGGGCGCCGCCCTGAGAAAGTGCTCGAACTCGAGCGCGAACCCGCGCAGGTGTTCGATCCCCAGCTTCCCTTGCAGGAGCTGTTGCGACCAGCGCGAGTGGATGAAGGGATGGTGGTCAGAGACGTACTGGTCCAACACCTTGGCGAACTCCTCCGGCGACATGGCCCCGTTGCCTCCCATCAGCCTCCTCCTTTCATCAGCCTGCCCTCGGGACGCGCCGCAGGTCCCTCCAGCTAGGGCATGATGTGGCCGCCGTTCACATGCAGGGTCTGGCCCGTTAGGCACACTTCAGCACGAGAGCCTTCCCCCCTCAGGCCTCGACGAGCCGCTCGAAGCTCTGCAGGATCCGCCGCTGGGCCTCGAACAGCCGGTCGTCAGAGTAACTGCGGGGCCGAGGGACATCCACGATCTCCTCAGAGTACAGGCGCATGGGCCGGCTCGTCAGCAGGACGACTCGATCGGCCAGGTAGACGGCCTCGAAGAGGTCGTGGGTCACGAAGACCACGGTCAGCCCCGTCTTCTCCCAGATGCCCAACAGCTCCCCCCGCAGCCGGCGGGCGGTGATCTCGTCGAGGTTGCTGAAGGGCTCGTCCATGAGCAGGATCTCGGGCTCGATGGCGAGGGCCCGCGCGATCGCCGCCCGGGTCTGCATCCCGCCCGAGAGCTGGTTGGGGAACGCGTGCTCGAACCCCTTGAGCCCGACGAGCTCGATCACCCGCTGGACCTGTTGGGCCCAGGCCTCTCGCGGCAGGGTGGCGTCCGACTCGAGGCTGAACTGTACGTTCCTCCCAACCGACTTCCACGGGATCAGGCGCGGGGCCTGGAAGACAAAGCCGGTGCGGGCGCTGCGCACCCCCCGCACGAGGGGCCGGCCGTTGATCAGGACCTCGCCCTCGGTGGGCTCGTCCACGTTCCCCAGGATGTTCAGACACGTGGACTTGCCACACCCCGAGGGGCCCAGCAGGCACAGGAATTCCCCGGCCTTCACGGTGAAGCCCAAGTCCTGGAAGACGACGAGGCTGCCGCCCGGCCCCGTGTACGACTTGGCGAGGCCCCGGACCTCGATCTTGCTCTCGAGCCCCTTGCCCGCGCCCACTCCGGCCTCCGCTCCGACGGGTCCTGTTTCGTGGGGCTAGCGATCCGCCAGGCGCGGCGGGAGTCCCGCAAGGTACTCCAGGACCGCCGAGACGGGGACCACGTCGGCGTACTTCATCTGCATGTCGAAGAGGCTGGCCTGGTGAGGGGGCTCCGCGCGGTCCGCCACGCACTCCTCAGGGACGACGACGTAGTAGTTGTAGGACCCGGCGTCGACGACGGTGGCCCGTACGCATCCGCTCGTGGCCGCGCCCGTGACGATGAGGGTGTCGATCCGGTAATAGATGAGGATCTTCAGCAGGTCGGTCCCGTGAAAGGCGCTGGCCCCGCTCTTTTCCAGGACGAAGTCACCCGTCGCCGGCGCGATCTCGTCCACGATGTCGTTGGCCCGTGGGGCTTCGAGCGCCTCCTGGATCCCCCGGACGCGCTTGCGGCTGATCGTCCCGGCCGCCGGGTGCGTGCGGATCAGCTCCGTGAGGCGCGTGTAGGCGATGGGCACGTCGCGCTCGCGGCAAGCCTGCAGGAGCCCCGGAAGGTGCTTCAGCGCCATGGCCCCCCAGGGACCGGCGGCCAGGCTGTACGCGGGGTCACAAAACGCGTAGGTCATGTCCACCACGAGGAGGGCCGGGCTTCGCCCGTAGCCCCCCGGGTCTCCGTGGCGTCCCTTCCGGTGCGCCTCCCAGTCCTCTGCCGAGACCATTTGCCGGAAATCCATTGCGATCCTCCTGGCGTCGAGCTCGACGCGGCGGCTTCAGAGCCGGCGAAGGAACGCCCCCACCCCTCGACCGGCCGCACACCAACGCGGCCGAAGGCGGCCCAGAGTTCGGCCGGGAGAGGCCGCCCGCCATCCGAACATGCCCGTCCTCCCCTCTATCGGGGGCGCCTCAGCGCGCCTCGACGAAGGCCGTGCTCATGAGCCCGTCCGGGATGGCTTTGATCAGCCCGGCGCGCAGGGCCAGCTGCAGGTAGTCCTGGGTGGCCTTGAGGATGTTCTCGTTCCATTCCGTCAGGAACAGCCCCAGGATGCGCTCCCGGAAGGCCCGCTGGGCCGCCTCGGTCTTGAAGCCCATCTCTTCCGCGAACTGCCGGATCACCGGGTGCTCCGGGTTCCCCTGCATTGTCCGGACGGCCTCGAGGTGCATCTGCAGGTAGCTCCGGACGGCTTGGGGCTGCTCCCGGGCGAAGCGGTCGTCGAAGGCGATGAAGATGAACACCAGGGGTTGGCCGGTCCGCCGCTGCCACTCCTGCTGGAGGTCCACGACCAGACGCCCGCCGGCCAGGAGCGTGCGCAGGCCGAACGGCTCGAACATGAGCGCGGCGTCGAGCTGCTGCTTCTGGAGCATGGCCGGCAGGACGGGGGGCGGGGAGATCTTCACCTCGACGTCCTTGCGCATATCAATCCCCTTCTCGCGCAGGAGCTCGTGCGCCAGCGGGATCTCGCCCGCAGACCAGCTGAAGATGCCGAGACGCCGCCCCCTGAGATCGGCCAGGCTCGTGATCCCCGCGTCGGCCCGGGCGATGATCCGATTGTGGGCCCTCTGCAGGGGGAAGACGAACACGCCGAACCCCCGGCTCTGCCGGACGTTGGCCCCCATGATGATGTTCATGGAGTTGTGGACGGTGACCTTCCCCAGAGCATAGGCGGTGTCCACCTCCATGGCGCCGGTAAAGGGCACGTAGCGGAGCTTCAGGCCGTACTTGGCCGGGAGGTCCAGGGCCTTGATCATCGGGGGGGGCAAGCCTGCGGTCCCCACCGTGTGCTCCGCCACGATGATCTCCACCGGCTCCCCGGCCTGTGCCCCGCCCGGCCAGGCGAGCGCTAGCACGAGTCCCAGTCCCATCAGGATCCGGCTTGCCCTCATGGTCTTCCTCCTCTCCGATGCCCGACCTATGCACCCTCAGCGGGCCCGGCGCCCGGAGGCCGTCCCGGGCCGTTTCGGTAGCCGTACTCCGTCCAGCGCCCGAGGACCCGCTCCCGGACCTCCGCGGGCCAGGCGTGCTCGAAGTCCACGATGGCGCAGTGGCGCGCCCGGTACTCCGGGTCCCACGAGGGCGGGAACCGGGCGTCGAAGTACACCCCGGCCGTCTCGTTCGTCACCCGCTCGTCGGGCCGGAGCCAGGGGATGAGCGGGTTCGCCACCTTCCCCTCGGCGATGTGGATCCCGTCACGCGGGTGCATCCGGGTGGTGAGGGCCCACCAGACCTCGTCGAGG
>JACPFL010000239.1 GCA_016183025.1 Deltaproteobacteria bacterium | reverse complement strand
GCGCAGAACCCGCGCGGCCCGGCGACAAGCACCTCGGTCATCCGTCCGAACCTCCAGGCGCACGATTCAACCGCCAGTCACTGTAGCACCTTCCCCCCGGCCCTGCCACGGCAATTTGCCCACGCCCCTTGGCAACATCCGGAATCCCCGCTATGATACCGGCGACCTAGAGGGAAGACTACGCGCCATCCAGGAGGAGCCTAGCCCATGGGACGCCAGACGCCTCTCACGCTCGCGATCGCGCTCACCATCCTCGGGCTGCTGCTGACGCCTGGAGCGGCGCCCCTGGCAGCACCGCTGGACAAGATGGTCTACGCCACCGCCGCCGGAGGGGCCGCGGGGATCCAGACCGCCGTGATCAAGGCCCGGCGCCTCGATGAGCGACACGGGATCCTGCTCGACCTCCGCCCCTTCAACCCGGCCGAAGCGGAGTTCGCCCTCCTCTACAAGAAGGTGGACACGGGGTTCTTCGCGCCGACGTCCGGGGTCCGCGCGAACCTCAAGGGGAGCCGGCTGCGGTTCATCGGGCCGTCCCTCTACAGCCACTATTCGCTGACGGCTCACAAGAACGTCCAGGCCAGGCGCCTCGAGGACCTCAAGGGGAAGCGGATCGGCACCCTGGACCGGGTGTCCGGGGGGTACAACGCCCTGGCGGTCCTCTGCCGGATGCTGGGGCTGGACCTGGAGAAGGATTTCCGGCTGACCATCGGGACCCCCCCGGGGCTCATGACGTTCCTGCAGCGGGGCGATGTCGATGCGGCGAACCTGTTCGACCCTCTCACAACGAAGCTGATCCTGGACGGCCATCGTGAGGTGGTCCGGCTCAGCGACCTGTGGATGCAGCTCACGGGCAAGCCCATGGTGCTCACCTACCTCGCTGCCCACCAGGAGTGGCTCGACGCCAACCGGGATGTGGCTCGGCGGTTTGTCAAGACCATGCTCGACGCCACGGCGGTGATGCGCTCGGACCCGAATGTCTTCGAGGAGAAGCTGGTCCGCGACCAGATCAAGCCCCGCACCGCACAGGAGCTGGACATGGTCAAGGAGCGGATGCCCAAGATCTACCCCACGACTTGGGACCAGAGCCTCGTGGACAACGGAAAGCTTCTGCTCCAGAAGACCGTGGAGGTGGGGCTCCTCGAGCGGCTCCCCGAGGAGGAGATGTTCGTCATCCTCCGGTGAACGGGCGCGAGGAGGCGGAAGCTTAAGCTCAACGGGCCCGGGACTACGCGCCGGCCCCCCGCCAGCTTCTCTTCATCGCGCTCCCGGCTCAGCCGGTCCCATCCCCCTGCCAGAACGGCGTGAGCCGAAAGCAGGATCTCGGGCATCCCGCGCCAGTGCCCCCGACACGGCCGGCCCGGTGAGCCCGACACTCTGGCCAGACACCATGCAGCGGGGGATGCTAGAATCGCACGTATGGGGAACCACGATATCGCGCAGACCTGGAGCTATCACGACCGGACCAAGCACTCTTACCAGAGCGTGCGCACGAACGCCCACTACCTGGACTGGGAGAACCACCCCCTCGCGTTCAAGATCTACAAGACCCTGGAGCCCCTCGCGCTGCCGCGGGATGTGGTCCCCCTGACGATGCCCATCCTGGACGCCATCGCTGCGCTGGACGGGAGCCGGAGTGGCGAGCGCGTGCCCGACCTGAGAGCCCTGACGCTCCTGTTCTCCCTCTCCAATGGCGTGACCCGGGTCCGGACTCATCCCGGCGGCGAGATCGCCTTCCGCGCCGCGGCCTGTACCGGGGCGCTCTACCACATCGAGCTCTACCTCGTGTGCGGGGACCTGCCGGGCCTGGAGGCCGGAGTCTACCATTTCGGCGCGCACGACCTTGGGCTCCGCCGGCTGCGCGCGGGCGACTACCGGGGGACCCTTCTCCGGGCGAGCGGAGGCGAGCCCGCGATCGCCCAGGCGCCCGCGGTGCTCGTCTGCACCAGCACCTACTGGCGCAACGCGTGGAAGTACCAGGCCCGGACCTATCGCCACTGCTTCTGGGACACCGGCACGATCCTGGCCAACCTGCTGGCGACCGCCGCCGGGCTGGGGCTGCCGGTCCGGGTGGTGACCGGCTTCGTGGACGCGATCGTGAACCGGCTGCTCGGGCTGGACGCCGAACGCGAGGTCGCGGTAAGCCTCGTACCGATCGGCCGTGTCTCGCGCCCTCCACCGCCGCCGCCCCCCGATCGGGGTCCGCTCGCGCTGGAGACCGTGCCGATCTCGAAGACCGAGGTTGACTATCCGGCTATCCGGGCCATGCACGCGGCCTCGTCGCTCGTCTCGGAAGAGGAGGCGGCGGCCTGGCGTGGGCAGACGCCGACCCGGAGCATGCCGGCGGGGCGCCTGATCCCGCTCACGCCCCTCGGTGACGCCGAGCGACCGGAGGACTCGATCCCCGAGGTGATCCTGCGACGCGGCTCCTCCCGCCGATTCGCCCGCGAGCCCATCACGTTCGCCCAGCTCTCGACCATGCTGGCCCGGGCGACGCGTGGGGTCCCCGCGGACTTCCTCGCGCCACCGGGTGTGATGCTCAACGATCTCTACGTCATCGCCCACGCCGTCGAGGGGCTGCCGGCCGGGGCGTACGTGCTCCACCGGGAGGCCCAGGCTCTCGAACGGCTCAAGGAGGGGGAGTTCCGCAGGGAGGCGGGTTACCTCGGCCTGGAGCAGGCGCTCCCGGCCGATGCGAGCGTCAACGTGTACTTCATGGCGGACCTCAACCCCATCCTGGCGCGGTACGGCAATCGGGGGTATCGGGCCACCGAGCTCGAGGCGGGGATCATCGGGGGACGGCTCTACCTCGCGGCCTACGCGCTGCGGCTCGGCGCCTCAGGCCTGACCTTCTACGATGATGAGGTGACGGCCTTCTTCTCTCCGCACGCCGCGGGCAAGAGCACCATGTTTCTGGTGGCGGCAGGCAGGCCCGCCAGGCGGGCGAGAGCCGCGGACGGCCAACCCCTGCTCGGCCTTGACGGGTAGGATTTCGCTTGACGGCCACGCCGAGGGGCTTAAGATCACCCGAGTCAGCGGCAACACGGAACGCCACGTGCCCCCATCCGCGGTGGGGGCGTCCGCACCCTCGTCGAGTGGTGGCCACTCGATGCGTCAGACGAGGTGACCATGCCCGAGATCCTGCGATCGCTTTCCGACAAGGTCCGTCCGGAGCACACCGCCCTCGTCGTCGTGGATGTGCAGAACGACTTCTGCGCCGATCGCGGGTTTTACAGCCGCCTGGGGCTGGAGCTGGCCGAGATCCAGGCGATGGTCCCCCGGCTGCAGGGCCTGATCGATGCCGCCCGGCAGGCGGGGATCATGCGGGTGTTCGTCCAGGCGATCTACGACGAGGCCTTCCTCTCGGGCCCCGCGCTCGAGCGGCGGGAGCGGAACGGGGTCACGGTCCCGTGCTGCCTCTCCGGGACCTGGGGCGCCGAGTTCTACCACATCGGCCCGGCCGAGGGTGAATACGTCGTCCGCAAGCACCGCTACAGCGCCTTCATCAATACCGACCTGGACCTGATCCTCCGGAGCCGCGGCATCAAGACCCTGCTGCTCACGGGCGTGGCCACCAATGTCTGCGTCGAGTCCACCGCCCGCGACGGGCACATGCTCGACTACTACGTGGTCGTGGTGGAGGACTGCGTGGCCTCGGCCAAGAAGGACCTGCACCAGGCGACCCTGGAGAACATCCGGCTCTACTTTGGCGAGGTCGTCCCGGCGCGCGACGTGACGGCGGCCTGGGCGGCCGGCTCGGGGAGGGGACGATGAGCGACGCGGCGGGGAACGGCGGGGCGGTCCTCTGGGAGGAGCTGTCCTCCAAGCAGCTCGCGGAGCTGCCGATCGGCTCCACCGAGCAGCATGCGGCACACCTGCCGGTCAACGTGGACATGCTGTGCTGCTACGAGGTCGCCAAGGGGGTCTCGCGGCTGACGGGGGTTCCGGTCCTGCCGCCCCTCGCCTACGGCAACTCGATGGCGCATGCGGGCTGGCCCGGGACCGTGGCCCTCCGGCCTGACACCTTCATGAAGGTGCTGGAGGAGCTGTGCGGGTGGGTGCTGCGGTCGGGGTTCCGCAAGATCGTGATCCTGAACGGCCACCTGGGGAACGAGCAGCCCATGGGGCTGGCCAGCAGCACGTTCCGGTTCGAGCACCCCGAGGTCCGGATCAAGGCCGTCTCGTGGTGGGACATCACCCCGGAGATCAAGCAGTCCGTCGTCTCGGACGTCAAGGGCTGGGGGTTTCACGCCAACGATGCCGAGACCTCGATGATGCTCCACCTCCGGCCGGACCTCGTGCACATGGAGGACGCCCGGGACGAGACGGAGGCCAGCCGGGACGGCTTTTTCCGCTACTTCCTCCGGGAGAAGACCAGGACCGGCGCTACGGGCAACCCCCTGATCGCCAGCCGCGAGAAGGGGGAGCGGCTGTACCGGATGGCCGTGGAGGCCCTGGCAGCCCAGATCAAGGAAGCCTTCAACGAGGAGCCCCCGCTGGGGCAGGGGTTCTGAGACATGACGGGGAGGGTCATCATGCGGCACGACGGAGCGCAGGGCAAGATGGCGGCCTGGACGATCCTGCTCCTCACGGTCCTGTTCCTGGGGCCGACTGCCGCCGCAGCGGCGACCAAGGAGGAGACGCTGACCGTGGGGCTCTACCAGGACTTCTTCTCCATGGACCCCCACGGGGGGATCATCTCCGACTGGACCTCGATTCGGGGCAATACCTACGAGCCTCTGGTAGATCTGGATGACCAGAATCAGGTCAAGCCGGTGCTGGCCACGTCCTGGCGGATCTCGCCGGACGGTCGGACATACACGTTCTCCCTTCGCCGGGGCGTCCGCTTCAGCGACGGGACGCCGTTTGACGCCCAGGCCATGAAGTTCTCGGTCGAGCGTCTCATGACCCTGAAGAAAGGCCCCTACGTCTACGCCAAGATGATCCGTCGGGTCGAGACCCCGGACTCCCACACCATCGTCTTCCACCTGGACAAGCCCTACTCCGCCTTCCTGCGCGGCCTGCGCCTCGTCTTCGCCGTGAGCCCGAAGGCCGTGAAGGAGCACGAGGTCCGGGGGGACTCGGCCCAGGGGTGGCTGAACGAGCATTCCGCCGGGACCGGCCCCTACAAGGTCGTGGAGTGGAAGCGCGGCATCACCCTGACGTGGGGGAAGAACGACCACTACTGGGGCGGCTGGACCGGTTCCCACTTCACCACCGTCCACCTCCGGATGATCTACGACTCCTCGGCCCAGCGGCTCATGCTCGAGAAGGGCGAGCTGGACGTGGCCCAGAACGTCACCACGGACGACGTCCCGGCCCTGAAGCGCAACCCGCAGATCACGGTCTACGAGAACGTCGGCGCCGGCGGCTCCTTCCTCTATATGACAGCCGCCGGGGGGCCGACCAAGGACGTACTGGTCCGCCGGGCGATCTCGCTCGCCTGGAACCACAAGGCCTATGAAGCCATCCGGCGGGGGCTGGCGCCGCGAGGGAGCGGCCCGACACCGGAGCTCATCCTGGGCAATCGGTACAACCTCGACGAGATCTACCCCTACGACCTCGGGAAGGCACGGGCGCTGCTGGCGCAGGCGGGGTACCCGAACGGCGGGTTCACGCTGCGCTTCCTGACCCAGAAGGGGGACGAGCAGAAGCGGATGCAGTACGAGGTCCTGCAGGGCGAGCTGCGCAAGCTGAACGTCCGGACGGAGCTGATCGAGGAGACCTGGCCGGCGATGAACAAGCGCCTGGCGGACTGGGAGCGGTCGCGCGACCCCGCCACCGCCGTCCACCTCATCGCGGTGTGGACCCCGGCCACGATCTTCCACCCCTGGGAGTGGCTGTACTTCCGGTACCACACGGATGCCACGCTGGGCAAAGGGGGGCGGAATATCGGCCTCTACTCGAACCCGCGCCTGGACCGCCTGATGGAGGAGGCCCTTACCACGGTGGACCCGAAGAAGGAACAGCAGCTCTGGGTCCAGGCGAACGAGCTGGCCCTGCAGGAGGCGCCCTCGCTCGCCATGGACAGGATCGTGGACATCGTGGCGATGCGGAAGGAGATCAAGGGCTACGTCTACCAGCAGAACCGCACGGCCTTCGCCTACTACCGGATGAGCCGGGCGCGCTGAGGGTCTGGCGCGAGGACGGACAGGACCAGAGGGGAGCACGCCGATGAATGGTGTCGGTCGGTTCAGGGCGACCCTGGTGCTCGCCCTGCTCATGACATTGCAGGCAGCCGATGTGCCGGCCGCCTCGCGGCCCGAGGTGTTGAACGTCGCCCTCTACCAGGACATCGGCACGCTGGACCCGCACGCGGGGGTCGTGCCCGACTGGCTGGCCTTCCTCGGGAACCTCTACGAGCCGCTGGTGGACCGGGATGACACCCTCACCGGCCGGCGCGGCGTGCTCGCCACCTCGTGGGAGGTGTCGGCAGACGGCCTGACCTACACCTTCCGCCTGCGGCCCGGGGTCCGCTTCAGCGACGGGGCCCCCTTCGATGCCAAGGCGGTCCGGTTCTCCTACGACCAGCGCGGCCAGGTGCTGACCAGAACGGACCGCACCGACCGGGCCACGACCCACACCTACGACACCAATGGCAGCCTGGCCTCGGTGACGGACTC
>JACPFL010000238.1 GCA_016183025.1 Deltaproteobacteria bacterium | reverse complement strand
GTCATGTGCGCCCAGGCCCTGGGCGCGGCCCGCGGGCTGGTGATCGGTCACGGCGAGCGGCTGGTGCGGGCCAAGGAGCTGGGGGCTGAGATCGTGGATGACGCGCGGGTGGAGAGCACGGTGAAGGTGGTGCGGGAGCTGACCGGGGGCCGGGGCGCGGACCTCACCGTGGACGCCGCGGCCCGCGGGGCCAGTCCCCGGCAGGCCGTGGAGATGACCCGCAAGGGCGGGCGGGTGGTGCTGACCGGGGTCCCGCTCGAGCCCGTGGAGCTGCCATTGCAGCGAATGGTCCTGGAGGAGATGGATATCTACGGGGTGCGGGCCAACCGCGGGACCTGCGAGGAGGTGATCCCGCTGATCGCCAATGGGCGGATCAACGCCAGGGCGTTGGTCACCCACATCTTCCCCCTGGCCGAGTTCCACAAGGCCTACGAGACCTTTACGAAGCGGATCGATGGGGCGCTGAAGGTCCTCGTGCAGCCCAACCCCGAGCCTGGGACGCGCCGTGCAGGCGATCGTCTACCCGCAGCCTAACGAGTTCCGGCTTCAGGACCTGCCGGTCCCCAGCCCCGGGCCCGACCAGGTCCTCATCCGGGTCCGCTCCACCACGATCTGCGCCACCGACTTCAAGATCTTCGCGGGGCAGTTCCCGGGGACGAAGTTCCCTCACATCCCCGGGCACGAGTGGAGCGGCGAGGTCGTGGAGGTGGGAAGCCGCGTCGCCCACGTGAAGCCCGGCGACCGGGTGGGCGTCGAGGTCCACGTCGGCTGCGGCGCCTGTCCGCCCTGCCTGAACGGGCTCTACACCCTCTGCGAGCACTACGGGGACGTCTCCAGGGGACATGCCCATATCGGGTTCACCGTCCCGGGGGGGATGGCGGAGTGCTGCGCGGTGCCAGCCAGGGCTGTCCACCGCCTCCCCGACCCTCTCGACTTTGACGAAGGCGCCTTCACCGACAACATCGGCGTGGCCCTCTACGCCGTCGAGCGCGGCGGGCTGCGGGCCGGCGAGGGGGTGGCGGTGCTGGGGCCGGGAGCCTTTGGCCTGCTGGCGGTTCAGGTGGCGCGGGCCCTTGGCGCGGGGAGGATCGTCCTGGTGGGGACCCGGCAGGAGCGCCTCCGGCTGGGGCGGGAGCTCGGCGCGGACGAGGTCGTCAACGCGGCCATGGCCGCGGACCCCGTGGCCGAGGTGAAGGGGCTCTTCGAGGGGAAGGGGCCCCAGCTCGTCGTGGAGTTTGCGGGGACCGAGGCTGCCGCAGCCGAGGCCATCCAGATGGCTCGCCGGGGCGGGCGCGTGGTCCTGGCCGGCGCGACGGCCCCGGGCCGGACCCTGCAGGTGGATCTGAGCCTGATCGTCCGGGGACACCTGGACGTCCACGGCTCCCTGGCCAACCCCAAGGCGGTGTCTGCCCGAGGGCTGGAGCTGATCAGCCGGGGCGTGGTCAAGGTCAAGCCACTCATCACCCACCATTTCCCGCTGGAGGCCTTCGGGAGGGCCTGGGAGGCCTTCCGCACGCGCGAGGGCGGGGCCTACCGCGTCATGCTCCACCCGGCCGGGACATAGCCGGCGCCAGGTTCCAGGACAGGCATGGGAACCCCTCTCGCGGGGGGGGGAGGGAGGCGGCCATCAAGGGGAGCAAGATCATCGGCCGGGGGCTTACGAAGCGCTTCGCGGACGGCGGGGTCGTCGCCTACCAGGAGCTCTCCCTGGAGGTCTACGAGCACGAGATCCTCTGCGTGATCGGCCCCAGCGGCTGCGGGAAGACCACGCTGCTGCGCACCCTGGACGGCCTGATCCTCCCGGACGCGGGCGAGGTGCTGATCGATGGCACCCGGGTCACCGGCCCGCGCCCGGATGTGGTCATGGTCTTCCAGCACTTCGGCCTGTTCCCCTGGAAACGGCTGCACGAGAACGTGGCCTATGGCCTCCAGCTCCGGGGGCGCCCCCGGGAGGAGGTTGAGGCGACGGTGCAGAAGTACCTGAAGCTGGTGGGGCTGGAGGGGTTCGAGCGCGCCTTCCCGTACCAGCTCTCGGGCGGGATGCAGCAGCGCGCCGGGCTGGCCCGGGCCCTGGCCGTGGACCCCGGGATCCTGCTCATGGACGAGCCGTTTGGCGCGGTGGATGCCCAGACCCGTGAGATCCTCCAGGAGGAGCTGCTCCGCATCTGGAACACGGAGCGCAAGACCATGGTCTTCGTCACCCACTCGATCGACGAGGCGATCCTCCTCGGGGACCGGATCCTGATCATGACGCCGCGCCCCGGGCGGGTGAAGGAGCTCCTCCCGGTGGAGATCCCCCGGCCGCGCACGATCGCGGAGGTCCGGGGCGACGACCGTTACATCAAGCTCCGCAACCACCTCTGGGACCTGCTCCGGCGCGAACAGCGCCCGGGGGCATGACCTGCGGGGGAGCATCCGATGAAGCAGGCCACCCTGATCCGCCTGGTCTCGCTGGCCATCGTCATGACGGCCTGGGAGCTGTACGGCCGCTCCGTGAACCCCATCCTGTTCACGTACCCGACAGCGGTGCTCGTCGCCTTCGGGGAGCTGATCGGCAACGGGGAGCTGGCCAGCTACCTCCTGCAGAGCCTCCAGGTCCTGGTCTACGGCTTCCTGCTCTCGGTCGCCGTCGGCATCCCGGTCGGGGTCCTGCTCGGGCGCTCGACCTTCTTCGAGTACGCCACCGACATGTACATCAACGCCCTGTACTCGACGCCGATGGTGGCCGTGGTCCCCCTCATCGTCCTCTGGTTCGGCTTCAAGGTCCCGGCCAAGGTGGTGGTGGTCTTCCTGTTCATGGTCTTCCCGATCCTGATCAACACCCAGCAGGGGGTCCGTAACGTGGACCGGAACCTGCTGGAGGTGGCCAAGTCGTTCTGCTCCAGCGAGCGGGCCCTGTGGCGCGACCTCATCATCCCCTCCTCGATCCCGTTCATCGTGGCCGGGATCCGGCTGGCCATCGGGCGCGGCCTCGTGGGGATGGTGATCGCCGAGTTCTACACATCCATCGCCGGCCTCGGCTACATGATCGTCCGCTACGCGAACACCTTCGAGACGGCCAAGCTCTTCGTCCCCATCGTGGTCCTGGCCCTGATGGGGATCGCCCTGATGGAGCTGGCCAAGTTCCTGGAGTCCAAGATCGCGCCGTGGCGGCGCC
>JACPFL010000232.1 GCA_016183025.1 Deltaproteobacteria bacterium | reverse complement strand
GATGGCGAAAAGCCATCCCAGCGCATACGTGTACCCGCTGACGTGATATTCCAGGAGGGGCGGGAAGCCACCGCCGTCCCTCCAAAACCCTCTTTCTCTGAGGCCCGGCGCCTCATGGGCGACAAACCAGGATGCGAAGGCATCGTCCCCGGCGCTGACCATCTCGCCCCGGAGCAGGCTCGCGATGTAGAGGCCGACATGGGTGTAGCCGCGGGCGTCCCCGAAGAAGTCCACGCTCAGGCGGGACCAGTAGACCGCCGCCTGGTAGACCAGCACGAGGCTCAGCCGCAGCACCGCTGCCGCCACCAGGGTCACGAAGAGGGCCCGCCGTCCCTCGAAGAGGTGTCGCTGGCGGGCCTTGAGGAGCAAGTACGCGGGGAACGCCAGCGCGAAGAAGGGACCCGGCGCCGCGAACGCCGCCAGGACCGCGCAGGCTGCCCCGGCCGGGAGCAGCCATCGCGCCCCGCCCGGTCCGCCAGAGGCCGCGCCGTTCACCCGCCCTCTCCGCGGGGACCGGGGGCCGCCACGCCCGCGCCCGCCATGTCGGCCGGGCGCGCCTCGGGGACCTTCTGCCGCCGGAACACCAGGATGGCCGGGGAGGTGTAGGCGTCCGGGATCGGATGCCAGAACAAGGTGCGCGGATAGCTCAGGCCCGGGGGCCACCCCGCACGGACCTTGTGGTTGGCCGGCACGAACTCCTTGACCAGCGTGTACCCCCCGCCTCTACTCACGAGCGATCGGATCATCCCGCGTCACCCCGGTACCGAGTCGGGGCGATTACGATCGGCCACGTTGTCCAGGAAGGCGAGGACGTACTCCCCCGAGATCGCTCCGCTGCGCAGCCGGTCACAATGGGCGGCCAGACGGCGGCTCTCCAGCTCCGGGACCCCGCTTTCGCTGATCTTGAACAGGCTCCCCCCCGCCGGGTCGCGCGAGCTCCGGCCCAGGTACAGGACCTGATACCGGGGGATGATACGGGCTGACGCCAGCCAGGCGATGTCGTGGAGCATCTCCAGGCTATTCCCTGGAGGGATGTTCGCCAGAATCCATTGGGTACTCGCATACCGGGTATCGAGCCGGGTGAAGACCTGGTCGGCATAGGCTGAATACGCGAAGGAGTACCCGAAGACCACGGCCAGCACGGCCGTGGTCGCGGTCTTCCCGAGCGCCCGGCTCTGCGCCAGGCGCGCCAGGGCCAGCCCGCCGAACACGGCCAGCAGGGGTATGACGAGCATGAGGAACTTGCTGCGCGCATCCGGGAGCTGGTAGGTGCTGGCAAGGGCGAAATAGGGGACTGCCAGGAGGTAGAGCAGCCAGAGCTCCTGCCGCTCGCGAAGCCTCCGGAGCCCCAGCCCGGCGCCGACCAGGACGGCCACCCCTAGTGGCGCGCCGAACCCGCGTAGAAGCTCCAGGAGGTAATTCAACGCCCCCACCGGGAAGGAGATCCTCGCTTCGCGGGCATAGAGGAACCCGCCGTAGAAACGGGAGGAAGTCGTGAGCTGCTCGACGAAGACGGCGGCGTCCAGCAACAGCCCCGGCCAGCCCGCGGCGACCCCGAGCAGGAAGAGCAACCCGGAGGTCAGCCACCTCTGCAGCAACACCCCCAGCCGCCTCGCCCCTGGGTCTTCAGGCGCCCCTCGTCCTCTCATCTGAATGATCAGGTGGGCGGCCAGGGTCGGGACGAGGAGGACGGCGCCGTTGTACTTAGCCGTGAAGGCCAACCCCGACAGGAAAGCCGCCCACGACAGGTCCCGTCTCCGGCCATCCTGCAACGCACGGACACCCAGGAGGACTACGGCGGCGCCCATGAAGTTCACCAGCGGGGAGCTCCGGGCGAAGTGGCTGTCGCTCACGAACTCCATGGACAACGCCAGTAACGCCGCGCCCATGAGCCCGGCCGGGGCCCCGAACAGGCGCCGGCCCAGGCAGAAGACAAGGTAGACCGTGGCTGTCCCCAGCACGGCCGAGGAGAAGCGCGCGAGCAGGTAGACGTTACGCGCAAAGTCCGGGAACTCACTGGCCATGGTGAGCCAGGAGACCGAGGCGGCCTGCCGGACAGCCTCCAGCGGGTAGCCGATCGCCTTGAGGAGGAGGAAATAGGGGGCCAGGATCGCCGCCAGGAAGAACTTGTAAAGGGGCGGGTGGATCAGATCGCGCGAGATGATCGACCGCTCCCCGATCACCCTCAGGGCCCGGGCGACGTCCTCATCCACGTTCCAGCGGTCGGGCAGCCCCCACCAGATCCCGTAGACGTTGAGGGCAAGACTCACCCCCAAGATGAGGGCCAGCCACCTGCCGGTCCGGCCCCCTGTCCCCGACGAGCCGATCACCACCGCAGCTTGCCCTTCAGGATCGCCCAGAGGAACTGGAACCCGTGCCGCACCACCCGCGACTTGGCCTGCCCCGCCGCCCGCGCCCGCTCGTGGCTCGGGACCTCCACGATGCTCAGCCCCCGGCCCAGCGCGCGGCGCAGGAGCTCGATCTCGATGTCAAACCCGTTGGCTGACAGGGGGGGCCCGGCGATCACCTCGCGCCGGAAGGCCTTGAACCCGTTGAGCGCGTCCGAGAGGTAGCGACCGTACAGGAGGCCGAACAGGCCGGTGAAGATGATGTTCCCCATGGCCCGGACGCGCGTGTACTCCTCGCTCCCCCCCATGATCCTCGAGCCGATGACCAGCCCTGCGCCCTTCTCCAGGGGCTCCAGCAGGGCGGGGAGATCCTCGGGCCGGTGGGAGTAGTCCGCGTCCATCATCACGATGTACTCTCCCCCCGCAGCGGCGAAGCCGGTGCGAAGGGCTCGCCCTTTGCCCGGCCGCTCCGGGTTTCGCACGACGCGCACCCCTCGTCGCCGGGCGACCTCGGCTGTCCGATCCCGCGAATGGTCGTCCACGACGATCACCTCGACGGCGCGCGACATCCTCACGCTGACAGCCAGCAGATCGTCAAGCACCAGACCGAGGGTCTCCTCCTCGTCCCGGGCCGGGATCACAACGCTGACCAGCCCGGCGTGGCCACCTTTCCTCGTCGCAAAAGACGTCGCGGCGCTCACAGTGGGATCGGCCCTCCGCCGCCCGCGATGGACTTCTGGGCCGCCTCGAGCACCCGGACCACCCGCAGGCCGTCCTGCCCGTCTGTGAAGGGGATCCGGTCCTGCTCGACGCACTGGAGGAAGTGCTCGCACTCGAGCCGGAGCGGCTCCGTCGCGTCCACCCGAGGGATGTAGATGTCGCCGAACCGGAGCGTCAGCCCGCCCGGATACCCCGGGTCCTCCGTGTAGTCCACACCCTTGTCGTACACCTTGATCTTCTCCATCCCTTCCATGTCGTCGAAGACGACCATCTTCCGGGTGCCGACGACCGTCATCCTCCGGATCTTGTGGGGATCGAGCCAGCTCAGCTGGACGTTGGCCATTCGCCCGTCGGAGAAGAGGAGGTTCAGGAACACGACGTCCTCGACGCCTTCCTGCAGATACGCCCGCCCCCAGGCGCTCACGCGCTCCGGGTCAGCGTCGAGGAGGTAGAGGATCACGGAGACGTCATGGGGCCCCAGGCTCCAGAGGGCGTTCTCCTCGTTCCTGACCTGCCCCAGGTTGACCCGCTGCGAATAGATGTAGTACAGCCGCCCCAGCTCGCCGCCGAGGATGAGCTCCCGGATCCGCTGGACGGCAGGGTGGTACTTGAGCAGGTGGCCCACCATGAGCTTCCGTCCGCGCTCCGCCGCCAGGGTCACCAGGCGCTCGGCCTCCGCGCCGGTCAAGGCGAGCGGCTTCTCGACGAACACGTGCTTCCCTGCCCCGAGGGCCCGGGCCACCAGCTCGGCGTGGGTGGGGGGAGGGGTCGCGATCACGACCGCATCGACCTCCGGGGCGGTGAAGACCTCTCCGGCCTCCACTGTCGCCCGCACGGAGGGGTACGCCGTCGCGACCTTCTCGAGCACGCTCGCATCCAGATCGCAGCAGTAGGCGAGGCTACAGCCGGGCAGGCCCACGAAGTTCCGCACCAGGTTCTTCCCCCAATAGCCGAGCCCGATGCACCCCACCCGAACCATGCCTTCCCCCCAACCTACCCGGGCTCGCCGGAAGCGCGGACGCCCCGGCGGACATAGAGCACGAGCGCGCTCCGGCCGATCATGCGGCGGTCGACCTCGATAAGCCCGTGATCCGCGAACCACTGCCGCAGGGCCTCGTGCCCTCCCAGGGCCCGGAAGGGGCCTGTGACCAGCCAGACCCGGCTGAAGGGCGACAGGGCCCGCTCAAACGCTCGCGCCCCCCGACCATCGAAGGTGAAGCTCCTGGTGACCCTGTCGATCACCATGTGCTCGGACACCGTCACCACCTGAGGAATCTCCGGCGCGTAGTACCGCCAGGAGAGGGATCCCGCCGGGAAGAGCGCAACCATGTCCCCGGCCTGCAGGCCCCGCCGCACATGGCCTGCGATCTCCCGCCATCCTTCGCCGGGCGTGTAGGCCATCACCGTGGCCCGGACAAGCAATAATACCACAGCCGCCGCCGCCACCCCTCCCCGCAGGACCCTCCCCCTCAAGGAGATCCAGGCCGCTGCCGCGAGGATGGCGAGCAGAGGGTAGAAGATCACGAAATAGTGCGCGGCCAGGGAGATACGGGCCCACCCGTGTACGAGGTTGGCCAGGAGCACGGGGACGAGTACCCCCCCGGCCAGAAACCACGCCTCGGCCCCAGCGCCCCGCTGCCGCAGGCTTCGGATGCCCCCCACCACGATGGCGCTGAAGCCAGCGGCGGCGACCAGGGTCCCCATGACCAGGAGGGCCCGAGGCCACTGCTCGGAGATCGGTTGGACCCCCAGGAACAGGGGGTCCAGCCCCATCGTCCCGATCAGACTGCGACCGGCACCCCCGAGGTGGACCCCCAGCAGGTAGAACCCCTTCCCGGCCATGAGGACGGGCGTGTCGCTGATCTTGGCGAACTGGGCGGTGGCCAGGCCGAGCCAGGGCAGCAGCGAAAGCGCGACAACCGTCTGGATCCCCAGGATCTTCAGCGCGAGGAGCGGGCGGCGGCGAAATCGGAGAATGGCGTAAACCCCCTGCGCCACCGTCCCCAGAACGGTCGGGTAGAAGGTGTACACGGCGGCTGCCGAGAGGGCGGCATAGCCGGCGCAGGCCCTCATCGCCCCGCTGCTCCGGATGACCCGGAGAAACAGGACCGCCGCCGCGGTCGCGAACAGAGACCCCAGGATGTAACTGCGGGCATACTGCGAAGCCCAGACCATCCCGGGCGCGATGGCCACCAGGAGCGCGCTCGCGCGCGCCAGGCCCTGATCCCCGATCTGGCGGGCGAGCCGATAGGTCGCCGCGCAGACGGCCAGACCGGTGACCACGAAGAGCAGCCGAGCCCACACCTCGGACTCGCCCAGGCCCAGCCAGCCGTGCAGGAGGAGATACGAAAGGGGAGGATGGGCCTCCTGCGCCAGGTGCGCCGGCAGATCCGCAAGGGGCTGCCGGGCGCCCACCACAGTGAGGATCTCATCCCCGTCAAAGCTCCTGCCCAGGTTCAGCAGCCGGAGCACGCCGGCCAGTGCCAGGATGGCCGGCAGCGCCAGCCTATCGCTCACCTGCATGGATCTCCTCAGCATGCAGTGGACGGGGACTCTCGGGACAGGTTACCGATCGCCGGGGCGGGCGCAGGCCTGGTCAATGGCAGCCGACAGGATCTCGACGATACGGCGACTGGCCCGGCCGTCGCCGAAGGCGTCCCCTCTCGGCCCCGTCGGCCCCGGGCGGCGGATCGCAGCCAGGATCGCATCAGGGTCGGTGCCCACGACCGAGTTCCATCCGTGCTCGACGGTCTCGACCCACGGGGTGGTGGCGTACACGGTCACGCAGGGCCGGCCCAGGAGGAAGGCCTCCCGCTGAACCCCCCCCCGAATCCGTGACGATCTTCCGGGCTGCCCGTTCGAGCGCCAGGAAGTCCAGGAAGCCCAGGGGCTCCGTGACCCGGGCCTCGCGCCACGTCCCCAGCCATGCGGCCAGACCGGCGGCCTCGATGGCCCGGCGTGTCCGCGGGTGGACCGGGAAGACGACCGGCTCCCCGCAACGCCTCAGGGCCTCCAGGATCCGCCGCAACGTCTCCGGATCATCCACGTTCGCTGGACGGTGTAAGGTGAGGAGCAGATACCCATCCGGCTCCACCCCGAGCCGCTCCAGGACTCCGG
>JACPFL010000241.1:2966-7094 GCA_016183025.1 Deltaproteobacteria bacterium | reverse complement strand
TATCCGGACGGCCCGGGCTAAAGGTCTGTGGGAGAAAGTGGTTCTTACTCGGCACGCGCTCAAAAATGCCTTGCTGCCGGTGATCACGGTGATCGGGCTCGAATTCGCCTTCCTCATCGGCGGCCTGGTTGTCACAGAACAGGTCTTCAATCTCAACGGGATCGGCATGCTCTTCGTAGAATCCATCACCCGCCGCGACTACACCATGACCCAGGCGCTGGTGCTCCTGGTCTCGTTCGTCTTCATCGCCGTGAACTTCGTCGTGGACCTCCTCTACGGCTGGCTGGACCCGAGGATCCGATACCAGTAGAGGGCGGACGTGGCAGAGCCTGTTCGCGTGGAAGCGCGCATGGCCCTTCAGGGCATCCGGCTCCCTCGGTGGGCGCAGGCCTGCCTCCGCTTTGCGCGACAGCGGCCGCTCGGGGCGGCCGGGGCGGCGATCATCATCCTCATGGTGCTGGCCGCCCTCCTGGCTGACGTCATCGCACCCTACGACCCCCGGGCCAATGACTACGGGGCCATGTTCAGACGTCCCGGCTCAGGCCACTGGCTCGGGACCGATGCCTACGGCCGGGACGTCCTCTCCCGCATCATCTACGGGTCGCGGACCGCCCTCCTGGTGGGCTTCGCCTCCTCCCTGTTCGGGGCCACGCTGGGTGCCATCATCGGGGTCACCAGCGCGTACTTCGGAGGGCGGGTCGACCTGGCCGTCCAGCGGCTCATGGACATCCTCCTCTCCTTCCCCCTCATCATCCTGGCACTGGCGGTGGTGGCGATTCTGGGGATCGGCACGGTCAACGTGATCCTCGCCATCACCATCCCCATGATCCCCCGCTGCGCGCTGGTCACCCGCTCGTGTGCCCTCGCCATCCGTGAGGCCCCGTATGTGGATGCGGCCCGCGCCCTGGGGTTCAGCCACAAGCGGATCATCCTCCGCCACATGCTCCCGAACGTGGTGGCCCCTTACCTCATCATGGTGACCGCCTTCCTGGGACAGGCCATCCTCCTGGAGGCTTCGCTTTCGTTCCTCGGGCTGGGGGTGGCGGAGCCGACGCCGGCGTGGGGGCTCATGCTCAGAGGGGCGGCTGTCGAGTTCGCCGAGCAGGCGCCCTGGATGGGCATTTTCCCCGGCCTCGCCATCAGCCTCGGCGTCTTCGCCTTCAACCTGTTCGGCGACTCCCTGCGCGACGCCCTGGACCCCAAACTCCGCGTCGCCTGACCCTGGCATGCCCGCCGACGTGCACCAGGCCGGGGGAGCAGGCGCGGCGGGCGCCGCGCCTGTGCCAGCGCGCTCGCCCTGGCGCATCCTCGGGGCGGTGGGGTTCGGGGGCTTCCTCACGCCCTTCGAGGGGAGCCTCGTGAGCGTCGGCCTCCCCGTGCTCAGCCGCACGTTCATGACCGACCTGCAGACCATCGCCTGGGTCATCATCGCCTACATGCTCACCGTGAGCGGGCTCATGCTCCTGTTCGGCCGTCTCGGCGACCTCATCGGGCACCGACGGCTCTACCGCCTCGGGTTCGTCTGCTTCTCCCTGGGCTCCCTGCTCTGCGGGATGGCCTCCAGTGTCCTCGCCCTGATCGCCTTCCGCATGGTGCAGGGGGTGGGGGGCGCGATGCTCATGGCCGTGGGCCCGGCCCTCATCACGCGGAGCTTCCCGGCCCACCGGCGGGGACAGGCCCTCGGGACGTACGTCGGGATCGTCTACGTGGGGCTCACCGTGGGCCCCCTGGCAGGGGGGCTCGTGACCGAGCTGCTCGGATGGCGCTGGATCTTCCTGATCAACCTCCCGGTCGGCGTGGCCGGCTACGTGATGAGCACGCTGCTCCTCGCGCCCGAGCATCCTGGCGGGGGAAAACATCGGTTCGACGTCGCCGGGGCCCTGGCCTTCATCGTCGCCCTCACCGCGCTCCTGCTCGCCCTCTATCGCGGACGCGCCTGGGGATGGGGCTCCCCGCTGATCCTCCTGCTGCTCGCGCTGGCCGCCGGCGCTGGGGTCGTGTTTCTCCGCCTGGAGGCAAGCCGCCCGGAGCCCATGCTGGACCTCAACCTGTTCCGCAGCCGCCTGTTCGCCGCGGCCACGGCCAGCGCCCTGTTCAACTACCTCTGCATGTACTCGGTGGTCGTGCTCACCCCCTTCTACCTGATCCAGCTCCGCGGCTTCACGCCCAGCCGCGCGGGGATCCTCCTGACGGCCATGCCCCTGATCATGGTCGTGATGGCACCGCTCTCCGGGTGGCTCTCGGACCGGATCGGCTCCCGCATCCCGGCGTCCCTCGGGATGGCGAGCCAGGGGGTCGGCGCGCTCCTGCTCAGCGGGCTGACGCCGGCCTCGACGACCGGGGAGATCGTGCTCGGGCTGGGGTGCATGGGACTCGGTGCCGGGCTCTTCAGCTCCCCCAACAATAGCGCCCTCATGGGCGCGGCCCCACGGGAGCGCCAGGGTGTCGCCGCCGGCATCGTGGCCACGGCCCGGCATACGGGGATGGTCCTGGGGACGGCGATCACCGGGGCTCTGTTCTCGGGTCGGCTGGAACGCTACCGCCAGCTCCTGCAGGCCGAGCCCCAGGCGTTCACGGGCGCCTTCCACGACGCCCTGCTGGCCATCGCCCTGGTGGCGGGACTGGGGGTCATCACCAGCCTGGTCCGGGGGCGCACGCATCCCGCGTGGCCGGATCTCACGCAGGCTGGTGGATCAGCAGGTGCACCTCGCGGGGGCCGTGGACGCCCCGGGTGAGGGTCAGCTCGATGTCGGCGGTCCGGCTCGGGCCGGTGATGAAGGCCAGGTTGCTCCGTTCCCGCAGCAGGTCCCCGGCCTGAAGCTGGCCGAGGAGCGTCTCGAAATCAGGGACGACGGTCCGCGGATCCAGCACGGCCATGTGCACGCGCGGCAGGGCCGAGGCGAGGCGGGGATGGCCTGGCCCCGAGGCCAGCACCAGGCTTCCCGTTTCGGCCAGCGCGAAGTCCACCTCGGTAATCCCGACGTCGGCCTCGGCGCAGAGCCGCCTGGCCTGCTCCCTGTCCATTCCAGCCTCGATGACGGCCACGTGCAGCCCGGCCTCCCCCAGACGGCCCGCGAGCGCCAACCCATCAAGCATCGCCCCCCGCCACAGGACAACCCGCTCCAGCTGCTGTGAGCGGGCCACGTCAATGATCACCCGCGCGACCTCCTCGCCGGAGGCCACCTGGTGGTAATGGCCGCCCACGGCAGTGAGCTCCTGGCAGAGCCGTTCCACCCACGTCGTTCTGGAGACGGTCCCCTGACTCATCGTCTGTCCCGGGGCTCCGGGTCGCCCCGACGTTCGTGAGACCGTTCGAGCCAGGCCCACTCGACCTGGAACGGCCGGCGGGCCAGACGGGGGAAGTCGCGCTCCCGGGTCCAGCGTCGGAGCAGCCCGGGCAGCGCGGTCATGCGGCCGTCCCGCAGGAAGAGCGGCTGCACCGCCCGGCCGAGCGCGGCCACCGCCCGGTAGAGCCACGGGCGCTGGAGCACCAGCCCGAGCAACCGGAGCGCGAGACGCTGCCCCGGCGGAGCCAGCCCGTGCTCCTGCACCTCACGCCGCAGGTGCAAGATCATCCTCGGGAGGTCGATCCCGACCGGGCAGGCATCCCGGCACGCCCCGCACAGGGTTGAGGCCGAGGCCAGCTCTCCCCCCACCTCCAGGCCGCGCAGCATCGGCGTGAGGATCAGGCCGATCGGCCCGGGGTACGTCGAGCCGTAGCTGTGCCCGCCCGCCTTCTGGTAGACCGGGCAGACGTTGAGGCAGGCCCCGCAGCGGATGCAGCTCAGGGCCTCCTCGAATGGTCCCCCCAGCGCCCGGGAGCGCCCACCGTCCAGGATGATGAGGTGCAGCTCCTCCGGCCCATCGGGCTCCCCCGGGCGCCGGGGCCCGGTGAGCAGCGAGACGTAGCTCGTCATCTTCTGCCCGGTCGCGCTGCGAGCCAGCAGGCGCAGGAAGACCGCGAGGTCGTGCACCCGCGGGATCACCTTCTCCATCCCCATGATCGCCACATGCACCCGCGGCAGGGAGGTCACGAGGCGGCCGTTGCCCTCATTGGTCACGAGCACCAGCGTGCCGGTCTCGGCCACGGCGAAGTTCACGCCGGAGATCCCCATGTCAGCGGCGAGG
>JACPFL010000241.1:0-2934 GCA_016183025.1 Deltaproteobacteria bacterium | reverse complement strand
CTCCGGCTCGGGCGGGAGCGGTCGCCCCTCGACCTCCGAAAAGAGCTCGGCCACGGCGTACCGGTCGCGGTGGATGGCTGGGGCGATGATGTGTGAGGGCTTCTCGTGGGCGAGCTGGATGATCCACTCCCCGCGGTCGGTCTCCACCACCTCGAGCCCGGCCCCCTCGAGCGCCTCGTTGAGGTCCAGCTCCTCCGAGGCCATGGACTTCGACTTGACGATGCGCCGGACCCCCCGGCTCCGCGCCAGCTCCACGACGATGGCGCGAGCCTCCGCGCGGTCCGCGGCCCAGTGCACCTCCCCGCCGACCGCCTTCACCCGGTCCGCGAGCGCCGCCAGGTGCTCATCCAGCCGGGCGAGCGTGGCAGCCTTGATCGCCTTGGCCCGCTCCCGGAGCTGCTCCAGGTCGGGCAGGTCGGCCATGGCCCGGTCCCGCAGCCCCATGAAGCGGCTGACCGTGGCCTGGAGCGCCCGCTGGAGGCGGGCGTCCGCCAAGGCGCGAGCCGCCCGTTCCCCGAAGGTGGCGCCCGTCGGGACCGCCATCCTATCGCCTCCCCTCCCCGGCCAGGAGCTCGGCCAGGTGCAGGGCTTGGAGCCCGGGGGCCTGGCGGGCGATGAGCCCCCGGAGCTGGAGCAGGCAGCCGCAGTCCCCGGTGGCCACCGCGGCCGCGCCCGATTCGGAGACGCGGCGAAGCTTCTCGGCGGTGATGGCCGTGGAGACCTCCGGGTAGCGCGCCGAGAAGGTCCCGCCGAAGCCGCAGCAGTGGTCGGCTCCCGCCAACTCGATGTAGTCAATCCCCGGCACAGCCCGGATCAGGCGCCGGGGCTCGCCCACGATCCCCAGCCCACGCCGGAGGTGGCAGGAGTCGTGGTAGGTCACCCGATGGGCCGGGGCCGAGGTGGGGGCATACGCCGGCTGGAAGCCGTCCGCGCGGGCCAGGTATTCGGACAGCTCGAACGCCCGGGCGCTCAGGTCCCGGGCCTCGGCGTCCAGAGGTGGCTTGTCGGAGAACAGCGTCGGGTAGATGCGCTTGACCATCCAGGCGCACGAGCCGGACGGGATGATGACCGGGGCGTCCCCCGGGAACAGCCGGAGCATGCGCCGCGCCACGGCGGCGGCCTCGTGCACGCAGCCGTTGTTGTACAGGGGCAGCCCGCAGCAGGTCTGGCCGGCGGGGACCTCCACCGAGGCGCCGGCCTGTCGGAGCACGCGGACGGTGGCCAGGCCCACCTCGGGGTAGAACAAGTCCACCAGACAGGTCGCCAGAAGCTGAACTCTCGGCATGGGTCCCTTTCGGGCGCTCATTATCCGGCCCTGGGCGCGCAGCCGTCAATGGGCCCTCCGGGGCCTCTCTTCACCTTGACACTCCTGGAGGGTCCCGCTACAACGTCCCGGAGGGCAAGAAGGATCGCAGGTCAGTCACCGCCGAGCCACGAAGGAGGAGCCAGCATGCCACACCCCATCCGCTACCGCCGCTCCCGAGGCGCCCGTGCCTCCCTCATCGCCCTCCTGTCCGCCATGGCCTTCCTCACCGTCACGCTCTCCCCTGCCGCGACGGCCGCGCAAGAACGGCAGCGGGTGAGGATGACCCAGCCCGTCGCCACGCTGACCCTGCTCGTCATCTACCTCGCGCGGGGCAACCAGTACTTCGAGGGCGAGGGATTGGCCGTGGACGTCATCTCCACGGGGGGCGGCGGCCCGGACGTGCAGGCCCTGCTCGCCGGGAACGTGGACTTCACCGCCACGGCCATCCCGCTGGTCATCAACTCCTACCTGCAGGGGAAGCCGCTCCTGGGGGTCGTCAACATCCTGAACCGCTCGAACATGGACGTCGTCATCCGGAAGGACCTGGCCGAGGCGCGCGGGATCAGGCCGGAGATGGCCATCGAGGAGAAGATCCGCGCCCTCAAGGGGCTGACCGTCGGCGTAACCCGGATGGGCGCCCTGACCCAGCAGGTGGGCTTCTACTTCATCAAGCGGGCCGGGCTCGAGCCGCAGAAGGACATCAAGATCGTGGGGATGGGAGGGGACATGGCGGTCCTGGCCGGGCTGGAGAACCGGAAGATCGACGCCTTCGTCATGTCACCGCCGTTGCCGGAGATGGCAGCGGCCAAGGGCGTGGGGGTGTGGCTCGTCCGGACCGTCGGGGGCGAGGACCCGAAGCTCGCCGAGTTCCTGCAGAACGTGATCATCTTCAGGCCCGAGACCACCCGGGAGCGCCCGGAGCTGGTCCGCAAGGTCGTCCGGGCCGCGGTCCGGGCCCTGCGCTGGATCAACGACAGTCCACCCGAGGCGATCTTCCAGAGCATCCAGCCCTACTTCAAGGGGGTGGACGCGGAGGTCATGACCGCCGCCATCCGCCACATGAAGCCCTCCTACCGGGCGGACGGGCGGATCACGGAGGCGGGCGTCAACGCGGTCCAGGACGTGATGGCCGCGGCGGGGATCCTGAAGCGGCGGGTGAGCTGGACGGAGATCACCACCAACGACTTCCTGCCGCGGTGATTGCTGAGGAGCCGGCCCTTGCTGCCGCCATGATCACGTAGGGCATGGGAACCAAGCGGCGGCGCGCAGGGTCGACGGTCAGCGCCAGGCCCTCCAGACTGAACGCGCCCAGGAGCGGCTGGCTCCCGCGGGGTCCGAAGAACACGAGGGTCGTCACGGAGCGGCCATCCACCGTCAGACGCGCCTCCCCGACCTTCCACCTTCCCTTCCGGCCATCCGCGAACTCCACCCGCTCCTCGCGAATCGGCAGGACCTTCAATTCGGCGAGGAGATCCCGGGGGACCATCGTGTAGAAGGCCCCGGTGTCGACGAGGAATCTGACCTCTCGCCGACGCCTCGGCCGGGACGGATGCGCCAGGCTCCCTGTGACGTGGAAGATACCCATAAAAATATTCTATCGCATCACGAGGACGGGCGGAGCCAGGTCC
>JACPFL010000016.1:910-8978 GCA_016183025.1 Deltaproteobacteria bacterium | reverse complement strand
GGCGCTCGGGGTCCATCCCGGGTCGCGGGTGGCGCTCCGCCTCGGCAACTCCCCGGCGTTCCTGCTCGCCTGGCTCGGCGCCGTCACGGCCCGCGCCATCGCGGTCCCGATCAACCCCCAGCTCACCCTGGACGAGACGCGCGCCATCCTGGCCCATGCCGAGCCGTCCGCGCTGGTCGTCGAGCCCGACTGGGTGGAGGAAGCGCGGAAGCTCACGGCCGCGCTCCCCGGGCTCCGTGTCGTGCTCGTGGCCGGAGGCGACGCCGCACGCGAAGGGCCGGGGCTCCTGCCGTTCCAGGCCCTGCTCGAGGCGCCGCCCCTGCCGCTCTCCCGGCCAGGGCCCGAGGACGTCGCCACATTCATCTATACGTCCGGGACCACCGGCCGCTCCAAGGCCGTCATGCAGACCCATCAGACCTACGTCCTCACGGGCCAGGCGTTCCCCTGGTGGCTCGGGCTCACCGCGGAGGACCGCCTGCTCACCGCCCTGCCGCTGTTCCACATCAACGCCCAGGCCTACTCCACCATGGGGACGATCGGGGCCGGCGCGACCCTGGTTCTGCTGCCGCGCTTCAGCGCCTCGCGTTTCTGGGAGCAGGCCGCGGCCAGCAGGGCCACGGAGTTCAACGCCCTGGGCGCGATGCTCGCCATCCTCCTGAAGCAGCCGCCGACGGCCGCGGAGCGCGCCCACGCCGTGCGGATCTGCTACACAGCGCCGGTGCTCCCCGCAGCCATGCACGAGGCCTGCGAGGCCCGCTTCGGCTTCCACCTCAAGTACGGGTACGGCCTGAGCGAGTCCACCTTCGGCCCGGTCGTCCCGCGGGGCCGCCCCTGGAAGCCGGGGGGCATGGGGCGGGCCCGGCAGCATCCGGAGCTGGGGGTCATCAACGAGGTGCGGGTCGTGGACCCGGCGGGGAACGAGCTGCCGCCCGGCGTGGTGGGCGAGATCGTGCTCCGGAACCCGGCGGTGATGAAGGGGTACTTCAAGGAGCCCGCCCTGACGGCCGAGGCCCTGCGAGGCGGGTGGTTCCACACCGGAGACAGCGCGTGCCGGGACACGGACGGGGACTTCTTCTTCGTGGACCGGTTGAAGGACCTGATCCGGCGACGGGGCGAGAACATCTCCTCGGTGGAGATCGAGGACGTGCTCCGGGCCCACCCGGCTGTGCTGGAGTGCGCGGCGATCCCGGTCCCCTCGGAGCTGACCGAGGACGAGATCAAGGCCTACGTGGTCTTCCGGGAGGGCGCCGGGGCCGAGGCAGCGGAGCTGTTCGCCTGGTGCGCGGCGCGCCTGGCCCGGTTCAAGGTGCCCCGGTTCCTGGAGGTCCGGGAGGCGCTGCCCCACACGCCCACCGGGCGGGTGGCCAAGTACCAGCTGCGCCAGGAGGCGGCCACCCCGAAGGGCCCCCGCTATGACCGCGAAGCCCTCCCCGTCCCGCCGCCTGGCTAGTCGGCAGGCTTGCCCGCTGGCCAGATCTGGTAAAGGGTCGGCTCACCCTCGATCCCCTTGAGCGGGACGGTCAAGACGTCGCAGGGCCAGTCCACCGATTTCAAGAAGGCCTGCACATCAGGGTCCTGCCGCACGGCCTCCGTGAACACCACGTCCCGGCCCTGGGCCTGGTGCTGCACGCGGGCCGCCAGGTTGATGGTCGTGCCGAAGTAATCCAGCTTCCCCTCGTTGTTGATCGCGATCGAGGGCCCCTCGTGGATGCCGATCTTGAGGCAGAGGTCCGTGTACTCCCCATGGGCCCGGCAGAACTCCCCCCAGCGCTGCTGCATCCCGACCGCCGCCTCGATCGCGTCCCGGCCGCTCGGGAAGGAGGCCATGATGGCGTCGCCCATCGTCTTGACCACCCCTCCCCGGTGCTTCGAGACAGATTCCACGAGGTAGCGGAAGTGGTTCTGGACGAAGGCGAAGGCCCTCGGGTCCCCGATCCTCTGGTAGAGCGCCGTGGAGCTCCGGAGGTCGGTGAACAGCACCGCCAGGCTGGCGATCCCGATCTCCTCTCCCGGGGCGACCACCTCCTCGGGGAAGAGGCCCTTGAACTCCTGCAGCGAGGTGACCAGCGCGGCCGTGGCTGCGCTCTCGCGCCAGGTCTCGCGCTCGATGACGACGAGCGCCTCCTGGGCCAGCGCGTTCGTGGCCTCGATCGTCACCGTCGGTCGCGTAACGCAGGTTGGCCTGCATCTGCAGCACGGTTATCGTGCTCAGTCGAACATGAGGAGAAAGTGGAGGAGCGGAATGAGAAACAGACCATCTCGAGGACCACAATCTTCCGCTCTCTTGCAGACGACAATTCCAAGGGGAGCGCGAAACCGCCTCATGAAGTTCCGGATCGGACGGAGATCCCCCTCCGTAGTATTCTCCCGATACTTGACCTCAAATGGCAGGTATTTCCGCGGGCCCAAATGGACGATGAAATCCACCTCCTCGTCCCGCTCACGGTAGTAGTCGAACGCGACCGTGCCCCGCCACTTCCGCAGGGCGTTGAATACCAGGTTCTCCGCATACATTCCCAGGGTGGTCGGGTCAGAGAGCCCGGCATCACGGACTCGGAGCACCGCATTCCGCAAGGCGAGATCGATTAGATAAAATTTGATGTTCCCACGACGGAGGCGCAGGGCGCTCTTTCGAAATTTCTCCACATGTGCGACCAGATCGGTCATCTCTAGGAGGGGTAGGTACTTCTCCGCCTGAGCGGGCAGAACCCCCGTTTCTTCAGCAATCCGGCTCAGGTTCACTTCCCGACCGGGCTGCTCGAGCAGCGAGATGTAGAATCGCTTCAGCAGCTCCGGTTTGCGGAACTCGGCGGCGAGCACCAGGTCTTCGTAGATCACCTTCTTGACCTGGTTATCGTACAGGTACTCGACCTTCTGGTCCCATGTTTCCATCTCCCATACTTCAGGGAAGCCGCCCTCTCGCAGATAGTCTTCGAACGCCTGACTTGCCAGTCTCCACAGGCGCTCCCCGGGAGCTCGGATCGTGACCTGCCGCAGATCAAGGTGCCTGGGGTCCCCGACCATCTTCCCCCTGAGCGTCGTGCCGTCCTGATAGATCGCTTCGAGTTCCGTGAACAGGTCACGGTCATCCCGGACCCGGTAAAGGAGGAACTCCCGGAATGAGAAGGGGAGAAGGTGATAATCCTTGACGCGTCCGAGGAGGCTCTCCCGGCTCTTCTTGAAGATAGGTGAGGATGCCGATCCGGAGACAACGAGTCTGACCGGGTACCGGAGATCGTAGTACTTCTTCAAGTAAAGCTCCCAATGCTCGAGCCGCTGGATCTCGTCCAAGAGGAGAAACACGCGCTTCCGGCCAGCACGGCGGCGCACCTCCAGCATCAGCGCTTCCATGAAGCCATCACGCTGGATGCTCGGGCGGAAGAGGGCCGGATCATCTAAGGAATAGTAGATCAGGAGATCCGGTGGGTATCCCTGGCGGAGCTGGTGCCGAACGACCTGATGGAGCAGGGTGCTTTTCCCGACCCGTCGTGGGCCGGTGACTGAGATGATCTGGGGGAGCTTCTGCAGATCCCCGATCAGGTCGTGGAAGACGGGGCGCGTAAACTCAGGGACATGTTGGAGACCCTTTTCCCCCTGGTCGACCCAGGGGTTGTATGGCGCTAGAAATGCCCTGATATCCATGGATTGCCTGATAATACAAATTATCTACGGTGTAGTATAGAAGATTTGCGATCCGTGATCAAGCAACTCTTTTCGCAAGGGAAAGGCCTCGCCTGGACAACTGATCGAGCAACTCGGCACCGAGTCCTGCAAGGAGGCCGATGGGCACGGGGCAGATTTCGGCAGCACACAGACGGTTTGGCTCGGGAGCTCGGAGGGCTGGCTGGGCCCAGCGGCCGCAGCGGATTTCGGCGGGGGGGCGCCGGTCTGCTAGAATGCGGCAGCGGACGCGTACAACGCGGAAGCGGACGCGGCGGCGGAACCCGGCATCCGCCATCACAGGAGTCCGAAGATGAGCCAGGAGGCGACACCCCGCCATACCAACCGCCTCGCCCACGAGACGAGCCCCTACCTGCTCCAGCACGCGCACAACCCCGTGGACTGGTACGCCTGGGGCGAGGAGGCGCTGCGCCGGGCCCGGGAGGAGGAGCGCCCGATCCTGCTCAGCATCGGCTACTCGACCTGCCACTGGTGCCACGTCATGGAGCGCGAATCGTTCGAGGACGAGGCCACCGCCGCCCTCATGAACCGGCACTTCGTCTGCATCAAGGTGGACCGGGAGGAGCGGCCCGACCTCGACGAGATCTACATGGCGGCCACCGTGGCCATGAACCAGGGGCAGGGCGGCTGGCCGATGACCGTCTTCCTGACCCCGGAGCTGGAGCCCTTCTTCGCCGGCACCTACTTCCCTCCGACCGACCGCTACGGCCGTCCCGGCTTCCCAACCTTGCTCCGGCGGATCGCCGAGCTGTGGGAGACCAACCGGGACGAGCTGCGGCGCCAGGGGAAGGAGATCGCCGAGCACCTGCGGCAGCAGCTCCGGCCGGCCGCCGGCTCGACGGTGGGAGAGGCCGAGCTGCAGGCCGCCGGGGCCCATCTCGCCCGCGACTTCGACACGGTCCACGGCGGCTTCGGCCCGGCCCCGAAGTTCCCCCGGGCCACGGACCTCTCGCTGCTGCTCCGCGCCTACCGGCGCACGGGGGACGCGCACATCCTGGAGATGGTCCGGACGACCCTGGACGCCATGGCCCGCGGGGGGATCTACGACCAGATCGGCGGCGGCTTCGCGCGCTACTCGACGGACGAGCGGTGGCTGGTGCCCCACTTCGAGAAGATGCTCTACGACAACTCGTCCCTCGCCCGGGCCTACCTGGAGGCCCACCAGGTCACCGGTGAGCCGTTTTACCGCCGCATCGCCACCGAGATCCTCGACTACGTCCTGCGGGAGATGACCAGCCCGGAGGGCGGCTTCTATTCGGCCACCGACGCGGACTCGGAGGGGGTCGAGGGGAAGTTCTTCGTCTGGACTCCGGCGGAGGTCGAGGCGGTCCTGGGGCCCGAGGAGGCCCGGCGCCTCTGCGCCTACTATGACATCACGCCCCAGGGGAACTGGGAGGGGCACAGCATCCCCAACACGCCGCGCCCGCTCGCGGAGGTGGCCGGCTCGCTCGAGCTCGCCCCCGAGGACCTGGAGCGCTCCCTCGAGCAGGGACGGGGGCGCGACGCCGGCGCGTGCCGCCCGGGCTGGACGACAAAGTCCTGTGCGCCTGGAACGGCATGATGATCAGCGCCATGGCCGAGGGCGCCCGCGTGCTCGGCGAGCGGCGCTACCTGGAGGGCGCGGCCCGCGCGGCGACCTTCCTGCTCACGACGCTGGTCACGCCGGAGGGGCGGCTGCTGCGCACCTACCGGGCCGGGCGGGCCCACCTGAATGCCTACCTGGAGGACTACGCCTTCCTCGCCGAGGGGCTGATCGACCTCTATGAGGCTGGCGGCGGGGCGCACTTCCTGACTGAGGCGCTGCGCCTGGCCGAGCGCCTGCTCGCGGAGTTCCGCGACGAGGCGGACGGCGCCTTCTACACGACGGCGCGCGACCACGAGCGCCTCATCCTGCGCCACCGCGAGGGGAACGACGGCGCGATCCCGAGCCCGAACGCGGTCGCCGCCCACGCGCTGGCCCGGCTCTCCTGGCACGTCGCCCGCGAGGAGCTGCGGGACGCCGCGACGGTCGCGATCCAGGCCTATGGCCGGCAGATCGCCCGGTACCCGCGGGCGTTTTCCAAGAGCCTGATGGTCGTGGACCTCCTGCTCGAGGGACCGGTGGAGCTGGCCCTGGTGGGGACTCCCGGGGAGGCGGGCTACGGGGCCCTCTGCCGGGAGGTCGGCCGCCAGTTCCTGCCCAACCGCATCATCGCGCACCACGATCCCGCGTTGGGCGCGCCACCGCCCTTCCCCCTGCTTCAGGGGAAGGGGCTGGTCGGGGGGGAAGCGGCGCTCTACGTCTGCCGGAACTTCACGTGCCAGGCGCCCATCACCGCCCCGGCTCAGGTGGCCCGCGCCCTCACGTCCGGCGGGCCCGATCAGGAAGGGAGCGGGCCGGAGGCGGGCGTCCGCGAGCCGGCCAGGATGGGGGTGATCGGCGCGCGCCTGACCGGGAGCGCGACGCCCGAGGGGACCCGCGTCCGGGCCACCCCCTTCGTCGCGGCGGGCGCCCGATCGGGGTACGTCCCCCTGGGCACGACCGGGCTCACCACTGCGCCGCGACCAGGTCGTCGTCGTCTCCAAGATCGGCTACGTGCAGGGACAGAACCTCAGGCTGGCGCAGGAGCGCGAGGCGGCCGGCCGCCCCTTCCCGGAGATGGTCAAGTACATGGAGGGGTGCTGGCACTGCATCCATCCGGAGTTCCTCCGCGACCAGCTCGCCCGGTCGCTCCAGCGGCTCCAGCTCGATACCCTGGACGTCTGCCTGCTGCACAACCCCGAGTACTTCCTCTCCGAGGGCAAGAAGACGCGACAGGTCTCGCTGCTGAACCTGCGCGAGGAGTTCTACCGGCGCCTGCGCGAGGCCTTCGCCTTCTTCGAGGAGCAGGTGGCGGCGGGAGCCATCCGCTGGTACGGGGTCTCCTCCAACACGGCCGTGTTCCCGGCGACGGACTTCGAGGCCACCTCCCTGACGCGCATGCTGGCCGCGGCGCGGGAGGCCGGGGGTCCGGACCACCACTTCCGGGTGGTGCAGCTCCCGATGAACCTGTTCGAGGCAGGGGGGGCCCTCGAGCGGAACAACGGTCCGAACCTCCAGCAGACGGTCCTGGAGGCCGCGGCCGAGGCGGGGATCGCGGTGCTGGTCAACCGGCCGCTGAACGCCATCGCCGGCGAGGGGATGGTGCGCCTGGCCGACCCGGTGGTGGGGGAGGCCGGGATCTCCGTGGACTTCCGTCGAGGAGGCGCGGGAGCCGGTGGGCAAGCTGGAGGAGGAGTTCCGGCGCGAGATTGGCGCGAAGCTCCAGGCGGCGCCGGGAACCCTGTCCCCGGACCAGTACTTCCGCTGGGCGGAGGAGCTGGCGGGGATCGCCCCACAGCTCCAGAGCCTGGACCACTGGTCCCAGATCGAGGCCCAGGTCATCCTCCCCAGGGTCACCCAGATCGTCCACGCCCTGGACGAGAACCTCGACGGAAGCCTGGGCGAGCGGTGGGAGGGATGGCGGGAGCGCTACCTCCCCGCGCTGCAGCGACTGCTCGACGCGCTCCGGGGGCAGGCGGCCCGCAAGAGCCAGGCGCTGAGCCGCGCGGTGGCCGCCGCGATCGACCCGCTCCTCCCGGAGGCGCGCCGGACAGAGTCGCTCTCGCGCAAGGCGCTCTGGGTGCTGGCGAGCACGCCGGGGGTGAGCTGTGTGCTGCTGGGGATGCGGCGCCCCACTTACGTGGCCGACGCCATGGAGGTCCTGCGGTGGGCGCCCCTGGACGACGTGGAGCCGATCTACCGGGCCGTCAGCCGCCTCCGTCCCCCGCGCCCCTGATCGGGCAGATCCACAACGCGCGCGGCGTCCGACCGGAGGAGGTCACGTTCCTCGGGCTCGGCCTCAGCTCGGTGACGTATGCCGCGCTGAAGGCCGGGGCCGTGGGGCGGTGGCTCGCGGCTCCCCGCGGCCCTCCTTGACAACCGCTAGGGGTCGAGATAGATTCCCCCAGCCTTACAATGCGGTCCAGTCCCTAAACGCGCAATACCCGCAGCCGGCCGGCGGCTCCGAACAACTCGGCCAGGTCCACTTCCCCGTCTCCTGCAGTGCCGCGGCCCAGCAGCAATTCCATCGCGCCGTCGCCCTGCTGCATTCCTTCCGGTACGTGGAGGCGGTAAAGGCGTTCACCGCCGTGTCCCAGACAGCCCCCGGCTGCGCGATGGCCTACTGGGGCATAGCGATGAGCCTGTGGTATCCCCTGTGGGAACCACCCACCAAGGCGGCCTTGAAGCAGGGGTGGACCGCCGTCGAGAAGGCGAAGGCCTTGGGTGGGAAGACCGAACGGGAAGGGGACTACATCGCCGCGATCGAGGCGTTCTACAAAGATTCGGATAAGCTCGATCACCGAACACGGGCCGTCGCGTACGCGA
>JACPFL010000016.1:0-868 GCA_016183025.1 Deltaproteobacteria bacterium | reverse complement strand
GAACGCGACGGCGCTGCCCACCGATAAGACGTACGTCAACCAGATCAAGGCCGGTCAGATCCTGGAGAAGATCTTCGCGCAGCATCCCGGCTGGGCGCATTACCTGATCCACAGCTACGATTCCCCGCCGCTGGCGAGTCGCGGGCTGACGGCCGCACGGGTCTACGCGAAGATTGCGCCCGCCTCGCCCCACGCGCTCCACATGCCGTCGCACATCTTCACGCGGCTCGGGTTGTGGCAGGAGTCGATCCAGTCGAACCGCGCCTCGGCCGATGCCGCGAAGGCCGACGACCTCAAGGTCCGCCCGGGGGTCGCCTCAAGCTCTTATATGCACGCCCTCGATTACATGGCGTACGCCTACCTCCAGGGGGCCCAGGACCGGGAGGCGAAAGAGATCCTCGAGGAAGTCATGGCGGTCCAGAAGGCGCAAGAGGTCCAGGCCGCAGCCTACGCCTTTGCCGCGGTTCCAGCGCGCTATGCGATCGAACGGCGCCGCTGGTCTGAGGCCGCGGCGCTCCTACTACGCCCCACCTGGTTTCCCTGGAGCCGCTACCGCATGACCGAAGCCATCACCTATTTCGCGCGCGGCCTTGGGGCCGCCCGGAGTGGCGATGCAGCCGGCGCACGAAAGGAGGTCGAAAAACTCCAGGCGGTCCGCGACGCCCTGATCCAGGCCAAATCGAGCTACTGGGCGGATCAGGTCGAGGTCCAGCGCCGCGCAGTGGCGGGCTGGGCCGCCCGGGCGGAGGGCAAAAACAATGAGGCCCTTGCGCTCCTGCGCGCCGCAGCCGATCTGGAGGACTCGATGGAAAAGCACCCCGTCACGCCGGGCCCGATCGTGCCGGCGCGCGAGCTCCTGGGAGAGCTG
>JACPFL010000246.1 GCA_016183025.1 Deltaproteobacteria bacterium | reverse complement strand
GTCCGGACCCTCTGGACGCGCGTGGGGTTTGCCGGCGGGTTCCTCCTGCTCTGGGAGCTCCTGTCTGGGCCAGTGATCGACCCCTTCTTCTTCAGCCGCCCGACGGAGATCGCCCGCCAGCTCTACCTGCTGGCCGCTGGCGGCCGGCTCCTCTACCACCTCGTCTACACCGTGCAGGAGGCGGTCTACGGCTACCTGGCCGGCGTGGCGGGCGGCATTGTCTTCGGCTTCCTGTGCGGCCGGTACGATGTGCTCTACCGGATGGTGGAGCCGTTCGTGGTGGCGTTCTACGGGATCCCTCGGATCGCCCTGGCCCCGCTGTTCATCCTGTGGTTCGGGCTGGGGATCCTGGCCAAGATCGTCATCGCGGCGGTCCTGGTCTTCTTCGTCGTCTTCATGAACACGGTGAGCGGGATCCGCACCGTGGACCCGGAGCTGCTGGAGGTCGTCTCGGTCATGGGGGCCTCAGAACGACAGAAGATGGTGAAGATCATCTTCCCGGCCGCGACGCCGTTCATCATCACCTCGCTCCGGGTCTCGATCCCCCTGGCCATGATCGGGGCCATCGTGGGAGAATTCATCTCGACGAACCGGGGGATCGGGTACCTGCTCACCGAGGCGGCCGGGGCCTTCCACACCGGGATGCTCTTCGCCGCCATCTTCGTCCTCCTGGCGGTGGTGATGGTCATGAACTTCTCCGTCTCGTACCTGGAGGCTAGGCTGACGCGCTGGCGCCCTCAGGGCGGGACTGACGTGGTCGTGCAATAGGAGGTGACGCGATGAGAGCCCGGATGGCGGGGATGACAGCGATGGCAGCGGCCCTGGTGGTCCTGGCCGCGACGGCGGCTCCGGGGCAGACCCGGGTCCGCTCGGCGAACTTCGACGTCCTCTACCTCACGCCGCTCTACGTGGCGAAGGAGCAGGGGTTCTTCACAAGAGAGGGCCTGGACGTCCAGATGGTGCCCGTCAAGGCAGGCCGCCTGGGGACGACGGCACTGATCGCGGGCGAGGTGGAGATCTCGCAGGTGGACCTGCGGGAGGCCATCCTGGCCCGGCAGCAGGGCAAGCAGATCCTGCGGATTTACAGCGTGGCCAACCGCATGACCATGGACTTCATCGTCCGGAACGCCGTGCTCCAGGCGCGCAACCTGCGGAGGGAGCAGCCGCTGCTCGAGCGGTTCAAGGCGCTGAAGGGGATGAAGATCGGGATCACGGCCCCGGGCGCGCTGTCGGACGTCGTGACCCGGTTCTACCTCAAACGGGCGGGGCTGGACCCGGACCGGGACGCCCAGCTCGTGGCCATCGGCGGGGGGAACCTCCCCTCGGCCCTTCGGACGGGCCAGATCGACGGCTACATGCTCTCGCCCCCGACGCCCCTGTGGCTGGAGCGCGAGGGCGTGGGGAGGATCATCATCAAGAGCTCGGCCGGGGACGTCCCCGAGTTCGCCGAGTACGAGTACGTGGGGGTCAGCGTGATGAAGGGGTACGCCGAGCGCCACGAGGGGACGCTCCGGGCATTCGTGCGGGCCATGAATGCCGCCAACCGCTTCTGGCGAGCGCCGGAGAACCTGGAGAAGGCCGTGGACGCCGGCCAGCGTTACTTCACCCGCGTCCCGCGCGAGATCATCCGCCTATCGATCCTCGACCTCAAGGAGTCCCTGTCCCCGGACGGGGTCATCCGGCCCTCGGCGATCAAGCAGTACATGGACTTCGAGCGCACGGCCTACCCGGGGCAGTTCTCGGAGGCCGACCTGAACCCGGCGGAAGGGGTGTACTGGACGAACCGGTTCAACCCCGGGGCCCGGTGAGCGTGCAGAGGACGGAGGGACAGGCATGGCCGCGTTCCGTGTGATCGACGCCGATTCCCACGTGGAGGAGCCGCTGGAGGCCTGGAGCTGCCTCGAGCCGAAGTACGAGGCGCGCCGGCCCTTCCCCATCACCGGGGAGAACCGCCCCTTCCTCCACAACATGAACTCGTTCTGGTACATCGATGGCAGCGTCTACCCGAAGGTGACGGGGCAGGGGGTGACCATCTACGCGACGCCGGTCACCATGGCCCGGGCCAAGCTGAAGACCTTCTCGCTGGAGAGCCAGACCCTGTCGGATCCGGATGCGCGGCTGAAGGACATGGACGCGGGCGGGGTGGACGTGCAGGTCATCTTCCCCACGGTGTTCCTGGAGCCGCTCTCCCAGGACCCCCGCTTCGAGGCCGCCCTCATGCGCAGCTACAACACCTGGATGGCCGGGGTCTGCAAGCAGCGCCCCGACCGCCTGAAGTGGGCGGGGGTCCTGCCGATGCGGTGCGTCCCGGAGGCCGTGAAGGAGGTCCGGCGGGTCAGGGAGCTCGGCGCCGTGGCCGTGGCGGTCTACGGGACCGTGGGCGAGACGCTCTTGAGCCACGAGGAGTTTGACCCGGTCTGGGCCGAAGCGGAAGGGCTCCGGCTCCCCGTCTGCGTGCACACCGGCTGGTGCCATCCCGGCCTCACGCGCCCCTTCACCGACAGCTACGGCGCCCACGTCCTGGGCTTCACCCTGCCAGTCCTGATGGGGTTCTACGCGTTCCTGGGAGGCGGGATCCTCGACCGCTTCCCGCGGATCAAGGTGGCCTTCCTCGAGGCCGGGGCCGACTGGGTCCCGTACCTCCTCGGGCGGATGGACCACTACTTCCACTCGGAGTCGGCGAACAATCGGCCGGTCCCGAAGCGCCGGGCGACGGAATACGTCCGCGACTGCCAGGTCTACCTCACCTGCGAGGCCGAGGAGAAGCTCCTGCCCCAGGTCATGCAGTTCGTGGGGGAGGACCGGATCATGATCTCGGCGGACATGCCTCACGGCGAGGCCCGCGAGGCGTCCGTGGAGGAGATCCGGGAGCGGACCGACCTGAGCGAGGCGGTGAAGCAGCGGCTGCTCGGCGACAACGCCGCCCGCTTCTACAGTCTGTAGGGGTCTGCGGGCGGGACGCCGTGATGCACTAGGGTGATCCATCACCCGCGGTGACGGGGGCGGGCCTCAGCGGGGGGATACGGCCCGGGGCCGCAGGAGGGAAGATGGCGGACAAGGGGACAGCCGGAGTGCCGGGGACGGTGGCGCAGGAGACGGAGATCCCGCCGCGGGAGTACCTGGCCGTGGAGCTGCGCAAGGGCCAGGTCCTCCGGGTGATCGACCTGGACGGCCAGCAGGTGCCGGACGTCGTCTGCTTCAACCTGCACAACCACGAGGAGCGGCTCTCGATGAACAACACCAAGCTCATCCTGCAGCGGTGGCGCATCACCACGGGGGACCCGCTCTACTCGGACGAGGGGAACGTGATGCTCACCATCGCGGGCGACACGGTGGGCCTGCACCACCTCTCCGGCGGGTGCTGCAACGAGCCGGCCAACTTCGTCCGCTACGGCGTGCACGGGACGCGCAACTGCCTGGACAACTTCACGATGGCCCTGGCGAAGTACGATATCCCGAAGAAGCTGGTCCCCGGCGCGTTCGTGCCGTTCATGAACGTCGTGAGCCGGCCGGATGGCTCCTACAAGATCGAGGAGCCCCCTTCCCGGCCCGGCGACTACATCGATCTGCGGGCGGAGATGGACTTGCTGGTGGCCATCTCGAACTGCCCGCAGGACCGCAACCCCTGCAACGCCTTCAACCCGACCCGCCTGAAGGCCGTGGTCTACGAGCCCCGGGGGTGATGCCGGTGCGCCAGTCCGGGTCTGGGGCGTCCCTGCCTGGCGGTTTGCTGGCGCTGGGTCTCCTGGCCCTGGTGGTGTCGGCGCCGCCAGGCCTCCGCGCTGCGGAGGAGCGGCACCTGCCCATCGGCTTCGCGGCCATGACCCCACGGGTGGCGCCGCTGTGGGTGGCGGCTGACCGGGGGCTGTTCGCGCAGGAGGACCTGGCCCCCACGGTCATCTTCATCGGCAGCGCGCCCACGCTGCTGGCCTCGCTGACTGCCCGGGAGGTCCGGTTTGGGTATACGGGGGGCACAGCCGCCCTGGCTGCCGTCGCGGGCGGGGTGCCGGTCAGGATGCTGGCGACCTTCACCAGCCGGCTGCCGTACGACTTCGTGGTCCGCCCGGGGATCACCCGCCCCGAGGACCTCCGGGGGAAGCGCGTGGGCGTGCAGAGCATCGGGGGCACGATCTGGATGGGGGCACTGCTGGGCCTGGAGCACCTGGGCCTGGACCCCGTCCGGGACCGGATCCACATCCAGGTGATCGGGCCCCAACCGCAGCTCGCCCAGGCGCTCGAGGCCGGAGCCATCGACGCCACGGTGGTGGACGGCGTGTTCAGCCGGCGCCTGAAGGCCCTGGGGTATCCCATCCTGGCCGAGCTCTACAAGGCCAACATGCCCTTCACCAGTGACGGCCTGGTTACCCTGAAGAGCACCGTCGAGCAGGCCCCCCAGCTCGCCGAGCGGGTGCTGCGGGCGCTCATGCGCGCGGTGGCCTTCATCCAGCACCCGGGCAATCGTGAGGCAGTCATCCAGATCCTGGCCCGGCGCCTCCGGGTGGAAGACCCGCGCCGCGCCGAGGAGGGATATCGGGATATGCTGCAGACCATGGAGCGCAAGCCGTATCCGTCGCTCGAGGGGCTGCGCAACGTCCGGCGCCTGCTGGCGCTCCGCAACCCGAAGGTGGCGTCGGTCCAGGTCGAGGAGCTGGTCGAGACACGGTTCCTGCGCAGGCTGGATGAGAGTGGCTTCATCGACGCGCTCTACGGTGCCGCCGCGGCCCGGTAGGGAGACCTCGGCGGGTCTTCGGCCGGCCCGGTAGCCCATACCGGTCGCCAATGAACGGAAGGCGGCGGCAGGTCTTTGACGAGAGGAGGGGAGGACGGTGGAGGAGCGGATTACAGGCAGGGCCTTCCGGTGCGGGGACGACGTGAACACCGACGTCATCATCCCCGGCCGCTTCCTCACGATCGTGGACCCCGACGAGCTGGGCGGGCACGCCTTCGAGGGGATGGGGGAGGAGTACCCGGCCAGGCTCCGGGAGCGCCAACTCGTCGTGGCCGGGCGCAACTTCGGGTGCGGGAGCTCCCGGGAGCAGGCCGCCACGGCGATCAAGCACGCCGGCATCCGGGTGGTCGTGGCCAAGTCCTTCTCCCGGCTCTTCTACCGGAACGCCCTGAACCTGGGCCTCCCGATCGTGGAGTGCCCGGAGGCGCCGGACCGCATCGCCGAGGGGGACCCGGTCACGGTCGACTTCAGCCAGGGGACAGTCGAGGCGGGCGGGCAGGCCTACCGATTCCCGCCGCTGCCGGAGTTCCTTGTGGAGATGCTGCGCGAGGGCGGGCTGGTCCCGCAGCTCCGCCGGATCGTGGCCGAGCGCCGGGCCGCCCGGGCCCGCGGGTGAGGAGGGAGGATGGGGCTCACGCTGGCCGAGAAGATCCTTTCGGCAAAGGCGGGGAAGGAGGTCCTGCCGGGCGAGATCGTGCACGTCTCCCCGGACCGGGTCATGTGCAACGACTTCGCCCTGCAGGTCATCCGGCAGCTCCGAGAGCTCGGGGAGGAGAAGCCCTGGGATCCGGGCCGGATCGTCGTGGTCATCGACCACCGGGGGCCGGCCAATGACGCGGTGCTCGCGGGCTACCACGACGAGATCCGCCGGTACACGGCCACCCACGGGATCACCTTCTACGACGTTGCCCAGGGGGTCTCCCACCCGCTCATGGTCGAGAACGGGCACGTCCGCCCCGGGGACGTGGTGATCGGCACCGACTCCCACAGCGTCTCCTACGGCTGCCTGGGGGCCTTCGGGACCGGGGTCGGCAACACGGAGATGGCCGCCATCTTCGTGACGGGGCGGATCTGGCTGAAGGTCCCCCAGAGCGTGAAGGTCGTCCTGACGGGGCGCCTCCCCGTCGGGGTGTACGCCAAGGACATCATGCTCACCCTCATCGGCCGCCTGACCATGGACGGCTGCACCTACCGGGCGGTCGAGTACCACGGCGATCTCGTCGGGCGCCTGCAGGTCTCGGAGCGCTTCACCCTGTGCAACCTCTCGGTGGAACTGGGCGGGAAGGCCGGGATGGTCCCACCCGATGAGATCACCGAGGCCTACGTGCGGGGCCGGGTGCGGGAGCCCTACACGCCTCTGCGCCCGGACCCCGATGCCGTCTACGCCCAGGAGGTGCGCGTGGACGCGGGCAGCCTGGAGCCGCTGGCGGCCTGCCCCCACAAGGTGGACAACGTGCGCCCGGTGCGCGAGATCCGCGATGTGCGGGTCCAGCAAGCCTTTGTCGGGTCTTGCACGAACGGGAGCCTCGACGACCTGCGGATCGCGGCTGCCGTGGTCAGGGGGAAGCGGGTGGCCCCCGGCGTCCGCTTCATCATCGGCCCGGGCTCCCGGGATGTCTTCCTCCGGGCCCTGGAGCAGGGCTACATCCAGACCCTGGTGGAGGCCGGGGCCACGGTCTCGACGCCCGGCTGCGGCGCCTGCATCGGCCAGCGCGGCGCGCTCGCCGACGGGGAGGTGACCATCGCCTCCTCGAGCCGGAACTCCCCGGGGCGGATGGGGAGCCGGAAGGCCGAGATCTACCTGGCAAGCCCCGCCACGGTCGCGGCCTCCGCCGTGACCGGGGTGATCACGGACCCGCGCGACGTGGTTGGCGGGGAAGACCCCCGGTGAAGGGCGCTGCCGTGGCCGCCACCATCCCGAGGTCCGCGTAGCCGCCCGGGCTGCTCCTGTCCCATGTCCGACTTTCTCCGTCACGCGCCATCAGGCTCCATGCCGCGCCTCCGGCACAAGGAGCATTGACGGCGCCCGCCTGGAAGCATAAGCTGCGCGGCACCGAAAGGGGGAGTGGATGGCCATCCCTGAGGACCGGCGGCTCCTGCGGGCGCGCGAGCTGCTGGACACGTTGCTCGGCAGCCGGACCTTCGATGAGGCGGCGGCGCAGGAGCTGATGGGGCTGATCGAAGAGTTCTACCGTGAGCGGCGGGAGGACCTCGTCGAGGAGTTCTTGCGGGACCCTCGCGTCTTCCTGGCCTTCTGGACCTACCAGCAGGGGTACCAGGAGGGGTTCGAGGAGGGGGTGCGCCGGACCCTGCGGGCGCTGCAGGGGAAAGTGGGAGGCTCAGTGGAGCTGGTCAGGGAGCCGGCAGGCGAGGACCTGGATCGGCTGCTCGAGGAGCTGCTGAAGAAGCCCCCGGCCGGCCGGGCCTGACCAGGGAGGACCAGGGGGAAGGATGGAGGGGGCATGCGGGCAGGCCATCGTGCAGGGGCTCCGGGCGGAAGGCGTGGAGTTGGTCTTCGGGATGCTCGGCAACCACCTCCTGAGCGTGTACGAGGTCCTCGGGCAAGACGGTGGCATTCGCCATATCACGGTGAACCATGAGAACCACGCCTCGCTCATGGCCCTCACGTACGCCCAGCTCACCGGCCGGCCCGGGGTCTGCCTGACCACAGCCGGCCCCGGCGCGGTGAACGCCCTGTCCGGGGTCGCCCAGGCTTACGACCTCGCCACCCCGCTCGTGCACATCTCCGGCACGGTGCCGCTCAACTCGGGGCGCGAGACCTTTCATGGGGTGGACCGGCCGGACTTCCTCTGCAAGATGTTCCAGGATGTGACGAAGTGGTCCGTGCGCGTGGAGCGGCTATCCGAGTTCCCCGACATCCTGTCGCGGGCATTTGCCCTGGCTCGCGGCGGGCGGCCGGGGCCGGTGCACATCGAGATCCCGCAGGACGTGGTGGACCGGCCCGAAGCGCTGGGCCCGTACCGGCGGGAGACGCTCCCCGTCCCCCCGGTGGATGGCGCCGGGCTGCGGGCGGCGCAGGCGCTCCTGGCCGACGGGCGCGCGCCCGTGATCTGCGCGGGGCGGGGCTCGGTCGCGTCGGGCGCCGCGTCGCTCGTCGTCCAGTGGGCCGAGCACCTCGGCGCCCCCGTGGTCTTCCCGCGGGACGCGATCGGTGTCATTCCGGCGGACCACCCGCTCTGGGGCGGGATGATCATCGACGGCTACTTCCGGCGCTGGTTCGGCAACCCGGCTGTGGACCGGCTCCTCCAGGAAGCCGACCCCCTGATCGTGGTCGGGGTGCGCCGGCGGACGCCGATCTGGAACTACCTGCAGGAGTTCAAGCCAGCGCGCTGGGTGCACGTGGCCTACGACGAGGGAGATGCCCCGGCCGTGCCCGGGGTGACGCTCACCGGGGAGATCCGCGGGCTGGTCGAGGCGCTCCTGGAACGGACCGCGGGCGGGCGGCCGCATCCAGGCCTCCGGACCGTGGCCGAGGCGCGGGCGCGGCTGCGCGCCGGGCTGGACGCCTTCGCCGCGGCCCAGCGGGACGCAGTCCCGGTCCACTTCGGGTACGCCATGCGGGAGCTGGCCCCGCTGCTGGACCGCGAGGCGATCATCGTGAGCGGCGCCGGGAACAGCGGCGTCTGGGCGCGGAGCTATCTCCCCGCTCTTGGGCCCTCCCATTTCTTCGAGACCGGGCAGTGGAACGCCATGGGGAACGAGCTGCCCATGGCCATCGGGGCCAAGCTCGCCTGTCCGGGGCGCCAGGTGGTGAGCGTGGCCGGGGATGGCTCCTTCCTCATGGCCTGCGGCGAGTTCGGGACCGCCGTGCAGGAGAATGCCCCCATCGTGGTCGTGATCCTCAATGATGGCCTCCACGGGATGATCGCCCAGATGCAGGAGGAGCGCTACCACACCAGTCGGTGGACGCAGATCGCCCGATGTGATTTTGCCGCGCTCGCCGAGAGCTTCGGCGGCGTGGGGATCCGGGTGGAGCGCCCAGGTGAGCTGCGTGAGGCGTTCGCCAAGGCCCTGGGCGCCGGTCGGCCGGTGATCGTGGACGTCCTCTCCGCCCCCTATCCGTATCCGTCGTTCCCCGAGCTGATGCAGCAACCCTCGTGAGATGAGATGGGAGCCTGAGCCCGCCCGTGAGGCTTGAGGGAGGATCGCTATGGTCATCGATGCGGATGCCCACATCAACGAGCCCGAGGTGATCTTCACCGACTACCTCGAGAAACCCTATGCGGCTCGGCGGCCGGTGCCGCTCGCCCACCCCAACGGGACTCGCTACTGGCTGATCGAGGGCCAGCTCGTGCCGCGTGTGGCCGGCCCGGGGCCCGGCACCCCGCACGGCTTCTACCCGGATACCGGACGGCGGCGCTGCCGTGACTGTGATCTGACCAACGTCCCCGGGCGCCTCCAGGACATGGACGAGATGGGCGTGGACGTCCAGGTCATCTACCCTACGACCATGCTCGGGGTCTGCTTCCTGGAGGACGCGGAGGTGGCCTCAGCCCTGAGCCGGGCGTACAACACGTATCTGGCCGAGCGCTGCGCGGAGGCCCCGAACCGGCTCAAGGGCGCGGCGGTGGTGGCCCTGCAGGACCCGCTGGAGGCGGCCAAGGAGCTGCGCCGCGCGGTGACGGAGCTGGGCCTTGTGGGCGCGGTGATCCCTGGACTGCTCGGAAATCGCAACCTCGATGACCCGTCGCTCTTCCCCTTCTTCGAGGAGGCCGATCGGCTGAACACCGCCCTCGGCCTGCACGCGGTCACGGGCGTGTACGACACGCCGGGCCAGGAGCGCTTCACCTCCTACTTCTACGCCCACGTGGTGGCGATGCCGTTCAACCTGATGCTGGGCGCGCTCACGCTCGTTGGCGGGGGGATCCTCGAGCGGCTCCCCAACGTGCGGTTCGCCTTCCTGGAGACCGGGGCCGGGTGGGTCCCGTACTGGACCTGGTGGATGAACGAACACTACGAGAAAGGGGTCTACCGCGAGCGGCCCCGGCGCTTCCTCGGGCGGGAGGAGCTGCCCCACCTGCGACAGGCGCCCAGCGTCACCCTCAAGAGCGGCCGCTGCTACTTCTCATGCGAGCTGGAGGAGGACTCGATCCCGGACGTGGCCCGGGCCATGGGGGAGGGGACGTTGATCTTCGGGTCGGACTACCCGCACAGCGACCGGGACGACGAGGGGCTCCCCCACTTCCGGCAGCGCACGGACGTCCCGGAGGCGCTGAAGCAGAAGATCCTGGGCGACAACCCGGCCCGCCTCTACCGCCTGTAGCCGCGGCCCTGCACCGCGGCCACGTCGCGATCCATCATCAGACCGGGAGCCAGACTGAGCAGGTCTTGCGCAGGAGGCTACCCCAGAATTTCATCCACAGTCAGAACCAGTGAAGGGATTTCCTGTGTAGAGAGCTGCTGGCCAGGGCGCATCCGTTGCCTCTCCGCATAGCCATGCGGAGTCGGTGTGCGGTAGACCTCGACGCAACCTTCTGCGAGGTCCACGAGCCAAACTTCTGGGATACCGGCCTTGCCATAGAGGGGGACTTTCACCTCCCGGTCCACTTCCAGAGAGGTCTCTGCCACTTCAACCACGAGGAGCACGTCCTGGGGTTCCGGGTGACCCTGAGCATAGAAGTCGGCACGGGGCCGCAACAAGGCCATGTCGGGTTGGGGTTCCGAATGCTCCGCTATCCGGATGGGATTCTGCACGCTGACAAGCGCGCGATCGCCGACCCGCTGGGCGAACGCCCGGTTCAGTCGGTTCACGCAGCCCGCGTGGCGACTGCCGATGGGGGTCATTTCGATCAACTCCCCGTCTAGCAATTCTACCCGGTCATCTTCGGTCAGGATCCCTGCCTGCGCCATCCGATGGAAGTCCTCCACCGTCAGGCGGCGCCTGGGTAGCTGAACGGCCATCACGCGACTCCTTCACCGCAGCGGCGATGCCATGGACCGGCCCCTTCATATCAGGCCCCTCCCGCACAGTCAAGCTGTGGCGCGCGAGTGGCGCGCAGGGCGGTGTCAGGCGGTGGTACGGGGAAGGCAGGGCGCGAAACGGAAAGGCGATATCGGGAGGCTAAAGCGGGGGGCGGCGGCGGTGCCAGTCCGTGGCCGCCTCATAGGCCGCGCCGGCCTGCAGGACGGTCGCCTCGTCGAAGGGGCGCCCGACGAGCTGCAGCCCGAGCGGCAGCCCCGAGGGCGTGAACCCCATGGGCACGCTGAGGGCTGGCAGACCGAAGGTGCTGAACGGCGCGTTGAAGATCGGGTCGCCGGTGGAGCCAAGCCCGGCGGGCGCCGGCACCTGCGTGGTCGGGGTCACCAGGACGTCGATTTCGGTGAAGAGCTCTCGCATGGCCGCGATCGCCCCGGCGCGGACCTGCTGCGCGCGCAGGTAGGAGACCGCTGGGATCAGCAACCCCGCCTCGATCAGCGCTCGGACCTTCGGTCGGTAGTCGCGCGCCCGGGTCCGGTACCAGTCCAGGTGCACGGCTGCGCCCTCCGCGTGCATGATCAGGCGGCCCGCCTCCACCCCGGCCTCGAAGCTCTCGGGCAGCCGTGCCTCGCGCACTCGGATTCCTATCCCCTCCAGCACCTTCAGACCGTCCTGGAACGCGGAGGCCACGGCCGGGTCCAGCCCCTCGGTGAAGTAGCGGTCGGGCACCCCAGCGGTGAGGGATCGTGGTGAGCTGGTCAAGGCTGCCACGAGCGGAGGGAGCGGTCTCCCCACAGCAGTGGAATCGTGCGGATCGGGCCCAGCCATGGCCTCGAGCAGGAGGGCGACATCGCGCACCGTGCGGGCCAGGGGGCCGGCGTGATCGAGGCTCCAGGCTACGGGGACGATCCCGTACCGGCTCACCCGTCCGTAGGTGGGCTTGAGCCCTACCACTCCGCAGAAGGCCGCGGGCCGGAGGATGGAGCCGGCAGTCTGGCTCCCCACGGAGCCCAGGCACATCCCCGCGGCGACCGCGGCGGCTGAGCCGCTGCTGGAGCCGCCCGGAGTGTGGCCGAGGCCCCAGGGGTTTCGGGTCGGGGCGGGATCGAGCATGGCGAACTCGGTGGTGTGTGTCTTGCCGAGCACGATCGCGCCGGCCGCGTGCAGCCGCGTCACCACCGTGGCGTCGTAGTCCGGGACGAATCCCGCCATCACCTTGGAGCCGGCAGCGGTCTCCACGCCCGCCGTGTAGTAGATGTCCTTGACCCCGATGGGGATGCCGTGCAGCGGGCCAAGGTCCCGCCCCTCGCGCAGCGCCCGGTCGAGCCGCTCCGCTTGGGTCACGGCGCCGGCGGGATCGGTCCGGGCCCAGGCCAGGACCTGTGGCTCGACCTGCTCGATCCGTGTGAGGGCGGAGCGGACCAGCTCGGTCACGGAGAGCTGGCCCTTGTGAATGCGCTCGCTGGCCTCGCTCAGGGAGAGCGTGTGCGGTTCACTCATCGCCGGGCTCCAGGCGGAGGGCCAGCGCCGGCTCCGAGAAAGGGTCGAGGGAGGCGGCATGCACCGCGGTCAGGGCCCGATCCACGATCGGCCAGACATCCACGGGCTCGCCCGGCCGCTCGGGCTCGGGCGGGACCCGGAGCAGCTCACAGATCCACCGGCGCGCCTGCTCGCTTCGTTCCATGGGTTGTTCTCCTCATGATCCGTGACCATCATCCCGGCGTTGGCGCCCAGGGCTCGCCTGGCGCCGCAGTACGGTGCCAGGCTGCCCCAGGGGACCGCCCGGCTAGCTGCCAGGTGAGGCCTGGCCCGGCCCAGGGCCTAGTGGCCGGCCCGCGCCAGCGAGCCGGTCCACGCACGACCCTGTCAGGTCCGGCTCCTCGCGCAGCTTCTGCTTCTGGATCTTGTAGCTGGCCGTGCGGGGGAAGTCGGTCCGGTACTCGAGGTACCGCGGGACCTTGAACGGCGCCAGCCGCGCGGCGCAGTGGGCGAAGATCTCCTCGGGCGGCACGCCCTCCGGCGTCTCGCCCGGGTTCAGGACCACGCAGGCCTTCACCTCCTGCTCCCGAAGCGGGTCCGGCACCGGGATGACCGCGGACTCGGCGACCTTCGGGTGGGCGTTCAGGACCGCCTCCACCTCGGAGGAGGAGATGTTCTCCCCGCTGCGGCGGATGATGGCCTTCTTGCGGTCCAGGAAGTAGAGGAAGCCGTCCTCGTCCAGGTAGCCGAAGTCCCCGGTGTGCACCCACCCCCCGCGCAAGGCGTCGGCCGTGGCCTCCGGGTTCTTGTAGTACCCCTTCATGGAGGCGGGGCTCCGCTTCACGATCTCGCCGGCGACGCCCGGCCCGGCCGGGCGGTCGTGCTCGTCCATGACCCCGATCTGGTGCGCGGGCGCCCCCACAGGGAGGCCCAGCGCGCCCAGCTTGCGGCGGCCGCGGTCCAGGGGGTTCATGACGCTCGTCATGTCCTCGGTCAGGCTGTAGACGCTGACCAGCGTCACGCCGAAGCGGTCCTCGAACTGCTCCTGCAGGTGCGGCGGCAGCCCGCCGGTCATGACCCGGGCCCGGTGCCCGCGGTCCTGCGGGGTCGCCGGCCGGCTGAGCAGCATGAGCGGGATGGTCCGCATGATGCTGACGGTGGTGACGTCGTGGCGGCGGACGTCCTCCCAGAAGCGGGAGGCGCTGAACCCCTCCTTCAGCACGATGCTCCCCCCGACGGAGAGGAGCGTCATGGCGGCCTGGGCCTGCCCGTTGATGTGGAAGAGGGGGTTCACGATCAGGATCCGGTCCACGGCCGTGAGCCCCAGGTGCTCGGCCCGCGCGCGCGGCGCGAAGGCATAGGCCCCGTGGTGGAGCAGCACCCCCTTGGGGTGCGCGGTGGTCCCGGAGGTGTACATGATGGCCGCGATGTCGTCAGCCGCCACGGCCGTGCCAAAGGGAGTCGGGTCGCCCTGGAGCAGCACGTCATAGGGGAGCGTGTCGGCGCCCGACGCTTGCCCCAGCATCACCACATGGCGGAGGGCCGGGCAGTCCGGGCGGACCTTCTCGATCAGCTCGCGGTGCTTCTCCGCCCCCACGAGCGCCACCGCGTCGGAGTGGTGGATGATGTACTGGGCCTCAGGTGGGGTGAGGGCGGTGTTCACCGGGACGAAGATGGCGCCGAGTTTGGTCAGGGCGAAGAGCGTGTAGAGGAACTCGGGGCAGTTGGGCATGACCAGGGCCACCCTGTCCCCGCGGCCGAGCCCGAGCGCCGCCAGCCCGCGGGCCACCCGGTTCGCCCGCCGATCAAACTCCCGGTAGGTGATCTCCTCGTCCTGCCAGATGAGGAAGACCTTCTCGGG
>JACPFL010000245.1 GCA_016183025.1 Deltaproteobacteria bacterium | reverse complement strand
CGCCAGCCGCGCCCTCCGGCACCGTCCACGGTCCCGCCAAGAGCGCTCCGGCCAGCATGAGGCCGGCCAGCCCCACCCTCGCGGGAGGGATCACACGACGCCCTGCGTTGCCCCGCCGTGCCTGCTGGATCACGTCTCCCTCCTCACCAATTGAAGCGCGAGCCCATCGGTATGCGGGCCAGGACCTCTTCCGAGAAGTAGGCCGCAGCCCGCTCGATGGCCGCTGCGGGCGGCTTGCCGATCTCGAACCGCGGGTCCAGGGACGGCCGGGTGGCGTCGATGATCAGGCCCCCCACCGTTTCCTCCGTGGCCGACGGGTCGTTCCAGTGCGACATCACCGGGACCACCTGCACACGCTTCCTCGCATCCACCCGCGTGGCGAGGGAGAAGAACACCTGCTCCAGGTCAAAGGGGTCCACGTCCTCGTCCACGACGATGATGTTCTTGACGTACTCCGGCCCCAGGCGGAACAGCGACGCGGCGAGGTGGAACGGCTCGCCGGGCGCCGATGGCCGGTAGGAGATGATCAGGGTCTGGGGGAACGGCAGGTGGACCTTCCTGACCGAGGGGTACGCGGATCGCAGCAGGTCGAGCACCACGGAGGTGTAGTTGATCTCCACTTCGGTCGGGGGCCACACGGAGAGGAAGATCGGCTCCCGCCGCATGGTGATGGCCTCCACGCGGAACTGGTTCATCCTCTGCGGGGGCAGGTAGCTCCACCAGAAGTCGGACCAGGGGCCGGCTTCCTGGTACTGGTCCAGCATGTACCCCTCGAGCACGATCTCGGCATCCGCCGGCACCAGCAGCTCATCGCCCCAGAGCTCAGAGGGGGCCACCCGCAACGGCTCGCCCGTGCACGCCTGGTAGACGCCGGAGACCGCCTCGTATTCGTCCACCGAGGCCGGAAAGTTAGTCCCGCAGGCGTCGCAGAAGACCGGGTGGTGGCCGACGACCGCCACGCAGGGCAGTGGCTTCCCGGCTGCGCGGGCCTTCTGGAAAAACTGATGGAAATGACCTCCCTGGACGAACCGCGCGGTCATGTGATGGGCGTCGACGTACTGGCCCCGATGCCAGGAGAGGTTATAGCGGCCGTCCTCGGGGTCCCGCGCCACGTACATCGGGGTGATCCATCCCGGGCCGGAGTCCTTCTCCGCGTTCCGGAAGAAGGGGAGGGGAGCCAGGCTCGCTTCCCCGCCCCGCCACACCACCTCCTTCACCGGCGCCTCGGTCCGAGCCACGAGCCGGGGGGAGCTCGGCCGCCGGAGCGCATCGGCGTGCTTGCGAGCGACATCTGCCGGGGTGCATTTGGACGGGTCCAGGCCGAACGCGATGGCGATCCGCCGGATGGACGTGTTGGCATACGTGGCGAAGAACCCCGGCCAGGGGGAACCGTCCACCCCGATCACCCGCTCGAAGACCAGCCAGGGGTATCGGCGCCGCCGCGCCAGGTACTCCTGGAACCCGGTGGCCTCGCAGGCCTTCGGGTCGATCGGCTGCCTGATCCGCACGACCTCCTCCGGGTGCTCGGCTTCCAGGAACGCCAGAAATTCCCGCAGCCCCCTCATCGGCGCTTTCCCCCTCGTGGCCGTGCGCTGCCCGCGGAGAGCCCCGTCGTCGAGACTAGGGCCTGATCCCCGGCAGCAGCGCGGTCGTGTAGACCTCCTCGATCGGCACGGGCGTCTTGATATTGAACATCGACCGGGCCAGCTCCACGGTGTTCTTCATCCGGCCGGCCGCCATATACCCGAAGCCGTGCTGGCGTACCGCGTCATCGACGCTGATCTCCAGGCCCCGCTTCAGCCCCTTCAGGTGGATCTCCCGGTCCTTCGCCAGCTCCGGGGCGTAGCGGAGCACGATACCGATCGCCTCTTCGGGACTGGCCAGGGCGTCCCGGTAGCCCTGGTGCGCGGCGCGCAGGAACCGCCGGATCAGATCAGGGCTCTCCCGGATCAGCTTCTCGCTCGCGACGACCCCGTTGCCGTAGATGTCCACGCCGTGCTCCGCGAAGCGGATCACGTTCACGGGCACCCCTCTGGCCTCCACGATGATCGATTCGTCGGAGACGAACCCGGTGACGGCGTCCACCTTCTTCTCGATGAGGGCGCCGGGCCACAGGGCGGGGTCGAGGGTGATCCTCTTGACGGTGGCGTAATTGGCCCCCGCCTTCTCGAAGACGGCCCTGAGCTGGAAATCGAGCGGCCCTCCGATCTGCATGACGATCCGCTTCCCCTCCAGGTCCTTGGCCGTGCGCAGCCCGGAGTCCTTTCGCATGACCACCTCTCCGGGCGCCTGCACGAAGCCGGAGGCGACCATCCTGACGGGCAGGCCTTCGCTGCGCAGTCTGACCATGGTCCCCAGATCGCCGAAGACGAAGGTCGCGGTCCCGACCGCCACGCGCTTGATGCCGTCGGCGGAGCCGAACCCCCGCTTGATGTCGGCCGTGATCCCTTCCCGGTCGTAGTGCCCCTTTGCCAGGGCGACGAAGAACGGCGCATGGTACCCGGAGATGATCCAGTCCATGGCCACGGTCACGGTATCCCGCCTGGCCTGGGCCAGGGCCGGGGACGCGGGCCCCGTCACCGCGATGATGAGAAGGAACGCGAGTACTGCGACGGCCGCTGTCCTTGCCCTGAGCATCTTTTCCTCCCTGGCAGGCCCCTGCCGGCTCTCAGCCCGCCCCTGAAGCTCCGAGGCCCCTCGCCCTGAGGCAGCCTCTCACGGATTCGGGATGTTGCGGAGGTACTGGTTCGTCCACCAGCCCCCCTCCGTCGTGTCCAGCCCCTTCCTGATCGCCCCTGACTCCAGGTGGACCTTCACCACGTTGTCCCACTGCCGCTGCGTCATCTTCCCGTCCCGGGGAAAGGCCGGCCGGATCGCATCCAGGCTTGCGGAGAGCACCCCCGGGTGGATCCGCCCGAAGTCCTTCCGGAGCAGGCCCTTGGCCTCCTCCGGTTGGTCCAGGATCAGGTTGTTCGCCCGCGCGATCGCCCGCGAGGCCTGCTCCGTCACCTGCGGGTTCCGCTCGATGTAGGAGGTCAGACCAAAGAGCACCTCGTGGACGAACTCCCTGAACTCCGGCACCTCCTGGGGACTGATCAGGACGACCCCGTAGCCGTCGCGCTCCACCTGAGGGCCCGCCGGCGGGGAGAGCAGGAAGCCGTCGATGGTCCCGTGCTTCAGCGCAGCCATCAGCTCGGGCGCCCCGCCCGCCTTCACAGGCTCCACGTCGTCTCGCGTCAGCCCCACGGTCGTCATCAGCCACCGCCCGAAATAGTCCGTGGGGCCTCCAGGCGAGGTGACCCCCATCTTCGCCCCCTTGAGGGCCAGGATCCGCTCCCGCAGCGGGCTCCGGGCGGTCACTCCGCGCGCCTCGGCCCACCGCTTGCTCGCCACCGTATCCATGGTCATCGAGGTGGCGATCCCGGTCACGGCCACCGCGCGCACCCCCCGATCCAGCAGGTTGAAGAGGTTGCTGGTGGCCCCAGCCGAGAACTGGGCGCTCCCGCCAGAGAGCGCCGCGCCGGCCGGGCCCGTGCCCGCCACGATCTGCCAGTTCAGGTCGATCCCCTCGGCCTCGAAGTACCCCTTGTGGCGCGCCACGTAGACCGGGGCGAAGGAGAAGGCGTGGATGGTCTGGACGATCGTGATCTTGGTGCGTGGGGCCTGGGCCTGGACGCCCCCCACGCTGATCAGGACGCCCGCGACGACCAGGAGCAGCGCCGTGCTCACCGCGCCCCATCGACTCCGATGCTGTCGCCTCATGCTCGCCCTCCTCCCCCGGGACGTCTTCGGCCTCCCGGCCCGCCGCCCTCTGAAGGGCAGCGGTGGCGAGGCGCGGCCCCGCGCCCGCCGGGTGATGAGCGGCCCGGACGCGGCCGCGCCTCGGTGCTCTATGCCGCGTGCAGCGTATAGGTGATCGTGAGACGCTCGGCCTTGTAGTACTCCCGCAGGAACTCCTCCTGGCTCGGATACGGGCGCAGCGGGATCAGGCGCCCCGGGAACGAGATCTCCAGGGGGTCCACATCGAACGGGTACGGCCGGACCGCGGCGCGCTTCTCGTCGAGGACATCCAGCGTGAGGACCTCGTCCGCTTTGCCGGGCGCCACAGGGGCATGGTCCAGGACATTGGGGGGCCAGCGCCGCGCCGCGCTGTTGAACGGGTACCGGTTGCAGATGAACTGCGCCATGCGGTCGAAGACCTCCATCAGCTTGAAGTTCGCCCAGATGTGCTCGTCTGAACAGACCTCCCGGTGCTGCTCGGACTGCCGGAGCTCATCGAGGAGCTTGAGGCGCAGGGCCTCCCGATCGCGCACGAACTCCCGCCCCAGTTCATCATTCCGGACGGCCGACTGAGAAAGCGACGGAAACCGGCCATAGCCTTGCGTGACGAGCCCCACGCTGTGCATGAGGACGAGGAGCCCGGCATAGGGGTCCCGTTCGATCACGCGCTCGATCCCCTGCCGCATGAAATCGAGCCAGACCCGGCCGAGGGCCCAGACGCTGCCGAGGTAATCAACGGGAGCCCCCTGCTCGTTCACCGTGGGCCTGACCTCCCAGTCCCACCAGCCGTTGTCGTGCTCCTGGGCCGCCAGCACGACGGAGGCGTACGGCCGCGGCTCGGCGAACGTCGCGTTCCCCCAGTGCGCGGCCAGGAGACCAGCCACTCGGGAATGGTCGACCTGGAGGACGATCAGGTAGCGGGCGTCATCGTAGCGAGAGACCATCATGGCGGCGTCTCACCTCCTGGCACGGCCCCCATTCCACGAGCTTCGGCGGGATCAGGTCGCGGAATCCCCGTCGGGAGCGGGCGAAGCACTCCGCTGCCGTGACCCCTCACGGGCTGGGGATGTTGCGGAGGTACTGGTTCGTCCACCAGGGCCCCTCCCTCGTGTCCAGCCCCTGCTTGATGGCGCCGGACTCCAGATGGATCTTCAGGGTGTTGTCCTCCAGGATCAGGTTATTCGCCCGGGCGATGGCCCGTGCCACGTGTTCCGTGACCTGCGGGTTGCGCTCGATGTAGGGCTTCAGCCCGTGGAGCGACTGGTGGACGAACTCCCGGAATTCCGGCACATCCCGGAACGGGATCAGGATCACGCCGTATCCCTCGTGTTCCACCTGGGGCCCCGAGGGAGGGGAGAGGAGGAAGCCGTCAACGGTCCCGTGCTTGACCGCCGTCATGGTCTCCGGGGCGCCGCCGATCTTGATGCTGCTGATGCCGTCGGGCGAAAGCCCCACGGTGGTCATGAGCCAGCGCGCGTACCGGTCGGGCGGGCCCCCGAGGGACGCGACGCCCATCCGCGCCCCCCTCAGCGCCAGGATCCGCTCCCTGAGCGGGCTGGTCGGCGTCACCTTCCGGGCCCCGGCCCAGGCCTTGCTGACCACCGTATCCATCGTCATCGAGGCAGTGATGCCGGCGACGGCGAGGACGGGGAGGCCCTTCGTGGCCATCGTGATGACCTCTGTCGAGGCCCCGGCTGCGAACTGCGCGCTCCCTCCTGAGAGGGCCGCGATCGCCACCGCCGACCCCTGCACGAGCTGCCAGTCCAGGTCAATCCCCTCGGCCTCGAAGTATCCCTTGTGCCGCGCCACATAGACCGGGGCAAAGGCGAAGGCGTGGATGACCTGGACCATGGTGATCCTGGTCCTCGGGCTCTGGGCCCACGTATCACCCGCCACCGCCAGGGCCCCGGTCACGGCGAGCGCCAGCCCCATGGCTGCGAGGCGTCTCATGCGTCCCGGACCTCCCGCATCCGCCAGGCCATCCGTGGAGAGTGGGCCCTTCATCGTCCCGTCCTGCGACCAGAGGGTGGCGCCCATGTGCTGGTCCTCCTCACGGGCTCGGGATGTTGCGGAGGTGCTGGTTCGTCCACCAGAGCCCCTCCCGGGTGTCCAGGGAGGTCTTGATGGCACCAGACTCCAGGTGGATCTTCACGGTGTTGTCCCACTGCTTCTGGGTCATCTTCCCGTCCCGCGGGAAGGCGGAGCGCATCGAGTCCAGGCTCGCCGAGAGCACGGACGGGTTGATCCGCCCGAAGTCCTTCCGCAGCAGGGCCTTGGCCTCGTCAGGGCGATCCTGGATCAGGTTGTTCGCCCGGGCCAGGGCCCGGGCCATCTTCTCCGTGATCTGTGGGTGCGCTTCGATGTACGGCTTCAGCCCATGGAGCGACTCGTGGACGAACTCCCGGAATTCTGGCACGTCCCGGAACGGGATCAGGATGACCCCGTACCCGTCATGCTCCACCTGGGGGCCCGAGGGGGCCGAGAGCAGGAAGCCTTCAATGGTCCCGTGTTTCACCGCCGCCATGATCTCGGGGGCGCCGCCCGCCTTCACGTTCTGCACGTCCTCGGGCGTCAGCCCTACGGTCGTCATGAGCCAGCGCCCGTACCGGTCGGGAGCCCCGCCGGGGGAGGTGATCCCCATCTTGGCGCCCTTGAGGGCCAGGATGCGCTCCCTCAGCGGGCTCCGAGGCGTCACCCCGCGCGCCTCGGCCCATCGCTTGCTGACCACCGCGTCCATGGTCATGGAGGTGGCGATGCCGGCCACGGCCAGCGCGGGCAGTCCCCGGCTCACCATGGTCATGACCTCGGTGGAGGCCCCGGCCGCAACCTGGGCGTTTCCACCCGAGAGGGCCGCGATGGCCACTGCCGCGCCCTGAACAATCTGCCAGTCCAGGTCAATCCCCTCGGCCTCGAAGTACCCCTTGTGCCGCGCCACGTACACCGGCGCGAACGAGAAGGCGTGGATGACCTGGACCACCGTGACCTTGGTCCTGGAGGCCTGCGCCTGCGCGTTCCCGACGCCGGCCAGGACGCCCGCCAGGGCCACGATGAGCGCCGCGATCCCGGAGGCCCGTCCGATCCGATGCCGTCCCATGTTTCCCCTCCTGCGCCCGGACCCGCTACCGCCCGTACCAGCGCTTCCGGTCCTCCGGGTCCAGGTACTCGGCCAGCTCCACCGGCGGCCACTCGCTCCGCGAAAAGTGGCTCAGCCCGTCCGGCCGCTTCATCGCCCGGTACCGCCACGGGATCGTGGCGTCCACGATCATCTTCCCCTTCACGATCTCCCCGTCCTCCAGCTCCCGGATCCCCCCGATCGGGTTGTTCTGGTGCGTGCGCGCCTGCGGCAGGATGTGCACCTGCCGCGCCGGGTTGCACCGCGTGCAGATCGCCCAGTCCACCTCCGCCAGGTCGTAGAGGTTGATGTCCTCGTCCACCAGCGTGACCTTGTCGAGGGGATTGGCAAAAGCGAAGGCTGCCAGCCCCACGTTGAGCTGCAGCCCCTCGTGGTGCCCCTCCGTCTTGCGCACCTTGACGATCGCATGGTGCATGACGGTCCTGGGGGGCAGGTAGGTGTCCACCACGAACTCGCCGAAGCTCGACTGCAGGTGGCGAAGGAACTGCGCCTGGCTGCCGACGCCTATCATGTGGGGCGATGCTCCTGGGACGAAGATATTCGTCACGGGGCGCTCCCGGTGGGTCACGGCCGTCACGTGCACGACCGGGGGGTAGATCTCCATCCCCAAATACCCCAGGTACTCCGGCCAGGGCCCGTCGAACCCCGTCTCGTAGGGCGGCCGGATCTCCCCCTCCACCACGATCTCCGCACTGGCCGGCACCTCCAGGTCGATCGTCTGGCAGCGGACGAGCTCCACCGGCTCCCCCATCAGCGCCCCGGCAAACCCGACCTCCGCGCAGCCGTAGGGGAGTTTCGTGAGGCCAGCCAGGTAGAGGGCCGCGGGGACGCCCAGGCACATCGCCACTGGCAGCGGCACGCCCAGCTCCTGAGCCTGCTTGAGATACAGGCCCCCGTGCTGGTCCCAGCGGATGTTGATCGTCACCCGGTCCGGCCCCTGCAGGCACGCCCGGTAGATCGAGGTGTTCACCACCCCGGTCTTGGGGTGCTTGAGAAAGACCACAGGCTGGTAGTAGCGACGCGTCGTATGCAGAGCCCCGTGGGTGAGCGGGATCAGCCGCGCCAGGTCGATGTTCCGCGTGATCACGTGCTCCTGGCAGGGCCCGTCCTTCACGAGGACGGGCGAGATCGGGGTCTCCAGGGCATCCAGGTACTGGAGCTTGGAGGCATGTTGGCTTTCCGGGAACCCGACGAGCACATCGACCCGGCGCTGGTCGGCGAAGAGATTGGCGACGGCCTGCGCCCCGGCATAACCTCGGATGGCCTCGCAGAGCAGGGCCGGGATCGGTTTGAGCTTCGACGCCGCCACCATGAGCCCGGGGATCTCCACCAGCGGGTCCACCTCCCGCTGGATCCGCATCAGCTCGCCCCGCTTCTCCGTGATCTCGATGGCCTCGCGGAAGGTCCGTGCGGCCCCTGTGACCGTGGGCATGATCTGCCTCCTCCGTGCTCGGCGGGCCTGGCCCTAGAGCCGGTAGAGACGCGCGGCGTTCTCCCGCAGGATCTTCCGCTTCGCCCCCTCCGACAGGTCCGCCCGCTCCAGGATGATCTGCACCGATTTCGGGAACTTGCAGTCGAAATGGGCGTAGTCGGAGGCGTAGAGCACGACGTCTTCACCCAGCGTCTCCAGGACGTACGGGACGCCCTCCTCATCCGGCTCGCACGAGAAGTAGCACTGCCCCCGCCTCACGTACTCGCTCGGCCTGCGCGGCAGGTGCGGGATCAGCGTGTGCATCACCTCATAATGTTCATCCAGGCGCCCCAGCCAGTACGGGACCCAGCTGCAGCCTGCCTCCATGAACGCCACCCGCAGCCGCGGGTGCCGCTCCAGTACCCCTCCCGCGGTCAGGCACGCCAGCGCGATGACCTGCTCGAAGGGGTGCCCCACCAGGTGCGTGAACAGGTAGTTGTCGAAGCGCTCCGTCCCCGCCGGGAGCGAGCCGTAGCAGCCCAGGCCGATGTGCACGCAGATGGGCACGTCCACCTCCTCGGCCACCTGGTAGAGCGGCTCGAACTCGGGATGGTCCAGGTTCCTCCCGCCCACGTTCGCGGAGACCATCAGGGCGACCATCCCCCGTTCGGTAACCGCCCGCCGGGCCTCGGCCACCGCCGCCGGCACGTCCTGCATCGGCACCAGCGCCACCCCTTTCAACCGCCGGGGGTCTGCCGCGCAGTACTCCGCCAGCCAGTCGTTGTAGGCGCGCGCCAGCGCGGCCGCCAGCGCCTTGTTCTGCAGGGCATTGATGGCGGTGAGCCCGAAGATGGTGCTGAAGAGGACCGCCTGGTCGATCCCCTCGAGGTCCATGTCCTGTAAGCGCAGCACGGGGTCGGCCTGGCCCGCCCGATAGTTCCGATCGGCGTTGAAGGGGACCCCCACGCCCGGTCCCGCAGGGATCGGCCAGCGCTTCCCCTCCACGTACATCCCCGGCACGCCCTTGGTCAACCTGGGCGCCAGGTCGCGCACGGCGGGGTCCAGGCGCGCCGCCCAGTCGATCCCCGCCTCCCGCTCCAGGACATGGCCGTCCGCGTCGATGACCTTCAGCTCTCCCATCACCTCCGCCCTCCTCCGAGGCTCGCCCTCGCGACGCGCTCCCACGGAGCGCCCGATCGGCGCCATCCGGGGGGTCGCCCGTCCCGCTGCCCGCACATGCCTCCGCTAGAGCCGGTACAAACGCGCGGCGTTCTCTCGCAAGATCTTCCGCTTGGCCGACGGCGAGAGATCTTCCCGCTCCAGGATGATCTTGACTGATTTCGGGAACTTGCTGTCGAAGTGGGCGTAATCCGAGGCGAAGAGCACCACGTCCTCGCCCAGCCGCTCTAGCACGTAGGGGATCCCCTCCTCTTCGGGCTCACAGGAGAAGCAGCACTGGCCCCGCCGCACGTACTCGCTCGGCCTGCGCGGCAGGTCCGGGACCAGCGTGTGCATCACCTCGTAGTGCTCGTCCAGGCGCTCCAGCCAGTACGGCACCCAGCTGCAGCCTGCCTCCAGGAAGACCACCCGGAGCCGCGGATGTCGCTCCAGGACGCCGCCGGCCGTCATGCACGCCAGCGCGATGATCTGCTCGAAGGGATGTCCCACCAGGTGGGTGAAGAAGTAGTTGTCGAACCGCTCCGTGCCGGCGGCCAGCGAGCCGTACCGACCCAGACCCACGTGGATGCACAGGGGGACGTCCAGGTCCTCGACCGCCTGATAGAGCGGCTCGAACTCGGGATGGTCCAGGTTCCTGCCGCCCACGTTCGGGGCGGCCAGGAGGGCGACCATCCCCCGCCGGGTGACCGCCCGCCGGGCCTCCGCCACGGCTGCCGGGATGTTCTGCATCGGCAGCAGCGCCACCCCCTTCAGCCGGCGGGGGTCTGCCGCGCAGTACTCGGCCAGCCAGTCGTTGTAGGCCGCGGCCAGCCCGGCCGCGAGCACCTTGTCCTGCAGTGCGCTGACCGCCATCGCGTCGAGCACGCTCCCGAACAGGACTGCCTGGTCGATCCCCTCCAGGTCCATGTCCTGCAGGCGCAGCCCGGGGTCGAACATGCCCTCCCGGAACTTCCGGTCCGGATAGAACGGCAGGCCGACGCCAGGGCCCGAGGGGAGAGGCCAGGGCTTGCCCTCGACGTGCCAGATCAGCTCCCCCTTGATCATCTTGGGGGCGAGATGGCGCAGCGAGGGGTCCAGACGGGCCTCCCAGTCCACGACGCGCTCGATCACGTGGCCATCCGCATCGATGACCTTCAGCTGCTCCATCGCCCGACCCTCCCCCCTCGGGCCTCACTCCTCCAGGAAGGCGACGACCCGGCAGATGCTCGCGTCACCGCCCTCGAACTTCCAGGGGAACGCCCCGATCAGGCAGCGCCGGTTCAGCACCTGGGCGACGTCCCCCCCGAGGTTCTCCACGTGCACGATCCGGTGGGCGAACGGCAGCCGATGCATGATATCCAGCTCCTCCGGAGGATAGACGTCCTCCACGCGCCGGCCCACGCGTCGCTCGAACTCCCGCGCCAGATCGGGGCGCCGGTCGCGGATGAAGGTGTTCATCGGGTGGTCGGCCGAGGCCGCGTCCACGCCCGTCCACCGGAGCTTCATGTCCACGATCCACTGGGCCAGGTCCCGCCCCCCGCCGGGATGCCGGCACATGTACCGCTCCTCGTCCCGCGTCTCGCGGTTGTAGTAGTACCGGTCCCAGCCGGTGTAGTAGAGGACGATGTCGCCTTCCCGGATCTCGATGTGCTTGGTCAGATGCTCGGGCTTGATCTCGTCCCACTCCCTCACATCGTTGCTCACATCCACGATCACGCCCTCGCCGATGAGCCGATCCAGGGGGATGCTCGCCATGTCCCCGCCGTTGGGGACGAAATGCATGGGGGCGTCCATGTGCGTGCCGGTATGGGTCGAGGTCTCGATTCGCATGCCCACGCAATGGTTGACGGGAAACCGTCGCACGTAGGTGATGCTCGGCCCCTCGTTGCCGAAGAACGGCGGGGTGTGCAGGCCCCAGGGGTGCGTCAGATCCACATAGCGCATCGAACCGGTCCTCCCTCCCGTCGCAAACGTCCACGCCGCCACGACGCGCGGCCGGCGGCCTCCTTCCTACCGGTGGCCGCCGATCACACGATTCGCCTCGTCCACGAACCGCGTGTCGACGATGTCCGCGGAGGTAACGAGCGTCTTGACGAGCCCCTTCTTGTAGAACCAGGCGAGCTGCTCATCGATGCTCTTCCGGTTCACCTCCCCATCCGCCTCCACCGTGACGAAGTCCAGCTTCAGGATCACCTCCTTGGGCACCTTGCTCCACTTGCTCAGGATCGCCGCATTGTCCTCGCGGTACTCCGGTCGATTGAAGTAGCGCGCTCCCTGGATGTACGCGTTCATGAACTTCTGGGCCACTGCGGGCCGCTTGATGAAGGCCCCCGAATACTGGAGCACGGACACCACCGCTCCTGGAGCGATGTCGCCTGCCCGAGCCAGCACCTTGGCCCCGAGCTCCACCGCCTTCAGGCCGAACGGCTCGACGATGTAAGCGGCATCGGCCTGCTTGTTCATGAGCGCCAGCGGCATGTTCGGGAACTGCATGTACTTGTACTGCATGTCGTCTTCCGTAAAGCCGAACCGGCGGAAGTACTCCCCGAGGAAGAAGAGGTGCGGGCTGCCCGGCGCGATCAGCAGCATGGTGCGCCCCTTGAGGTCCGCAGGGGTCCTGATCTGATCGGCCAGGTCCCCTCGAATTACCAGGGCGGACGTCCCCTTCCCCGGCTCGAGCGGCATGCGGCCCCTGCCCGCCACGACCTTGGTGCCAACCCCGGTCGCCATGCTGTTCACCATGGCCGGTGAAAGCTGATCGCCCCCGACGTCGATCTCCCCGTTCGCGAGGGGGAGCGACATCCGGCCTCCCGTGGAGAATCGGGTGAAGGTGACGTCCAGGCCTTGCTCCCGGAAGTATCCCTTCTCGATTCCCTGGAACAACGGCGTGTAGCTCGCGAGCGCCTGGTAGCCCACATGCACTTTATCGGGGGCGCGCGGCCCCTGGGCCAGCACGGCCGGAGCGGCCAGGCCGATCATCGCGATCGAGAACAACGTCGCCAGCACGCTGGCACCCCCAGATTTCCGCAGCCTCATACTGATCCTCCTCGACCGAGGCACTTTTTCCGCATGAGCGCCCCGATCCTTTGCGTCCAGGTGTATGGCGCGCACCGGCGCGACCACCCGGCTCAGAAACGTCACGGGACCTGGGTCTGCTTTCACGGGGTCGGCTGGCTCACCGCAGGCCGAGCACGTCGATCGCGGTGGCGGCATGCACCTTCGTCACCCCGATGAGGCTCTCCACCCAGATGAACTCGTCTGGAATCCCGCTGTACCCCGGGCAGCCGTAGTCCACGGTCGGGACCCCGAACATCCGGAAGATCCGGTTGTCCCCGGTCGCATGGATGTAACGGAGGGACGGCGGCTGGTTGAACACCGCCTGGGCATTGTCACTCACGGTCTGCACGAACGGGTCCTTGGGCGAGATGCAGTACGGGGGGGAGGCGTTGAGCACCTCGATCAGCACATCCCCCACCCCCTCGGCTGCCAGCCGCTCCCGCACCAGCCCTTCCATCCGCTCCGGCGTCCACCCCAGCGGCAGCCGGATGTCCACCTCCATCGTCGCCTGGCTCGGCACCACGTTCACCTTCGTGCCTCCCCAGATCCTCCCCACGTTCACGTTCACCGTCGTGATCACCTGCTCCAGCGTTCGGTTCCGCACCCTGATGGCCTTGGCGGCCGCGACGACGTCGTCAAAGTCCGGAGGCAACTCCACCTTCAGCCCGTGGATCCCCTCCAGCACCCGGAAGATCCGCCCCGTCCGCGTGATCGCGCTCTCCCCCTCGCACAGCCCCCCGTGGTAGGCTTCCCCTGTCACCGTCACCCGTAGCCACAGGATCCCCTTCCCCCCCACCGTGATCGCCCCGGCCGGCCCGGCCCCGGCCACCGGCTCCCCGATCAGACACGCGTCTCCCCGGTACTCCGGATGCTGCTCCAGCACCCACCGTGTCCCCCATGGACCCAGCGTCTCCTCGTCGGAGACCATCATGAGGATCACGTTCCCCTCCACCGACACCCCCAGCCGATGCAGGAGCAGGAAGGCCGACAGCGAGGCCGCCAGCCCCCCCTTCATGTCTGCCGTCCCCTTCCCGTAGATCTTCCCGTCCCGCACCGCCCCGCAGAACGGTGGCATGCTCCACTCCCCCGGGTCCCCCACCGGGAACGTGTCCAGGTGCCCATTGAGCACGAAGGTCCGGGCCCCTCGCTGAAACGGCCTCAGGTGGGCCACGATGTTCGGGTTCTGCGCCCTCGGCTCGTAGACCTCTGTGGCGACCCCCTCCGCCTGGAGCTGCGCGACCAGGTGCTGGGCCAGGGCCGTTGTAGCCCCTGGGGGATTCTCGCTCGGGATCCGGACGAGCTGGCAGCAGCGCTCGACGATCTCCTCCCGTGTGCGGTCTACCTCCTGCCAGACCTGCGCCTTGGCCTCGGCGGTCCCCTTCATCCGCTCACCCCTCCCCCTCGCCCGCCAGGCCCCCCTGCATCGCCTTCTCCACCTCTTCCTTGATGTGCGCCGCCAGGTAGTCCAGCACCTGCACCTCCTCCGCCCCCGTCGTCCGCCGCGGCCGCCCGATCCCCACCGGCACCACCTCCTTGATCCGCCCCGGCCGCGCCGTCATCAGCACCACCCGGCTC
>JACPFL010000234.1 GCA_016183025.1 Deltaproteobacteria bacterium | reverse complement strand
TTCTTGCTGAGCCGCGAGACCGTCTCCCCGCTCAGATCCTCGGCCTGGGCCGCGTACAGGTCGAAGCTGAAGTACCCGACGTTCCAGATCTCGGGGAGGAGCACCAGGTCGACCCGGCCGAGCCCGTCGATGAGCTGTTCCGCCCGCCGGAGGTTTTCCTCCTTCGGCTGGTCCCCGATCGCCATCTGGATGGATGCGACTCGCACGCGCGCCTCCTCTCCGCCGCTCAGCTCGAGCGGAACCAGGTGATGGGCCGCACCCGGTACTGGCAGGTGAGCCGGCGCCCCCAGACCTCGTCCACCAGCTCGGCCTCGAACCCGTCCCCGAAGCTCAGGCCGCCGATGGCCGCCACGGTCCCTGAGAAGAGGACCAACCCCTCGGTCCCCCCCTCGCTGATCCGCCCCTTCGCCAGGTCCAGGATCTGCTCTGGCGGCAGCATGCTCCCCAGGCGGGCCTCCTGGTAGCGGGTCCGCTCCCCGCCCTTCAGCATGTAACTCCGGAGCAGCAGGCTGTCCCAGTGCTGGCGGACGTCCTGCAGGTCCCAGACCTCGCGTGAGACCACGTTGGGACAGACCATCTTGGACTTCGGGATGGTGAGGGCCTCGAGCTCTCGGTCCGTGTGGTCACTCCCCACCGCCACGAGGGTCCGCCCGCCGCCGATGAGCAGGGCGAACTCCGCCTCCCCGGAGGTCTGGTCCCCCAGTACCTCGATCTCGTCGGCCGTCGTGATCAGCTCCCGGGACTTCGGGTAGAAGGCCGGGATCTCGTCCGGGCACGTGATCCCCTTGGCCTTCAGCTCCTCGATATGCTTCCGGGCGCCGGGCTGGTCCCGGGAGGTGAACCCCCCGTTCACCAGCCGCCGGACCTCGAAGATCACCGGCTCGCTCCGGCCCTCCCGCACGAGCGTGAGCGTGAGCGTGGCCATACGTCCCCCGCTACTTCTTGTAGTAGCGGACCTCGAAGGTCACGCAGCCCTGCTTCGACCGGTAAGGCCCGTGGACCATGCCGGGCGGCCGGCAGGCGTACATCCCGGCCGTGTAGGTCTCCTTCTTGGCCAGGTCCGTGAGGTCGCCCTCGATGAGCCAGACCTCCTCCCAGAAGTCGTGGGTGATGGTCTCCTCCGTCTCGGTCCCCGGGTCGAAGCGCAGCAGCCGCGTGGCATCCCCGGTCTGAGGGTCCTGGGCCAGGATCTTCTGCGAGATCCCCTTCCCGCCGGCCCCACCGGTCACCGATCCCTCCACCGGCTGCCAGGGGATCTTGTCAGGCTTGAAGAACTCGAACTCGGGCTTGGGCATGGTGTGACCTCCGTCCGGTGCTGTCGCCGCGTGTGGTCAACAGGGCCTATCGTGGCGCTTCGGGTCGCGCGGTGCGCTCCCGCTTCTCCTTCAGCGCCCGCAGGACCTTCTCGGGTGTGAGGGGCAGGTGCGTGAGCCGGACCCCGACGGCGTTGTAGATGGCGTTGGCGATCGCCGGCGGCGTCGGGATCAGGGCCGGCTCCGCGAGCCCCTTGGCCCCGAAGGGGCCGTTCGGGTCGTTCGTCTCCACGAGGATCGTCGTGAGCGCTCGCGGCATGTCCCAGGCGCGGGGGATGAGGTAGCGCTTGAAGCTCGGGTTGCGGAGCATCCCCTTGTCGTCGTAGACCATCTGCTCCAGGAGGGCATGCCCGACGCCCTGGGCCACGGCGCCGATGATCTGGCCCCGCGCGGCCAGAGGGTTGATCGTCCGCCCGAGGTCGTGGGCTGCGAAGTGGTTGACCAGCCAGACCTCCCCGGTCTCCTCGTCCACCTCGACCTCGGCCACCTGCGCGGCGAAGGGATAGGCGCAGGAGATGTTGCCGTACTTGGTCTTCGGGTCGATGTCGGACACGCCATTCGGGATGTAGGTCCCGGTCCCCACGATCATCCCGCCGGCCTTCCGGATGAACGCCTTCTGGGTCACCTGCCGGAACGGGATCCCCCGGTCCCGGTTCCCCCGTACCGAGATGACCCCGTCGTCGATGACGAGATCCTCGGCCCGGGCCTCCAGCTCCTCGGCCGCGAGCTCCAGCACCTGGCGCTTGGCGTCCAGCGCGGCCATCATGACGCCGCCTCCGCCCAGGGTGGTCCCCCGGTCAGCGTAGGTGCCGAGGCCGTGCGGCGTCACGTCCGTGTCGCCCGTCGAGATCTGCACCCACTCCACGGGGACCCCCAGGGCCTCCGCGGCCATCTGGGACATGGCCGTGCGCGTCCCCGCGCCCATGTCCGTCTCGCCGGTCAGGATCCGCACCTGCCCCTCGGCATTGATCAGGCAGATGGCCGAGGCGCCGTCGAACATCGGGACGAAGGAGCGGTTCCCGGAGACGTGCAGGCAGCAGGCCAGGCCGACCCCGCGCTTGCGCGGGCCCCGGGGCTTGGGGGCGTAGCGCTTCTGCTCCCACCCCGCGGCCTTGGTCACCTGGTCGATGCACTCCTGCAGGCCGCAGGAGAGGATCTTCCAGCCGTGGATGGTCGTGTCCCCGGTCCGCACGCCGTTGATCTTCCGGAGCTCAGCCGGGTCCATCCCCAGCTCCTCGGCCAGGATGTCCATGAGGCTCTCGACAGCCCAGTGCCCCTGGAGGTTGCCGAACCCGCGGAAGCAGCCCGAGGTCACCTTGTTGGTGTAGACCAGGTCGCCCACGGCCCGGGTGTGCTGGTAGCGGTAGAGGTTGTCGTGGCGGAGCAGGGCCGAGAGCATGGCCGCATGGGCGTAGTTGATGTAGGCGCCGTTGTCGGCGACGATCCGGATCTCCTTGCCCAGGATCGTCCCGTCCTTCTTGGCCGCAAACATGAGGTCGATGGTCATCGGCACCCGCGGCAGCCCCGCGAAGAACTCCTCGTGGCGCGGGTTGACCATCTTCACCGGGCGGCCGGCCTTGCGGGCCAGCAGGGCGCAGATCGGGTGGAGCTTGTACTCGAGCTTGGCCCCGAAGGCCCCGCCCATGTGGCACTGCACCACCCGGATCCGCTCCGGGGGGATGTCCAGGGCCCGGGCATAGCTCCCCCGGGACAGGGCCGGCGACTGGGTGGAGGCATACAGGGTGAGCCGCCCCTCGCTGTCCCACTCGGCGGCGCAGGAGTTCATCTCCAGGTAGGCCTGGTGGAAGTACGGGAGGCTGAAGCGCTCCTTCACCACGGCGTCGGCCTGGCGCAGGGCCTCGCCGAGGTCGCCCCGGACGAACTCCGTGTGCGTGGCGACGTTGGTCCCCAGGTGCTCGTGCACGAGCGGGGCCCCGGGCTGCATCGCCTCGAACGGGTCGAGGACCGCGGGGAGCAGCTCGTACTCCACGTCGATCAGGGTACAGGCCTCCTCGGCCGTGTCCTCGTCGAAGGCGGCCACCGCGGCCACCTCGTCTCCCACGTAGCGGGCCTTCTCGATGGCGAGCAGGTGCTCGTCCTCGAGGCGCTGCCCGCACACGCTGAACTTGCGCCGCGGCGCATCGTCCCCGGTCACGATGGCCACCACGCCCGGCAGCCGCGCGGCCCGGGAGGTGTCGATGTGCGTGATCCGGGCATGGGGGTGGGGGCTCCTGAGGACCCGGCCCCACAGCATCCCCGGCAGCGCCACGTCCATCCCGAAGTCGTGGAGCCCGGTGACCTTGTCCCGGGCATCGACCATGGGAAGTCCCTTCCCGATAGCGGAAAAGCCGTTGCCCTTGGTCTCCATACCCCCTCCCTGACGCCTCAGGCGTGCTGGGGTGGCACCCGCATGGCCTCAGCCGCGGCCATGATGGCATCCACGATTTGCAGGTAGCCCGTGCACCGGCAGAGGTGCCCCGAGATGGCCTCGATGACCTCGTCGGTGGTGGGGTTCGGGTGCTCCTCGAGAAAGGCCTTGGCCGTGATGATGATCCCCGGGATGCAGAAGCCGCACTGCACGGCCCCGCACCGGATGAAGGCCTCCTGAACCGGGTGGAGCTGGTCGCCCCTCGCCAAGCCCTCGATGGTGGTCACCTGCCGCCCCTCCATCTCGGCGGCCAGGATCAGGCAGGAGTGCATCGGCACGCCGTCGATCAGCACCATGCAGCAGCCGCAGTCGCCGGCGTCACATCCCTTCTTCGGGCCCGTGATCCCCAACTCGTCCCGCAGGAAGTCCAGCAGGGTCCGCCGCGACTCCACCACCCGATCGTACGGGACGCCGTTGATGGTCACGCCCAGCGGGTGCTTCACCGGTCCCCCCCTGTCCCCAGGGCGGCCTGCAGGCCCCGGCGCAAGAGGACCTCCAGGATCTCCTGGCGGTACTCCTTCGTCGCCCAGAGGTCGCTGACAGCCCCGGCCTCTCCGGCGCCCGCCGCAGCCGCCTGCTCGATCCCCGAGACCGCCGGACGTGCCGCCAGCAGGATCTGTTCCACCTGGGGCAGCCGGGCCGGTCGCGGCCCCACTGCCCCCGCCACGAGGCTGGCGCGCGCCACGCCTCCCTCCGGGCCGGGCACGAGCACCCCGGCCACGATCACGAGAGGCGGCCCGCCCACCCGCTTGAGGCCGAGCCGCTGAAAGAACCCGCGCCCTCCGGCCACCCGCGGGATCGTGACCTCGCGCAGGATCTCCCCGGCCCCCAGGGCGGTCCGGGACGCTCCGAGCAGGAACTCATCGAGCGGCAGCACCCGGTCCCCCCCCGGGCCGTGGAGGGCGACCGTCGTGCCCAGAGCCAGGAGCGGCGGGAGCAGGTCTGCGGTCACATCGGCGTTCGCCAGCACCCCACCCAGGGTGGCGCGGTTGCGGAGCGTCGGCGACTTCATCTGCCGCAGGCCCGCGCCGACCGTGGCCTGGAGCAGTTCGTCCCCGGCGATGGCCCGCTCCAGGGCCCGAAGCGGGACCACAGCCCCGACCCGAAGCTCGGAGCCCTCCGCGGTCAGATGGTCGAGCCCCGGGATGCGCTTCAGGTCCACGAGGTGCCGGGGCTTGAGCCGGCGCTCCTTCAGGTGGAGGATGAGGTCCGTGCCCCCCGCCAGCGGCTTGGCCGCGGCCCCGTGCTGCGCCAGCAGGGCGGTGGCCTCACTCAGGCTCTGCGGGGCGTGGTAGTCGAAGCCGTACATCAGGTCACAGGCGTTGGAGCAGCTGCTCGCGGACCGCGGCCAGGTGCCGGCGCATGATCTGCTCGGCCAGGTCGGGATCGCGTTGCTCCAGGGCGCGGATCAGCGCCTCGTACTCGCTGAAGGAGCGCTCCATCTGGCCGGAGAGCGTGGTCCCCAGGAAGAAGACGCGGTCGATCTGGGAGCGCAGGGCGGCCAGCAGGCGGATGAGGCGCTCGTTTCGAGAATTGACGATGATCCAGTGGTGGAACTCCCGTCCCGCCTCGAAGAGCTCGTCGGGGTCCCTGGACTCGAAGGCCTTCTCCAGGCGTGCTCGGGTGGCCCGCAGCTCGTCCTCCCGCACCCCCAACGCGGCCAGCCGGGCTGCCATCCCCTCCAGGGCCTCGCGGATCTGGAAGATCTCCTTGACATCGGTCATCGTCAGACGGCTGACGAAGCTGCCGCGACGCGGGATGCTTTCCACCAGACCTTCGGAGGCCAGCCGCCGCAACGCCTCCCGGACGGGTGTCCGGCTGATCCCCAGGCCCTTGGCCAGGCGCTCCTCCGAGAGCAACTCCCCGCCCTTCAGGATGTGTTTGAGGATGGCGTCCTTGATCGCGTCGTAGGCCTTCTCCTGGAGCGTGGCCTCCGGCGCGGGGCTGATCGCGCGGCCGAGGCCTCCCGGCATCGCGGCCTGTGGCCCCTTCATCTCCTCATCCCCATCCTCAGGACGTCCCACAGATCAGCCCGCCCTTCCCGGAGAGCGCACCTCCGGTGACTTGTATGGCCCAAGTATACGGGTGAGCCTCCTTCCGTCAAGACCGAAAATCTCCCAATGCGCTTCATCACGATGAGGCACGGAACTTGCTCAATTCTGCCCCGGCCTTGGATTTCCCCCCTCCCGGCCATGCCCCCATTCGGCGTGCCTGCAGTGGCAGACACGGCCGCCAGCGGCTGGTTTCCAGGTCGGCCGCTCCGCGGAGCAGGTG
>JACPFL010000233.1 GCA_016183025.1 Deltaproteobacteria bacterium | reverse complement strand
GACGAGACCTGTGACCAGTGCAACGTCTGCATCAAGGTCTGCCCGGGGGAGAGCGTGGACTTCGAGAGGCTCGCCGCGCCTCTGGCCGGTCCGCGGTACCACCCGTACGTGGGGTACTATCGCGACGTGCTCGTCGGGCATGCCAGGGATCCGGTCACCCGTGAGCGGGCCAGTTCGGGCGGGATCATCTCGGCGCTGATCGCGCAGGGACTGCGCGCGGGGGACTTCGAGGCCGCGCTGATGGTCGGGATGCAGGAGGGAGAGCCCTGGAAGGCCCGGCCCATTCTGGTGACCGGCCCCGAAGCGGTGGGGCGCGGCAGCCAGTCCAAGTATCAGCTCGTCAGCGTGTACGACCTCCTGGAGAAGGCGCTGGAGTACCGGCGGATCGCCATCGTCGGGCTCCCCTGCCAGATCGAAGGGGCCCGGAAGCTGGAGCCCCTGAACCGCCGGTTGCGTGAGCGGCTCGCGCTCCGGGTCGGGCTGTTCTGCGGGTACGCGACGGAGCTGGAGGGGACGCTGTTCCTGTTCCGGAAGCTGAAGGTGAAGCCCGAGGAGGTGGCGGCCGTGGAGTACCGGGGCCGGGGCTTCCCCGGAGGGCTCGTGGTCCGTCTCAAGGACGGGCGGACGAAGTTTCTCTCCAAGGCCGACTACTCCCTGCTGAACGTCCCCTTCATCCCCGATCGCTGTCTCCCCTGCATCGACCACACGTCGGAGTTGGCGGACCTCTCGGTGGGCGATGCGTGGTTCAAACGGGACGGGCAGGGATGGTCGGCCATTATCGTGCGCACTGAGGCTGGGCAGCGGGCCCTCGATCGCCTGGTCCTGAGCGGGGGCGCCCGGGTGGAGCCCTGCCGCCTGGAGGAACTGCTCGCCACCCAGCAGTTCTTCCTGGACCTGAAGAAGGTCGGGGCGCCGATGCGGATCGCGCGCATGGCCGGGCCGAAGCCGCAGTACCGCATCGGCCCGCCAGTGCAGGTCGGGTGGCGCACCCGACTCGTGCACTGGCTCCTCTCGCTCGTGCTCCTGCACCGACGGGCGTTTATCCCGGTGCTGGAGCGGCTGCCGCTCTCGCTGCTGACCTTCACCTCGCGGGTGACACGGAGGCTCGTCCATCGAACCGATCTATCTGCGGCGCGCCGTTGAGCAGGCCCCGCGCCTGCTGAGCCTGCTCGACCGCGACCCGCACTCGCCGACCTACGGGTGCTTCGACCGGGCGTACTGGTCTGCGGGGTCGAGCGACCTACCCGGGGCCCGTTTCCAGGAGGCCGCCCTGGCCCTGGCCCTGCTCTACACACTGGAGGGGTCCGGCAACTCGTACGCCCGCGACCCGGCACTCCTGGCCTGGACAGAAGCCGCCCTCGCCTTCTGGGCGCGACAGCAGCTCCCCTCCGGGGCGTTCAACGACCTCTACCCCTGGGAGCACAGCTTCGTGGCCACCGCCTTTTCCGCGGGGGCGGTCGCCGAGACGCTGCTCACGCTTGAAGGAGAGATGAAGGCGGCGGACCCGGTTCGGAGCGCCCTGGCGCGGGCTGGGGCGTGGCTCCTCCGGCGGACGGACGCCCAGGTCCTCAACCAGGTGGCTGGGGCGGCCTCGGCGCTGGCGGCCCTGGCCCGCCTGACCGGGGAGGCGCGGTTCGCGGCGGGGGCGCGGGCAAAGCTTCGAGAGCTTGAGGGGGCTCAGTCCCCCGAAGGATGGTTCCCGGAGTACGGCGGGCCCGACGTCGGTTACCTCTCCGTGACGGTGGAGCACCTGGTCAAGGTCCATGAGCACCTCGGCGAGCCGCTGGCCCTGGCCTTGGCCGAGCGGGCCTGCGGATTTCTGGCCTACACGCTCCAGCCGGACGGCGGGGCCGGGGGCTGTGTCGGGAGCCGCAACACGCAGTACCTGCTCCCGCATGGAGTCGAGCGACTCGCTCCGGGGTTTCCCGCGGCGCGCGTGCTGGCCGAGGCCATCCGGCGGGGCATGGAGGCCGGCCGCGCGGTGGTGCCGGCCGCCGTGGATGACAAGTACCTCGCCTTCTACAGCGCCTCGCTCCTGCTGGCCGCCCGGGACGCCAGCCCCGACCTTGACACGGGGACGGACAAACGCGCGGGAGGCTCCGCGCTGACGTCCGGCTCGCCGGCGGATCACCTCGTCCGCCCGGGCGAGCCGGTCAGGACGTCGTGGTTCCCGGAGGCGGGGTGGTGGATCGCTGAGACCCCGATGCTTCACCTGATCGCGGCCGCGCGCAAGGGGGGGGCGTTCCGTGCCGTGTTCCGCGCGACCGGCACCGTGCTGGAGGACGGCGGAGTGTGGATCGCCCGGGAACGCGGCCGTCCGCTCACGTCTGCCTGGCTCGTCTCCTCAAGGCCTCCCAATGTGGGTCAGGCCCTGACATCGGAGGACGGGCGCCTGCAGCTCCAGGGGCCGCTGTGGGCGGTTGGGCCCCCGATCATGTCCCCAGGGCGATTTGCTGCGCTCCGGATCGTCCAACATGCGCTGGGCCGTTGGGAGCCGGTGGCCCGTTGGGTCAAGGCCCGGCTCCGCCAGCGGGTGATCCACGGCGCGCGGCTCCGCCGCGAGCAGTTTTACCGGGAAGTCTGGGTGGAGGGCGAGGCGCTGACCATCCTGGACGAGGTCGAGCTGCCTCCGGGGGCCGTGGAGCTGCTCACGGGCGCGCCGCTCCCGGCCATCTACGGGGAGTCCTCCCGTTACTACGCCGGCCGCCAGCTCCCAGCCATCCAGCTCCGCCGAGAGGAGTGGCCGCCAGGACGCCGGCTTCGGCTGATCCGGACCTACTCTGCCACAGGAGCGCTACTCGGCTTGGAGGTCATGGCGGGATGAGCCAGACGCGGGCGCTCTTCCGGCGCTATCCCCACCTATGCCTCTGGCAGCGCCTGTTCATGGCGTCCCGCCTGCTCATCCTGCCCCTCCGGGCCCTGGACGCGGCCCTGCCGCGGGCAGGCCGCATCCTTGACCTGGGGAGCGGCCGGGGCGTCCTGGCGAACTGGCTCTCGCTGGCGGCGCG
>JACPFL010000015.1 GCA_016183025.1 Deltaproteobacteria bacterium | reverse complement strand
ATTGTCGGGCCGTGGAAGGCCCCGGCGCTTCTCTTTGACAATTGACGGATGACGGTGCTGCAGCCCCTCCGGGGGGGCCCGGCCCCACCAGGCGTATCGGCGCATGGTTACCATGGGGCCCAGGCATACCCGGGCGAGGCACGACGGATGCACTCCTTACATAAAGGGGGGCTGGTGCCCACGGGCCCGGAGGACCGTGCCCCCGCCCTCAGGCGCTCCTGGGCCTACCGGGGAGGTGACCATGTTGGCCAGGCATGAAGCGGACATCCTGGTTATCGGCGGGGGGGCGGCGGGCGCCTATGCCGCCATCAAGGCCCACGATCAGGGCGCGCGGGTGCTCCTCATCTGCAAAGGGGTGCTGGGGCGAAGCGGCTGCTCCGTGACCTTCGGCTACCCGGGCAGCATCGGCAAGTCTGCTGTGACTGTTGAGGACCCGGAGAAGGACTTCCGGAACAAGCTGGTGAACTATGACTTCTTCCCGGACCAGGACTTCCTGAAGGCCCTCATCCCCTACGCGAAGAAACTCTACCCCGAGTTCGAGCAGTGGGGGCTGTACTTCCGGAGGACCGAGGAGGGCGACCTGGTCCCCGGCCGGATCATCATCACCCCGAAGATGGGCAACTCGGGCAAGGGGATCATGGATATCCTGCGCGCGGAGGTGCTCAGGCGCAGGATCCCCTGCCACGAGGAGACAACGGCCACGGCCCTCCTGACCCAGGGGGATCGCGCGGTCGGGGCCATGGCCTTTGACTACCTGCACGGCACCCTGCTGGCCATCCGGGCGAAGTGCGTCATCCTGGCCACGGGGCATACCAACTACTTCTGGACCCGCTCGACCGGGACCCGGGAGATGTGCGGGAACGGGCTGGCCATGGCCTACCGGGCCGGCGCGGAGCTGCAGGGGGTCGAGATCATCTGGTGGCACTTCGGCGATATCGCCTACCCCGCGTCCTGGTGCCGGCTGCACAACTACCCCGGCCCGCTGGCCGGGGACCCGGAGGTGGCTCACTACTTCAACAGCGCCGGCGAGGACTTCTTCAACTCGGACCGGGTCTCCCGCTTCCAGCCGTCGTACAACCTGCAGTCCCGGGCCCTCGTGCAGCAGATCCGGCAGGGGAAGGCGCGCAAGGACGGCGGCTACTTCGCCAGCTACCGCCACGTGGATCCCGAGGCCTTCCGCGCCTACAGCTACCAGGTCCAGTTCTACGACAAGCTCGGCCTGGACTTCACCCGGGACCTGATCGAGTGCGCCATGTCAGGCCACCAGATGCGGGGCGGGGTGCGCGCGGATGCCTCGATGGAGGCGACCCTTCCCAATCTCTTCACGGCCGGGTCGGTCGCCGGAAACTACGTGACGGGGATCATCACCGTCTGCTACGAGGCCGAGACCGCCGCGGCCGCGGCCGTGAAGCGGGCCAGGGCGATGGAGATGCCCGCTGTGGAGGAGCGGCAGATCGAGGCCGAGGTCCAGCGGATCACCGGGTACCTCGCGCGGGCGGGCGGCGCGGGGCCCCGGCCAGCCCAGGTGAAGCGCCGGATCCGCGAGATCATGTATGACAAGATGGACTTCATCAAGAGCGAGGAGAAGATGCGGGCAGCGCTGGGGGAGTTCGCACAGATCCGCGCCGAGCTGCTCCCCCGGATGTCGCCCGGCACCGCCACCCATCACTTCAACTACGACCTCGTGGATGCCGTGGACGCGGAGGACATGCTGGAGTGCGTGGAGCTGATCACGCAGGCCTCCCTCCTGCGCCGGGAGAGCCGGGGGCCCTTCTACCGGGAAGACTGCCCGAGGACCGACAACGCCAACTGGCTCCGGCACATCCGGATCCGGCGGGAGGACGGAGGCCCCAGGCTCTGGACCGCGCCGGTCGATCTCAAGTACCTGACACCGCAGGAAGTCGAGGAGCGGGACGCCGAGCTGTACCGCACGTGGGCTTACGCCTGAGCGGGGACTGAAGGACGGGAGAGGCCGGGAGGATCGGCGATGGGAGCAGGACAGGTGGTGGCCAGGATCTTCAGCTACGACCCGGCCGAGGGCCGCGAGCCCCGGTACGAGACATACGAGATCCCCCGCGCCCGGGAGATGCGGGTGCTCGACGCCCTCATCTACGTCGTGGACCAGCTTGGAGCCAGCCTGGCCTTCCGCTGGTTCTGCGGGGTGAGGCGGTGCGGGGCGTGCGGGGTCCAGGTGAACGGACGACCGGTGCTGGCCTGCTGGGAGCCGGCCGCGGAGCAGATGGTCATCGAGCCCCTGCCCAACCTCCCGATCGTCAGGGACCTCGTGGTGGACCACTCGGGATACGACCGGGTGGTCGACCGGCTCTTCCCCTACCTGGACCGGCGGGACCCGTATCAGAGCTTTCCCGAGCCGCTTACCCACGGGGCCATGCGGATCCCCCACGACCTGATGCAGTGTGTCCAGTGCCTGATCTGTGTGGCCGCATGCCCCTCCTGGCGGATCGACGGCGAGGGGTTCCAGGGGCCCGCGGCCCTCGTCCAGGCCGGCCGTTTCGCCCTCGACCCCAGGGATGCTCTCGACCGCTCGTCAGCCCTGGCCAGGGGCCTCTACGATTGCTGCTCCTGCTACGCCTGCAATGACGCCTGCCCGATGGGGATCGACGTGCTTGGGCACGCGGTCGAGCCGCTCCGGGCCGCGTGCATCAAGCGCGGGCTCGGGGAGGAGGCCCGGCACAGCCACGCCTTCCTGGATCTCATCCGGGAGGCCGGCGTCGTGACCGCGCCCTCGCTCCTCCTGAAGACCCGGAGGGCTGGCGCGCTCGCCCGCGCAGGAGAAGGGCTGAAGCTCGCCCGCAAGGGCAAGTTCTCGCTGGCCTCCCCGATCTCGACAGCGGAGGAGATCAGGAAGGTGCAGGAGCGGATGGAGGAGCGATGAGGTTCGCCTACTATCCAGGGTGCGTGGGCAAGTCGAGCGCGGCGGAGGTGGACCACGCCACCCGGCGACTCGCGGCCCGTCTGGGGATCGAGCTGGTCGAGCTGGACCAGGCGAGCTGCTGTGGCGCGACCCAAGGCTGGGTCACGGACCCCTCGCTGACCCTGGCCCTGAACGCCAGGACGCTGGCCCAGGCCGAGGGCCTGGGGCTGGATGTGCTGACCATCTGCAATACCTGCTACCTGTCGTTCACGCGTACCATCAGCCGCCTCTCGCACCCCGGGGAGCTGGCCCGGGTGAATCACGCGCTCGGGGCCATCGGGCTGCAGTACCAGGGCCGGGCGCGGGTGCGCCCGCTGCCGGCGGTCCTGCTGGAAGACGTTGGCGCGGCCGACCTCCGGCGCCAGACTCGGCGCCCGCTGGAGGGGCTGCGGATCGCCCCGTTCTACGGCTGCCATCTCCTCCGACCTGCACCGGCGCTCGGGGCTGACGACGGCCGATCCCCCCACTGGCTTGAGGATCTCTTCGTGGCGCTCGGCGCTGAGGCCGTCGACCATCCGGCAAAGACCCAGTGCTGCGGCTTCCACATCCTGATGACCAACGAGCCCCTGGGCGCCCGCATCGCCGCCCGGGTCCTGCAGTCCGCCCGCGCCGCCGGCGCGGCCTGCGTCGGCACCCCCTGTACGCAGTGCTACGTGACGCTCGACGCCTTCCAGAAAGCTGCCGAGCGCGAGAGCCGCACGAGGTTCCGGCTGCCGATCCTGCATGTGGCGGAGGTCGCCGGGATCGCGCTGGGCCTGAGCGGTCGCGACCTCCGGCTCTCGAGCCACATGGTCTCCCCGCGGAGCCTTGGTCTGGTCTGACCGCCGCCCGCGCCACGGAGCGACGCGACTCTCGGACCTTCGCCCCCCATCGCCCTGACCGCCGCCGACCGGTGAAGACTCCCTTAAGGTGTGACCTGGATCACAGTAGCGGGGCGCTCACCAGAAGATCCTCCGTCATCAGAGGATCCTGAGCCCACTCGGCGAAGGGACACGGACGCGCGCAGTTGGACCGGGCTGTTGAGACGGGACAAGGAGGACGCGCCATGAAGACTGCAACGTGGTGGGGGAAACCAATCGGCTTGCTCGCGGGGGTCCTCGCGCTGTTCATGCTTTCGGGATCGGGCGTGATGCGGACGAGGACGGAGGCCGGCGAGCCCCCGGTGGGTCCCGAGGCCGGCTACATCGACACCCACAACCACGCGCCGGACACTCCGACGTGCGTGTACGACGTCGACTACGACGGGCTCGTGCGGCGCGACGTCCTGGCGAGGATGGATGTGTTCGGGGTTCGCCTTCCTCGGGGGCGGAGAAAGCCTCAACGTGATGATCCAGAAGGTCGTCTTGCACCAGGCAACCCTTGAGGAGACACTCCCCGCCTTCGTGGGGGCGGCGACGCAGATCCTCCGCGACGGAGCTGTGGGGTTCGGGGAGATGGCCGCGGAGCACTTCTCGTTCCATGAGGGGCATCCGTATATCTCCGCATCGCCCGACCGCGATCTCTTTCGCCTCCTGGCCGACCTTGCCGCACGCTACGACGTCCCCATCGACCTGCACATGGAGGCGCTCGCCTCCGACATCGCATTCGCCGATCTACCCGACTGCTCGGCCGCGGACAAGGTCCATCAGTTCGCGAACCCCGATGTGTTCTCCGAGAACATCACGGCCTTCGAGCGGCTGCTCCGGCACAACCGCATGGCCCGCATCGTCTGGGCCCACGCCGGCTGGGACAATACCGGCCATCGGACCGCCGCGCTGACCCGTCGCCTGCTTCAGGATCACCCCAACCTCTACATCCAGCTCAGGCCCCTACCCCTCCGGAGTGGGGGCCGATGCAATCCCATCACCGACGTCAGCGGGAACATCGTGGGGGACTGGCTCGATCTCATGAGTTCGTTCCCTGATCGCATCGTCGTCGGCCTGGATTCGTTCTACTCGAAGTTCAGGCCGGATCAAACCGACGAGGAGTTTGCCCAGTTACTTGACCGAGCACTCGGGGCCGGGCGACGGTTCATGGCCAGCCTCCGCCAATCCTCGCCGGCTCTGGCCCACAAAGTCGGTTACCTGAACGCGGTCCGGATCTACCGCCTGAACCAGCCGATGGTCTGCCACCGGCCCGGCACCCCGGCTGAACGGACCATGAGGGTCGACGGCAGCGCCCTGAACAGCCATCTGGCGCACGGCGACACCAGGGGCCCGTGCGGTTGACGCGCGGCCCTGGCTGGTCGAGAATGCCTCCCGTGCGAGCAGCCTGAGGCGGCAACAGTACCGCGGCGGAGCAGGCCAACAGGCGCCATCGGCTGAGGAGGCATTCCCGATGAAGGAGCATACCATCACGCGGCTCACCCTGGCGGAGGCGCAGCAGGCCATCGCGGTGATCCTGAAAGCGGCGTCCGATGACGGCAAGCGGCCGGTCTCCGCGGCCGTGGTGGACCCCTACGGCGAGCTGATCGCCTTCGCGCGGATGGACGGCTCGACCATCCGATCCGCGTCCATCGCCGTCAACAAGGCGTACACGGCCGCGCGCATGGAGCAGGACACGGCGAACTTCGAGGAGGGGCGTGACATCCGGCGGCTGGGCGACCCGCGGTTCGTGACCGTGGCCGGCGGGGTCGCCATCCTGCGCGACGGGGCGTGCGTGGGGGGCATCGGGGTGAGCGGCCGTCCCTCAGCCGAGGACTACGAGCTGGCCAAGAAAGGCGCCGCGGCCTTGATGCGGTAGGAACGCGCGGTCTTGACGTTGATACGCGCCAGCAGGTCGTGATGGGTTCTTCCCCGGGCTGGAGGGGTAGGGGCGGCTTCCCGGCCAAAATGAGCGGTTGGCGCCTCCCGGAAGAGGGCTCGCTGGAATCGAGTGTGGGCGAGGGAAGACGCGATCGAAGCGTCCGTCACGTCCGCGGTCAGCGGCCGGGGTGCGAGCAGCGCGAGCACCCGCTCCGCCGGAGCGCGATGTTAGACCCCGCCGGACGCCGTATGGTGCGAGTTCTTCCCGCACCACTTGCCGCACGACGTCGAGCGTCGAGCGTCGGTGGACATGCTCAAGTAAAGCGTCGTTGATCAGGGTCTGGTAGTTCCCACCGCCAGCCTTGTCCACCAGATCTCGGAAGTATTCCAGCACGGTGTTGTCTAGGCGAATTGAGATCTTGGTCTTTCCTGGCTCGGGCTTGACGACAGGACCGCGCTTGGCGCGCGAGAAGTCGATGTCACGATATTTCTCAGCGGCGACCTTTTTCATACAGTACCCTCTGGCGTTTGTTCGCCTTCCAGGCAGACATCACACGGATGATGTCAGGCTCGCGGTACATGTACACCACGACGAGCAGGTTTCCAAGGTTGCTCAGGCCCAGGGTTACGAAGCGCGGCTCTTCCACAGCATTGGCATCCTCACGGGTCAGGGCAAAGTCGTCTTCGAGGACCGTGACCGCCTCCGCGAAACTCACACCGTGCGTGCGTAGGTTCGCCTCCGCCTTAGGAGAATCCCACTCGAACCGCACATCAGTAGTGTATAGACATTTGTCCTCCGAGTCAAGTGGAGAGGCTTCTGGGCTTCTGGGCCTAACGTGAGGCATCAGCCGCGGCGCAGCTTGCCGGCCGCCGCATGCCGAAGTTAGGCGCTTTGCCGCCGTCTACCGGCCCGACGCCGGTGTCGAATGACCTGCGCCAGAGCTCTAAGCGCCTCGTTCACCGAGGGACCGTCCGGAAAGACATCGAGCACCTCCGGATCGATCACCACCACGTTGGTGCCCTGCGCGTACCTAGCCGCTGTGACACCCCGCACAGCCCCGGAGAAGTCGTACTCACGCCGCAGAGTGTCTCGATCCGCGGCCGACTTCCGACGACTAGGCTTCTTCATACCGCCCTCGCTCTTGCTGCGTGGCCCGCCTTGCGGAGATCAGCCGGGTCCGCGGTGGTCGCTCCGCAAAGGCTACCACCAACAGCCTCCGCCGATTTGACATCCCGAGTAGAAGATACCGCTCCTCGTCCAGAGAGTGATCTGGATCGGGCATCAGGAGCGCGAGCGGATCGCCGAACACAGTTGACGCCTCGTCGAACGTAACCCGGTGCTTCCGGGCATTCGACGCCCCCTTCGCCGGATCCCATTCGAAGATGTACGCCACGAAGCATCCTCACAGGATACCAACCGCCGATCGCATGTGCCTAATAGTTCAACGTGAATTAGGCAGGCCTGCCTATTTCACGCCAACGCTGACGAGGCCGCAGTCTAACATGATGGGGCCCGGGGCGCTCGCGACAGGCCCCGGGCCGGCTCAGGCCGGGGCTTCCCCGATCTCGTCCAGGATCGCCTGGATCTCCTCGATCGGCCCGGCGTGGCCCTGCTGGTGCGCCAGGGGCAGGGCGTGCGCTTCCAGGGTCTGTCGCGCCTCGGCGGGACGTCCCAGGTGGAGGAGCGTCCGGCCGTAGAGCATCCAGGCCACGAGGTAGTCCCGCTTCAACCCGAGCAGCTCCTCCCAGACCCCGGCGGCCTCCTCGAACCGTTCTACCTTCATCAGCACCTGGCCCAGGCTGAACCGGGCCAGCACGTTCTCGGGGCGCTGGCGGATTTGCTCCCGGTACATCTCGATCTTCTGCTCGGGGGTCACGGCCTGCGTCACGGGCTGCGCTCCCCCCGGCCGGAAGCGGGTCCCTCAGGACTTCACCGCCTCACGGCTCGACCAGCCATCCCTCCCGTACCGCGTCCCGGACCTGCGGGAGGAGCAGTTCGATCAGCGCCGCCTCCAGGAACCCGGCTGCGAGCATCGTCCCGTGTGTCCGGTCCAGGTCCCGGAGCCGCTCCGCGACCCACCGGACCTCGTCCATGAGCCCGTGGATGGCCAGGAGGAAGGGCTCGTGCTCCGCGTGCGGGTCGGCGTGGTGCGCGACCCGGCCGCGCAGGGGCGGCGGCGCCTCCCCGCGGACAGCCGAGGCATGGCAGCGCCGGGCGTGCTCGACCAGGTGGGCCTTCAGGGCCCGGTACTCCTCGATGCCGACCCCCCCGTCCTCCAGCTCCAGGACCCGTGATCCAAGATCCAGTGGCACCTTCATCAGACATCCGTCCTGCCGGGCGCCGGCCCGCTACGCCCGCGCGACCTCCACGAGGTTGTCGTGGAACGTGGGGCCCCCGCCCATATCGGTGAGGGCATCCGAGGTGGTGCTGTTCGCGTTGGTCCCCCCCGGGCTCAGCTTGTTCCAGCGGATCCCGGTCGTCAGGGCCACGCCCGGGCGGCCCCGTCGGCCGACCCGCAGGCGCGCCAGGAAACTGCCCCGGTCGTTGAAGACCCGCACCTCCTGGCCCGCGTGGAGCCCGCGGGCCTCCGCATCCACCGGATGCAGTTCCACCCACGGCTCCCCGGCCAGGCGCAGCAGGTGAGGGAGGTGGGAGAAACTGGACTTGAGCAGGGCGTGGTCCCCAGGCGACAGGAGGAGCAGCGGGTAGCGGGCCGCCCGGTCCGGGGCCGCAGTCAGGCTCTCCCGGGGCGGGGTGAATGCCGGGACCGGGTCGAACCCGTCGCGGGCCATCGCCTCCGAGTAGAACTCGCACTTCCCGGAGGGGGTGGGGAAGCCGCCCTCGGCGAACGGCGAGAACGGCTCCGGCAGGTTGAGCCGGAGCGGCCCGCGCGCCCGCAGGGCTTCGAGGGTGATCCCGGCCAGCCAGGGATGCCCGCTCGCCAGGGCCTGCCGCGCCATCTCCTCGTCGCTGTCCTGGAAGCAGGGCTCAGTGAAGCCCAGGCGCGCGGCCAGCAGGCGGAAGACCTCGGTGTTGGGCCGGGCCTCCCCGAGCGGCGCGATGGCGGGGTCATTCACCTGCAGGTAGAGGGTGCCCCAGGACTTCATGAGGTCAAAGTGCTCGAGCTGGGTCGTGGCCGGAAGGACGATGTCCGCGTAGTCGGCCGTGTCGGTCACGAACTGGTCGTGGACCACCGTGAACAGGTCCTCCCGCCGCAGCCCCCGGAGGACCTTCTCCTGATGCGGCGCCATCGCGGCGGGGTTGGAGTTATACACGTACAGGGCCCGCACCGGCGGCCTCAGGTCGGGCGCGGTCAGCAGCTCCCCCACGAGGCTCATGTTGAGCGTGCGCGTGCCCGAGGGGATCAGGTCCGGGCGCTGGAGCCGGTTGAGGTCCACCGGGAAAGCGGCCGAGGTCCCGAGCAGGATCCCGCCCCCTGGGTGCCGCCAGGCCCCGACCAGCGCGGGCAGGCAGGCGACCGTCCGCACCGCCATCCCGCCGCCCCCGTGCCGCGCCATCCCGTAGTTGATCCGGATGGCCGCAGGCTGGGTGGTCGCGTAGGCGCGCGCCAGCCAGACGACCTCCTCTCCCGCGAGCCCCGTCAGCGCAGCCACACGGTCGGGCGGGAACGCCTTCACGCGCTCGCGCAGGGCCTCGAACCCCGTCGTGTACCGGGCGATGTACTCCCGGTCCTCCAGCCCCTCGGCCAGGATCACCTGCATCATCCCCAGGGCCAGGGCCGCATCGGTCCCGGGCAGGAGCTGGAGGTGGCGGTCCGCGTGCTCGGCCGTCCGGTGGCGGAGGGGATCCACGCACACGAGCAGGGCCCCCTGTTTCCGCGCCCGCTGAACGAACGGCCACAGGTGGACGTTCGAGGTCAGCAGGTTGTTGCCCCAGATGACGATCAGGCGGGCCTGCTCGATCGCCTCGGGGTCGAAGCCCAGGCCCGTGCCGATCGTGCGCCTGTACCCCTCCCCGCCCGCGGTGCTGCAGATCGTGCGGTCGAGGACAGAGGCGCCGAGCCGGTGGAAGAAGCGGCGGTCCATGCTCCCGCCCTGCAGGAGCCCCATGGTGCCGCCGTAGCTGTAGGGGAGGATGGCCTGCGGGCCGTCCGGGGAGGCCGCGATCTCGCGGAAACGCTGCGCGATCGCGTCCAGCGCCTCGTCCCAGGAGATCCGCTCGAACCGCCCGGCCCCCTTCGGGCCGACCCGGCGCAGGGGGTGGAGCAGGCGCGCGGGGCTGTAGACACGCTCGAGGTAGCGGGAGACCTTCACGCAGAGGAACCCGGCGGTGAAGCGATGGCCGGGATCACCCACGAGCCGGGTCGCCCGCCCCTGCTCCACACTGACCAGCATCGAGCAGGCGTCCGGGCAGTCATGCGGGCAGACACAGCGAACGGTCCTCGCGCCTGTCTCCACGATCCCTCCTGCGGCGCCGCGCCTCCGACTACGCGCCTATCCTAACCACCTTCCGGCCCCCTGTCCACCGGGACATCGCTCAGTTCGAGCATTGCTCGGGTCGACTCCCGTCCGCCCGGCTCCCGGTGACGCCCAGGCCGATGAGGCGATCGAGCGTTGCCCGATCCCCGAGCAGGTCCCTCGATGGCGCGCGGTGGGCGACGTTGCCGCGCTCCAGTACCAAAGCCATGTCGGTTATCGACAGCGCGATCTCGGCGTGCTGCTCCACCACAATGAAGGCGGTCCCCTCGTCGGCCGTCATGCGCCTGATCGCGCGCGTCAGCTCCTCGACGATGGTCGGCGCGAGCCCCTCGAGCGGCTCGTCCAGGAGGAGCAGCGCCGGATTGGTCATCAACGCCCGCGCGATCGCGAGCATCTGCTGTTCGCCGCCCGACAGGTGGCTCCCCAGACCGTTCCGCCGTTCGGCGAGGCGCGGAAAGAGCCGGTAGACCGCCGCCAGGTCCCAACGTCCGCGCTGCGAGGCGACCGTCAGGTTCTCCTCGACCGTCAGCGAGGGGAAGACCTCGCGCTCCTGCGCCACCCAGCCGAGCCCCTTGAGCGCACGGCGGTGGGGCGCGGCGAAAGTGATGTCGGCGCCCCGCCACGCGATCGTGCCGCGGGCGACATCCGTGTAACCCATGATGGTGAGCAAGAGCGTGGACTTGCCGACGCCGTTGCGGCCGAGCACCGCCAGGCTGCCCCGCTCCGGGACTTCGAACGAGATGTCGTCGAGCACGACGGCATCGCCGTAGCCGGCCCGCACGTTCCTGAGCGCGAGCAACGTTTCAGCCATGACGCGCTCCGCCGAGATAGACCTCCCGCACGCGCGGATCAGCCGCGATCTCTGAAGGCTCGACCTCCACGAGGATCCGGCCGCCGACCATCACGATGATCCGGCTCGCGAACCGGAACACGACGTTCATGTCGTGCTCGATGAACAGCACCGTGAGGTCCTGCGAAAGGCCCGCAATCGCGGCGAACAGCTCGGAGCTCTCGTCCCGGGGCACCCCCGCCGCCGGC